>NZ_JBHVTN010000010.1:0-161507 GCF_042884655.1 Pseudarthrobacter sp. NPDC058119
ACTCCACTGTGCAACCGGAGGTCCTCACCTTTGGCTCAACGACTCCAGCGAGTCATCACATTCACCGAACCAACGTCCCTGGGCAGTACACCTAGGACTGCAGCGTGGCGTCGAGGGTGATCTCGATGCCGGCCAGGGCCTGGGACACCGGGCAGCCCTTCTTGGCAGCCTCGGCAATGCGCTGGAAGTCCTCTTCCGAGATACCGGGGATGCGGGCGTTGAGGGTCAGGTGACTGCCGGTGATGCCGGTCCCGGGCTGGAAGCCAACCTCAGACTTGGTGTTGACCTCTTCAGGGGTGAAACCGGCCTGGCTGAGTTCGTGGCTGAAGGCCATGGAGAAGCAGGCCGAGTGGGCGGCGGCGATCAGCTCTTCCGGGCTGGTCTTTCCGCCGGCAGCCTCCGTGCGCGCCTTCCAGGTGACATCGAAGGTGCCAAGGCCGGAGCTGTCCAGGGTGGTGTTGCCCGAGCCTTCGGTCAGGCTTCCGGTCCATACAGTGTGGGCGTTGCGTGTTGTAGCCATGTCTCTCCTCAACGTCGATTCGGTCCGGGTCCGGCGGCATGGCCGGGCCCACCGTCTCCCATCCTAGGGATCCAGCCACTGCCATGCACGGATTGTCCGCTCTCAGAGGATTATGACCGGATCCCGGAATGGGTTTACTGCCAGATGGTGGCGATGGCGACGTTGACCAGGGCCAGTCCGCCGACGCCGTGGGCGAGGCCGGTGGAGACGGGCTCACCCTTCTTGACCTTGCGGGTTCCGATAATGGCCAGGACGGCAACCACGATGGCGATGACGAACTTGATGCCCAGCTTGGCGTAGTTGGGATCCTTGTCCGGCAGGAACGGAAGGATGCCCATCATGGCGATGCCGGTAAGGAGCTGCAGGAAGGCGCCGTCACGCTGGCGCGGGTGCACGGTAGGGGTCCGCATCGTGGCGATCCAGTAGCCCACGATCATGGCCGCGCCCACTACGTGCAGGAAAACCAGGACGTTAAAGAGGATAGTCATGGCACCAGCTTAGCCAGTCAGTTCTACCGCCTGTAGCAAAGCCACGCTGGCCACCAGTGCCGGCGGCCCGTTAAAACGACGACGGCGGCGCGCGCCGCCGGTGGTTATCCCACCGTTGGAGCCCGCCGCCGTCGTTCGTGGCTGGCTGTTACAGCCCCAGGTCCGCTTCGAACGCGCCTTCTTCGAGGCGTGCCTTCAGGGTCTGGAGGAACCGGCCCGCGTCCGCGCCGTCCACCAGGCGGTGGTCGTACGTCAGGGACAGGTACATCATGGAGCGGATGGCGATCGAGTCGTCACCGTTTTCGTCGGCAACCACAACGGCACGCTTGACGATCGCGCCGGTGCCCAGGATGCCAACCTGCGGCTGGTTGATGATCGGGGTGTCGAACAGTGCGCCCACCGAACCGATGTTGGTGATGCTGAACGTTCCGCCGGACAGTTCGTCCGGACCGATCTTGCCGTCGCGGGTACGGGAGGCAACATCGGCAATCTTGCCTGCCAGTCCGGCGAGGTTCAGGTTGCCGGCGTCGGCGATGACCGGAACCAGCAGGCCCTTGTCGGTGTCGACGGCGATCGCCAGGTGCTCGGCGTTGTGGTAGGTGATTTCCTGCTTGTCCTCGTCGTACGCAGCGTTGAGCTTGGGGTGCTGCTTGAGGGCCTCGGCGACTGCCTTGGCGATGAACGGCAGGAAGGTCAGCTTGACGCCGTTCTGGGCCTGGAACGAGTTCTTGGCACGGGCTCGCAGCTTGGCCACCTTGGTCATGTCCACTTCATGTACCTGGGTGAGCTGGGTGGAGACCTCGAGGGACTCGCGCATGCGGCGGGCGATGACCTGGCGGATGCGGGGAGCCTTCTGGGTGGTTCCGCGCAGCGACGAGGCAGCCGCACCCGATGCGGCCGGGGCGGAAGTGGCGGGGGCTGCTGCCGGAGCCGCTGCCGGAGCAGCCTTGGCTTCAGCGGCGGCAATGACATCCTGCTTGCGGATGCGGCCGCCAACACCGGTGCCGGACAGTGACGAGATGTCCACGCCGTGCTGGTTGGCCAGCTTGCGGACCAGGGGAGTGACGTAGCCGGATTCCGAGCCTGCGGCCGGGGCGGCTTCCTGGGCTGCAGGGGCAGCCTGCGGGGCGGGCGCGGGAGCTGCGGCGGGGGCCGGTGCTGCTGCCGGGGCGGGAGCTTCCTGCTTGGGGGCTTCCTGCTTCGGTGCTTCCTGCTTGGGGGCTTCCTGCTGGGGAGCAGCGGGGGTTTCCTGCAGGGGAGCTGCGGCAGCGGGGGCGCCGGAGCCGATGACGGCCAGGACGGAACCGACCTCGGCGGTCTCGTCCTCGTTGACCCGGATTTCCTGCAGCGTGCCGGCAACCGGGGACGGAATCTCGGTGTCAACCTTGTCCGTGGAGACCTCGAGCAGGGGCTCGTCGACCTCGACGGAGTCGCCGACGGCCTTGAGCCAGCGGGTCACGGTGCCTTCGGTGACGCTCTCCCCCAGGGCAGGGAGCGTCACTTCGTGGCTTTCGCCGCCGGCAGCCGGAGCCTCCTGGGCAGGCGCTTCCTGTGCAGGTGCTGCTTCAGCGGGTGCTTCCTGCGCAGGTGCTTCTTGGGCCGGAGCCTCCTGCGCCGGAGCGGCAGCGGGAGCTTCTTCGGCCGGGGCGGAACCGCCGCCGGAGCCATCGCCGATGCGCACCAGCGGTGCGCCGACCTCTGCGGTCTCGTCTTCAGCGACCAGGATTTCTTCAATCACGCCAGCTACGGGAGAGGGGATTTCAGTGTCTACTTTGTCGGTGGAGACTTCGAGCAGCGGCTCGTCCACCTCTACCCGGTCACCTACCTGCTTGAGCCAGCGGGTGACGGTTCCTTCGGTGACACTCTCACCGAGGGCGGGCAAGTTAACGGATTCAGACATGTCGTCCCCGTTCTCCTTATTGATCTTTAGTGCGAATGATTGCTGCCTTGTTGGAAGCCTAGTGCACCCGGTCTGCGCGACCGGGTGCACCGGGCCTGGTAATGCTGGGATGAACTAGCCGTGCAGCGGCTTGCCGGCCAGCGCCAGGTGGGCCTCGCCGAGGGCTTCGTTCTGGGTGGGGTGTGCGTGCAGCAGCTGCGCAACATCCTCCGGGTAGGCTTCCCAGTTCACGATCAGCTGGGCTTCGCCCACCTGCTCGCCCATGCGGGCACCGATCATGTGGACGCCGACGACGGGGCCGTCCTTCTGGCGGACCAGCTTGACCAGGCCGGCGGTGCCCAGGATGGAGCTCTTGCCGTTGCCGGCAAGGTTGTATTCCTGGGTCTGCACCTGGTCCTCGCCGAACTTCTCCTTGGCAGCCTTCTCGGTGTAGCCAACGGTGGCGATCTCGGGCTCGGAGTAGGTGACCTTGGGGATGTTGATGTCCTCGACGATCACCGGCTTCAGGCCGGCGATTTCCTCGGCCACGAAGATGCCCTGCTGGTAGCCGCGGTGCGCCAGCTGCACGCCGGGGACGATGTCGCCGACGGCGTAGACGTTGCCGACGCCGGTGTGGAGGCGCTCGTTGGTGATGACGAAGCCGCGGTCGATGGTGATGCCCGCTTCCTCATAGCCGAGGTTGGCGGTGACGGGGCCACGGCCCACGGCGACCAGGAGGAGGTCTGCCTCGAACGTCTTGCCGTCCACCAGGGTGACCTTGACGCCGTCGTCATTCTGCTCGACGCCCTGGAAGAAGACGCCGGTGGAGAACTTGATGCCGCGCTTCTTGAAGGCACGCTCGAAGTTCTTGACGATGGTGGCGTCCTCGTTGGGAACGAGGGAGGGGAGGCCTTCGACGATGGTGACGTCCACGCCGAACGACTTCCAGACCGAGGCGAATTCGACGCCGATGACGCCGCCGCCCAGGATGATGGCGCTCTTGGGGATGGTGTCCATGGTGAGGGCCTGGTCGGAGGTGATGACCTTGCCGCCGATTTCCAGGCCCGGAAGGGTGCGCGAGTAGGAGCCGGTGGCCAGGACGATGTTCTTGCCCTTGTACGCGGTACCGTTCACCACCACGGTGTCGGTGCCCTGAAGCTTGCCTTCACCTTCGATGACGGTGATGCCCTTGGACTTGATGAGACCCTGCAGGCCCTTGTACTTGCCGGCGATGATGCCGTCCTTGTACGCGTTGACGGCGTTGATGTCGATGCCGTCGAGGGTGACGTTCACGCCGTACTTGGCGGAGTCACGGGCGTGGTCGGCCAGCTCTGCGGAGTGCAGCAGCGCCTTGGTGGGGATGCAGCCGTTGTGGAGGCAGGTGCCGCCCAGCTTGCCCTTCTCCACGAGGCCGACGGTGAGGCCGAGCTGTACTGCACGCAGCGCTGCAGCGTATCCGCCGCTGCCGCCACCGAGTACCAGGATGTCGAATTCTTGCGCAGTTGCCTGATCGGCCACTAAAACGCTCCCTCGCGTGAACGATGACGCGTTCAGCGCGCATCATCTGGTCTTGGAACTTGCACTGCCGTGATTATGTCAGCAGGGCAACTCTCTTGCATTTGTGACTACCGTGGTTCACCTTAGCGAACCACCTATCCATGCTCCACCTTGGCACTGCGTTTGTGGAGCGCTTGTGTCCAGTGTCACGCGGCCCTGTGGCACAGGAATCACCTGGCCGCAGGGCCGCGTGGCACGGGGGTTGGGGCCGTTCTTAGGCGGCCGCGAGGATGTCCTCCACGTAGGCCACCAGGGTCCGGACGGTGCATCCGGTGCCCTGCTTGTGCGTGTAGCCGTACGGGCTTCCGTTATTAAAGGACGGTCCCGCGATGTCGATGTGCGCCCAGGGGATCTGTTCGCCTGCCTTGTCCTTACCCACGAACTCGCGCAGGAACACGGCTGCGGTCATCATCCCGCCGTGCCGTTCGCCGATGTTGGCCAGGTCCGCCACCTGGGAGTCCAGGGTGGGGCGCAGCTCTTCCGGCAGCGGCATGGGCCACACCAGCTCGCCGGCGCGGTCCGCCGCCGCCTTGAGTGCACCGGTGACGCTGTCCGAGCCCATAATTCCCGCGGTGCGGTTGCCCAGCGCGATCAGCTGCGCGCCGGTCAGGGTGGCGACGTCGATGATGGCGTCGGGGAGTTCGCGGCTGGCGGCGACGATGCCGTCGGCCATGACCAGCCGGCCTTCGGCGTCGGTGTTGAGGACTTCCACGGTCTTGCCGCCGAACATGGTCAGGACGTCGGCGGGGCGGGAGGCGCCGCCGCCGGGCATGTTTTCGGCAATGCAGAGCCAGGCGGTGGCCTTCACGGGCAGGCCCAGTCCGGCAAGGGCCAGGACGGTGTTGAGGACGACGGCGGCACCGGCCATGTCGCTCTTCATGTCACCCATGTTCAGGGCGGGCTTAAGCGAGATCCCGCCGGTGTCGAAGGTGATGCCCTTGCCGACGAGTGCGATTTTCGCGGCCGCCTTCGCGGGGGCGTACTCGACCTTCACCAGGCGGGGCTGGCGCGTTGAGCCCTTGCCCACGCCCATGATGCCGCCGAAGCCCTCTTTCTCCAGGCGCTTCTCGTCCCACACGGTGACCTTGACGGGCAGGCCCTTGGCCAGGTCCTTGGCTGCCTCCGCGAAGGATTCCGGGTACAGGTGGCTGGGGGGCGTGTTGACCAGGGAGCGTGTGTGGTTCACGGCCTTGGCAACGAGTCCGGCACGCTTGAGGGCGGCTTCGAGTTCTGCGCCGCCGGCAAGTTCGGTGAAGATCATCGCGTTGCGGACCGGATCCTTGAGCCCGTCCGTGGAGGACCGGAATTCAGTGAAGGAGTAGGCGCCCAGCGCGGCACCTTCGGCGACTGCCGCCACGTCCTCCACTCCCGCCGTCGGGAACGCCAGGGTTACTGTGGCCAGGCCGGCCAGCTGCCGCACGGCCGACCCCGCTGCCCTGCGGAGTGCCTCACCTGTGATTGACCCCGTCGCGGGGACTTTTCCGACGCCGGCCAGGACCAGGATGCCGGCGCCGGTCTCGGGCAGGCCCGGCAGGCGGACCAGCTGGTCTGCAGCGCCGGTAACCCCGAGGGCCTTAAGTGAGTCCGCCAGTGCCTCTGCGGACTTTGCCGTCAGCGGGTTCTCCAGCAGGACGGGACCGTCGGTTCCCTGTCCCACCCCGATGACCACTGCCTCGCTGGGGCTCTTCTTCAGGTCCCGCGAGACGGTACTAAGGTTGACTTCAGTATTCTTGACCACAGGGATGAGTCCTCAATTCTCGAAACGTTCGGGCAGGGATGCATGTTGGGCGCTCTGCCATGATGGCCCGGATCCGGCCGTTCCGGACGGTCACCGGGTGGGTTCAGGCCCGGCTGGCAGGCCAGTTCCGATCGTAGCCCTTACCCGGCGCAGCAGGGGAATTTCCTGAGATGCGCGCCACACCGGGCCGCGGAATGCCGGGTACCCGTGCAGCGTTATGAATGATGTCCACCCGCACCCCTGAAAGGAACATGCCGTGCTTGAACGGATTTCCGGCTCCCTGCTGGACCCCGACGCGCTTTATGCCAGCAACATCGAGCTGTTCCACAGCCCCGAACTGCAGGGGCTGAACCTGGTCATGGGTTTCACCGGGTTTGCCGACGCCGGCCACGTGGTGAAGCAGATCAACGCGGAACTGCTGGATTCCCTCGATGCCCAGCCGGTGGCGGTCTTCGACGCGGACCAGCTGATTGACTACCGGTCCCGGCGGCCGCACCTGAGCTTCGTCGAGGACCACATCCAGGACTACCAGGAGCCCCGGCTGGCCCTCTACCGCCTGGTGGATGGGCTGGGCAAGCCGTTCCTCCTCCTGGCCGGCTTCGAACCGGACCTGCAGTGGGAACGGTTCGCCCGCGCCGTGGTGAACATCGTGGAGAAGCTGGACGTCAACCTGGTCACCTGGATCCATTCCATTCCCATGCCCGTGCCGCACACCCGCCCCGTAGGCGTGACCGTGCACGGAAACCGGCCGGAACTGATTGAAGGCATCTCGGTCTGGAAGCCCACCGTCGAAGTTCCCGCCGCCGTCGGCCACATCCTGGAGCTGCGCCTCGTGGAGGCCGGACGCAACGTAGCCGGCTACGTCATCCATGTCCCGCACTACCTGGCTGAGGCCGAATACCCCACCGCCGCCGTCGCCGGCCTGGAATACCTGGGCGCTGCGACGTCCCTGATGCTGCCCACCGACCGGCTCCGGGAATCGGGCCGCGAGGTCAGCCGCCAAATCGCCGAGCAGATTGAGGCCTCCGAGGAGGTTCAGCAGGTGGTGTCCCGCCTCGAAACCCGCTACGACGAGAAAGCGGACGGCATGGTGCGGAGGTCGTTGCTGGCCAACGAGAACGACGAGCTTCCCGACGCCGACGACCTCGGTGCGGCCGTGGAGGCCTACCTGGCCAGGGAGAACCCCGGGCAGTAGCGCGGCGTCACAGCTTCCGGGGTGCGCGCGCGGGCCGGGCATAATGAAGGGGTGACTGCACCCCGCGCCTGGCTTATCTGGACCATTGGAATTTTCGGGTACCTGGTGGCCGTGGCGCAGCGGACCTCGTTTGGCGTGGTGGGCCTTGAGGCGACCGAGCGGTTCCACGCCACCGCCTCTGCCATCTCGTTCTTTACCGTCCTGCAGTTGCTGGTCTATGCGGGCCTCCAGATCCCCGTGGGCCTGCTGGTGGACAGGTTCGGATCGCGGGCCATGATCGCCGGCGGTGCGGTCCTGATGGGGCTGGGGCAGCTGCAGCTCGCCTTTGCCGAAAGCATCCCCGGGGGAGTCCTGGGCCGCGTGCTCGTGGGCGCCGGCGACGCCATGACCTTTATCTCCGTCATCCGGCTCATTCCGCTGTGGTTCGCTCCCGCCCGCGTACCCCTGGTCACACAGCTGACAGGAATGTCCGGGCAGCTGGGGCAGCTGTTCAGCGTCCTGCCTTTCGCGCTGGTGCTGCACCTGTCCGGATGGACCCCGGCCTTCCTGATGCTGGCAGGAATGTCCGCCCTCGCCGTCGTCCTTGTCATCCTGATGCTGCAGGACGCGCCGCCAGGCAGCGAACGGCCGCACGCCCGGCAGGGGCTCAGGGCCACCGGGGCGTCGCTTGCCCGCGCCTGGCGCCAGCCCGGCACCCGGCTGGGCATGTGGAGCCACTTCACCATCCAGTTTTCCGGCACCGTCTTTGCCATGACCTGGGGCTATCCGTTCCTCATCTCCGGGCAGGGCCTCGATGCCGGAACCGTTGCCGCCCTGATGGCGCTCTACGTCGCTGCCGCGATGGCCGTGGGCCCCTTCATTGGGCGCTTCGTCTCACGCCACCCGCTGCGGCGTTCCACCATGGTGCTGCTGATAGCCGGGGGAACCGCCGCCGCGTGGGCGGCCGTGCTGCTGCTGCCCGGCCGTGCTCCGCTCTGGCTGCTGGCCGGCCTGGTGGTGGTGCTCGCCATCGGCGGCCCGGGCTCCATGATCGGCTTCGACTTCGCCCGGACCTTTAATCCCGCGCACCGGATCGGCACCGCCACCGGAATCGTCAACGTTGGCGGCTTCATCGCGGCCCTCGTGTCGATCTTCCTCATCGGCCTGGTACTCGACGTCCTTTACGCCTCCGGGTTTTCCCAAGGGGTGTTGTACGGGCTGGACCCCTTCCGGCTGGCGCTGAGCGTCCAATTCCTGGTCCTGGCCTTCGGCGCCGCCGCCATCCTCGCCTCACGGCGGAAGGTGCGCCGGCAGATGGCGGCGCAGGGGATCGTGGTGCCGCCGCTGCGCAGCGCCCTCGCCCGGCAGCGCCGCGAGAGCCTGGCGCGCCGCCGCCAGACAACACCCGGCGGCGACTGACTTCTCCTGCACAGGCCGCCTTTGCTGCGGGATTGACCAGCCTGGGTCCACTTCAGGCCGGACTTGTCCACTTACGCCCGGAACTCCCTTACACGGTGCCAGGTCCAGGCAAACACTGGAGCCATGACAGCTCCAGAACGGTTAACAGTCCGCGGACCGGAAGATATTCTCGGTTTCATTCCACACTCCCTTGGGTACTGGCCTGCCTCCAGCCTGGTGGCCATCACGCTGCACGGCACCCGGCTGGGCGCCACGCTGCGGCTCGACCTCCCGGGGCCGGCCAGCCAGGCAGACCCCGCCGGTTTTGCCCGTGCCGTCCGGAGTTACCTGGAAGCCGACCAGGAAGCCGACGGCTCGCTGCTGGCGGTCTTCACCAGCGATGCGACGATGGCGCCCCCGTCCGCATACCAGCACCTGGTCCTGGTGGTGCAGTCAGTCCTGGCGGGGGCAGGCATGCCCGTCCGGGATGCCTGGTTCGTGGGGGAGAACTACTGGCGCGATGCCCTTTGCTCCGATCCCTCGTGCTGCCCCCTTCCGGGGCGCCCGGTGCAGCAGATCCGGGACAGCACGCTGAACACCGAAATGGTGTACCGGGGCAGCAGTGTTGGCCCGGCTCCGGCAGCAGGCGGCGGCCCGGCAGTTGCCGTCCCCGCCATGCACCTGGCAGCTGTCCATGAGGCGCAGGCCGGCTGGGAAGAAGAGCTTGGCAGGCGTTCCAGGAGCAGGCAGCAGTTCAACGCCGTACTCGACTTCTGGGAGCTGCTGCTGGCGCGCTCCGGGTCCGGGCCGTGGATCCCGGACGTTGAACGGGACGCCTTCCTCAGGGCCACCCTGCTCTGCCCCACCTGGCGCGATGCCGTGCTGGTCATGGCAGCCGCCGGCAGGAACTCCGCGGCGGCCGGAGCCAGCCAGTTTGTTATCTTCGAGGAATCAGCCGGCGACGGAATGGACGCTTCCGTAGTGCCGCTGCCGCTGTTGCCGCCGGCGGCAACCGAGCACCGGAACCCAGGGACCGACAGGGCAGGGGCCGCTGCGGCGGGTCCGGTGGTTCGTCCACGGGTGCCGCGTACCGGGCGGGGGACCGCGACGGGCGCCGGATCCGTTCCCGCAGGCTACGGCGAGGTCCTCATGGGCATGGCACCCGAGGTTCCCGATTGGGAGGCCCTGGAAGCACTTGACCGTGTCCTTGGGCAGTTGGCTGCCTTGGGTGGACCGGCGGCGGCAGCAGCACTGACGCTTCGGGGCTGGATCTCGTGGTGCCGGGGCCGCGGGACCTACTCGGCCGCCTATTTGGGGAAGGCCCTGGAACTCGAGCCGGGCTACCGGCTGGCGGAACTGTTACTGGACCTCGTGGGCAGCGGAACCCTTTGCGGCTGGGCTGCGCGGAAGGATGCGGCGTGGCAGAAGTTCCGGGAGGTCCCGGCCGGGGAGTGAGCGGGGAGCCGGGTTCCCGCCGGTGCCGGCACATCCGCGGATGGAGGGGCACAACCGCCCGTCCCAGCGGCACTGTGCCGGGCCGGCAGTAACGGATGGCGGCGGGAGGGGCCGGATCCGGGCAAATCATGAGACAATGGATGCCGAGACCCGGTTGGGTCCGTGTATCGAGTGCTTGTAAGCGTCCCCGCAAGGGAACATTACAGCCGCTCCGGGAGTTGTCTTAAGAGACTCTGCCGGCCGTGGTGGCGCTTGGTTTTCATCACGGACTTGACAGGGTCATAGTGGTGTTGCCCGTATGGTGATTCCACAGACCACCGCTAGAAAGGTTTTCTGTGACCCCGTCTTCCACGAAGAAGGATTCCGCCGCCCAGGATGTCTTGTCCCCTGAGGAGAAGCAGGCCGCGACCAATGCCAAGCGGGCAGCCACACGTGCTGCCAACAAGGCTTCGGCAGGCGAGGCTGCAGCGGACGGCAAGCGCGAGCCCAAGAAGCGTGGGCCCAAGCCCGGCGCCAAGGCTGCAGCAGCGGCCGCGGGAAAGTCTGCCGGTGACGCGGATGAGATTGAGGACGCTGAGGAAGACCTCGACGTCCTCGAAGGCCCGGACGCAGTAGAGGATGCCGATACCGAGGCCGATCCCGTCAAGGGTGCAGTGGGCAGCGGCAAGGGCTTTGTCTACTCCGACGCGGACGACGACGACGCCCCGGTCCAGCAGGTCATGTCCGCCGGTGCCACGGCGGACCCCGTCAAGGACTACCTGAAGCAGATCGGCAAGGTGGCACTGCTCAACGCGGAGCAGGAAGTGGACCTTGCCCTGCGGATCGAAGCCGGGCTGTTCGCCGAGGAGAAGATCGCAGCGGACGACGGATCCATGGATCCGAAGTACAAGCGCGAACTCGAGTTCATCATCCACGACGGAAAGCGCGCCAAGAACCACCTGCTGGAGGCCAACCTCCGCCTGGTGGTCTCGCTCGCCAAGCGCTACACCGGCCGCGGCATGCTGTTCCTGGACCTGATCCAGGAAGGCAACCTGGGCCTGATCCGCGCCGTCGAGAAGTTCGACTACACCAAGGGCTTCAAGTTCTCCACCTACGCCACCTGGTGGATCCGCCAGGCCATCACCCGCGCCATGGCCGACCAGGCCCGCACTATCCGTATTCCGGTGCACATGGTTGAGGTCATCAACAAGCTGGCGCGCGTCCAGCGCCAGATGCTGCAGGACCTGGGCCGCGAACCCACGCCCGAAGAACTGGCACTGGAACTTGACATGACCCCTGAAAAGGTTGTCGAAGTCCAGAAGTACGGCCGTGAACCGATTTCGCTGCACACCCCGCTGGGCGAGGACGGCGACTCCGAGTTCGGCGACCTGATCGAGGACTCCGAGGCCGTTGTCCCCGCCGACGCCGTGAGCTTCACCCTCCTGCAGGAGCAGCTGCACTCGGTGCTGGACACCCTCTCCGAGCGCGAGGCCGGCGTGGTTGCCATGCGCTTCGGCCTGACCGACGGACAGCCGAAGACTTTAGACGAAATCGGAAAGGTCTACGGCGTGACCCGCGAGCGCATCCGCCAGATCGAATCGAAGACCATGTCCAAGCTGCGGCACCCTTCCAGGTCGCAGGTCCTGCGGGACTACCTGGACTAAGTCCCCGGCATTGGCCGGGCAGGGGCCGTCCGGAACCCACCGCAAAGTGGGTCCCGGACGGCCCCTGCCGTTTCGCGCCCTGGTGTCTTCGGGTTTGCCCGCGCAATGTCCCGTCCGGTCGCGGCCCAGCCTGGCTCAACCGTCCTTAAACGCCTGCGGGACCCTTCCGTATGGAAGGGTCCCGCAGGGTCGTTGTTACCGATGCCTCATCTAGTCGATTTCCACGGCAGCTTTCTCGTGAAGCTTTCCCGTCTCGTCGTGCCAGTCGGAGCTCAACGGCTTGAGCGTCGCTTCGACTGCACGGGCGTGGTGGCCGCAGAACAACAGCTCACCGCCGGAGGACTCGAGTACAACCCGGACATACGCCTGGGCTCCGCAACGGTCGCACCGGTCCAGTGCGTTGAGCGTGCGGTCTGCCACTGCTGTTGTCATATCGGCCTCCTTAGTAGATCAGTACATCTATATAACCAGCATTCGTATCCAATCCATCGCAAGGATGGGGCAAGTTCGCTGTGCGCGTATCCGCAAGGTTCGGTCAAGAACTGCCAAGTTCCGCCCGTCACCACAGCCCGTGGCGTGCCGCACACCGCGCCGCGGGTGTGGCAGACGGGTCTGTCCGCCGCGGCGGTCTACCCTAGAAGATGCGGTCCCAGCGCCGCCTCGACGTCCCTGAAGGAGTTCATCACCAGTGGCACCCAGCTCTGAGTACACCGCGCGGCACCTTTCCGTCCTGGAGGGCCTCGAAGCCGTCCGCAAACGCCCGGGCATGTACATCGGCTCCACCGACTCGCGCGGCCTCATGCACTGCCTCTGGGAAATCATCGACAACTCCGTGGACGAGGCCCTGGCCGGATTCGGCCACGACATCCGCATCATCCTGCACGCGGACAACTCCGTGGAAATCCACGACGACGGCCGCGGCATCCCCATCGACAAGGAGCCCAAGACGGGGCTGACCGGCGTCGAAGTGGTGTTCACCAAGCTGCACGCCGGTGGCAAGTTCGGCGGCGGGTCCTACACGGCCTCCGGCGGCCTGCACGGTGTGGGCGCATCAGTGGTCAACGCCCTGTCCTCGCGGCTGGACGTCGAGGTGGACCGGGGCGGCAAGACGTACAGGATGTCCTTCCGCCGCGGTGAGCCCGGCCGCTTCAAGGACGCCGGGTCCCGCCTGGACCCGGCAGCTCCGTTCACGCCGTTCGTCAACGACTCCGTACTGGACGTGGTGGGCAAGGCCAAGCGCGGCGTCACCGGAACCCGCATCCGCTACTGGGCGGACCGGCAGATCTTCACCCCCGACGCCAAGTTCTCCTACGAGGACCTGGTGGCCCGCGCACGCCAGACCTCATTCCTGGTGCCCGGCCTGAAGCTGACCGTCCGGGACGAGCGCAGGGTCCCCGGGACCCCGGGTGAAGCCGGGCCCTTCGAAGAGGTATTCCACCACGACGGCGGCATTTCCGAGTTCGTCGAGTTCCTGGCTGCCGATCCGGCCGTCACGGACGTCTGGCGGCTTCACGGCTCCGGAAAGTTCAAGGAGACCGTCCCGGTCCTCGATGAGCGCGGACACAGCCAGCTGGCCGAGGTTGAGCGGGACTGCGAGGTGGACGTGGCGCTCCGCTGGGGGATTGGCTACGACAGCGCCGTGCGCAGCTTCGTGAACATCATCGCCACCCCGAAGGGCGGCACCCACCAGTCCGGGTTCGAACAGGCCCTGATCAAGACCTTCCGGAAAGCCGTGGAGGCCAACGCCCGCAAGCTCAAGGCCGGCAACGACAAGATTGAAAAGGACGACATCTTCGCCGGCCTGACCGCCGTGCTGACCGTCCGGCTCGCCGAACCCCAGTTCGAGGGCCAGACCAAGGAAATCCTGGGCACCAGCGCCGTCCGCGCCATCGTGGCCAAGGTGGTGGAGCGCGAAATCTCCGCCAAGCTGTCCTCCAGCAACCGGAACGACAAAGCCCAGTCGGCGCTGCTGCTGGAGAAAATCGTCAACGAGATGAAATCCCGCATCTCGGCCCGCGTGCACAAGGAAACCCAGCGTCGCAAGAACGCGCTGGAAACCTCCTCCATGCCCACCAAGCTTGCCGACTGCCGGACGGACGACGTCGAGCGTTCCGAACTGTTCATCGTGGAGGGTGACTCCGCGCTGGGCACCGCCAAGCTGGCCCGGTCCTCGGACTTCCAGGCCCTGCTGCCCATCCGCGGCAAGATCCTGAACGTCCAGAAGGCCTCGGTGGGGGACATGCTCTCCAACGCCGAGTGCGCCGCCCTGATCCAGGTGGTCGGGGCAGGTTCGGGCCGCAGTTTCGATATCAGCGCCGCCCGCTACGGCAAGGTGATCCTGATGACCGACGCCGACGTGGACGGTGCCCACATCCGGACGCTGCTCCTGACCTTGTTCTTCCGCTACATGCGGCCCATGATCCTTGAAGGCAGGGTGTTCGCCGCGGTGCCGCCGCTGCACCGGGTGGAGGTCATCAACGCCGGCCAGAAGGCCAATGAGATGATCTACACCTACTCCGAGGCCGAGCTCCACGTGCTGCTGGCCCGCCTGGCGAAGGAGGGCAAGCGGTACAAGGAACCGATCCAGCGGTACAAGGGCTTGGGGGAGATGGACGCCGAACAGCTGGCCGAGACCACCATGGACCCGCGGCACCGCACCCTGCGCAAGGTGGGGATCGAGAACGCGCAGCAGGCTGAGGAGATTTTCGACCTGCTGATGGGCTCGGACGTATCACCGCGCAAGGACTTCATCATCGCCGGCGCCTCCAGCCTGGACCGGGAGCGCATCGACGCCTGACGGCAGCCGGCACGCCTGACCACGGGGAGCGAGCCCGACGGCGGTGCGTCAGCCGAGCAGTCCCGGAACCACCAGCAGGGCGGTGGGCAGCGCCAGCAGGAGGATGCAGCCGGCCAGGACGGCGCTGCGGACAGCGGCAGGGAGCTGGGGCTGCGGCGTCAGGAGCCGGCTGACCCGGGAGGCGGCCGTCCGGACGGCGTCCGAGCCAGGACCGCCGGACGCCGCCTCGAGGCCCGAGAGGGCAAGCGTCGGCGACGACGGCCGGATGTCGCCGCCGCCGGCGTTGCCCGCAGAGCCGCTGGCCACAATGGCGATGGCCTTGATGAGCGTCGCCTTGCTTTCTGTCCGAAGGGCGACGTCGTCGGCCAGCATCTCGATCAGCGAATTGACCGACTCCTGCGCAAGCCGTGTGGTGGGCAGCCAGGGAAGGGCCTGCCGCCAGGCCGCGAAGGCCCAGAGGAGCAGGTGGTGCCGCTGGCTCAGGTGGGCGTTCTCATGGATGAGGACGGCACGAAGCTCGGCCGGTTCAAGGGCAGCCATCAGGCCATCCGACAGGACGGTGACTGAGCGGGCGCCACCCGGAAGGCAGTAGGCAACAGGGGAATCGTGGCTGATGACGAGCGTTCCGGCGTCCTGGCCGGAGGGCGAGGCCAGGATGGCGAGGAGTTCGCGGTGCCGGCGCCGCTGCCGCTGGATCTTGTAGTACGTCAGCAGCAGGGTGAATACGAGGTGTGCCGTGAGCAGGGCGGCCGCGGACAGGGCGAAGATATGCCAGAACCCCAGCGCCGTGGTGGGAGCATTGAAGAGCACCATGCCGGCAAGGGCGCGCAGCCCCGCGATGAGGTTGTCTCCGACAGGTTCCAGGCCGTAGACCAGCATGGCGCCGATCATGGAGAGGCCACCTGCGAGTGCGATCGCCTGCCACAGCAGCATGGCCGTGAAGGGCGACCTGGCCGGCCACTGTGCCCGTGACAGGAGGATTGGCACCGGCCACGCCAGGATTATCGCAAGGACCGCCAGCAGGTATGAGGCCCAGAACATGGTGTGCTAGACGTGGCCCAGCAGTTTGCGCAGCGTCTCGGCTTCACCTTCGGAAACAGACCCGATGAAGCGGGCCAGCACGGCCTCGCGGTCCGGGGCGGAGCCAAGGACCTCATGCATGAGTTCGGCGGTGTGGTCTGCACGGCTGGACACTGCCTGGTACCGGTGCGGGCGGGTTCCGCGTTCGCGCTCGACCAGCCCCTTCTTCTCCAGGCGGGAAAGGACGGTCAGCACCGTGGTGACGGCCAGTTCCTTGCCTTCATGGCCGGGGCCGCCCTGCGCCGCCGACGTGCGCGCCAACTGATCCCTCAGGGTATTGGCCGTAGCCGCTTCCTGGCCCGCCCAGAGCAGGTCCATCACTGCCCGTTCCAGTTCACCAAGACTAGCCATGTCACTTTTCCTTTATTTCCCCGCACCGTGCGCTGTGGGCGCCCGGTGACGTCACGCGGTTGTTCAACTACACCACTAAATTTACCCCGAAAACGCCAAACCTTCTACATCGGGTAGAACATCTGGCGCGCCGCGCCCCGGTGGGCGATCCTAGGGGAGGGGGATTGGTTTTCGTCCGCCGCCGACCATGTTCTACACTTTGTAGAAGTTACAGTTCTACGAAGTGTAGAAAACTGCATTGGCTAACAGTAGGGACTGCCATGGACGCCTTGGAAATCGCACGCTGGCAATTCGGCATCACCACGGTCTACCACTTCATGATGGTGCCGCTGACCATCGGCCTGGGCCTGGTGGTCGCCGTGATCCAGACTGCCTGGTACCGCACCGGCAAGCCGGAGTACCTGCGCATGACCAAATTCTGGGGAAAGCTCTTCCTCATCAACTTCATCATGGGCGTTGCCACCGGCATCGTCCAGGAGTTCCAGTTCGGCATGGCCTGGAGCGAGTACAGCCGCTTCGTCGGTGACGTCTTCGGCGCCCCGCTGGCCCTCGAGGCCCTCCTGGCATTCTTCGTCGAGTCCACCTTCCTGGGCCTGTGGATCTTCGGCTGGAAGCAGCTCAAGCCCGCCATCCACCTTGCCTGCCTCTGGGTGGCCGTCATCGGATCGGCGCTGTCCGCCTACTTCATCATCGTGGCCAACAGCTGGATGCAGCACCCGGTGGGCGTGGAAATGATCAACGGCCGTCCCGTTATGACAGACGCCTGGGCTGTATTCACCAACAACACCGCCCTGGTTGCCGTACCGCACACCTTGTTCGGCGCCCTCGCCGTGGCGGGCGGCTTCCTGCTGGGCATCGCCTGGTACCACCTGTGGCGGAGGCGGCACGACGGCGTCGATACGGTGGGTGCCGACGGCCGCGCCATCCCCGGCGAAGACGCCAGGATCTCCGGCCGTGACCGGGCCGACTACAAGGTGTGGATCCGGTCCCTGCGCATCGGCGCCGTGGTGGCCATGATCTCCTTTGCCGGCACCGCCGTCACCGGTGACCTCCAGGGCAAGCTCATGTTCCAGCAGCAGCCCATGAAGATGGCCGCCGCCGAGGCCGCGTGCCACGACGGCACCGGCTTCTCCGTCCTGAGCGTCGGCAACGTGGGCTCGAAGAACTGCGACGACGTCGTGGCAGTGATCGAGGTCCCCGGCATACTCTCCTTCCTGGCCAAGGGTGACTTCACCACCGAGGTGAAGGGCGTCAACAGCCTGCTGCCCGAATACAAGGAAAAGTACGGAACCACCCTCCCGGACAACCCGATCTACGGGGACCGCGCCGGCCAGGAGATCCAGTACGTGCCCGTCATGGAAGTCACCTACTGGGGCTTCCGGATGATGATCGGCTTTGGCGGCCTCGCGGCGCTGGCTGCGCTGGTGGCACTCTGGATCACCCGCAAGGGGACGGTGCCGGAATCCCGTTGGCTGATGCGCCTGGCAGTGTTTGGCATCCTTGCACCCTTCGGTGCCAACGCCGCCGGCTGGATCTTCACCGAGATGGGCCGCCAGCCGTTCGTCGTGGCACCCAACCCGGACCCGAGCGGCATCGACCAGGTGTTCATGTTCACCGCCGCCGCCGTATCGCCGGGTGTCTCCGCCGGGGAACTGATCGCTTCGCTCGTGGCCTTGACCGCCGTCTACGCCGTCCTGCTGGTGGTGGAAGTGAAACTGCTGGTCAAGTACATCCGCGGCGGCGTGGTCTCCGCGATGCCGGAACTCGGCCGCGCCCCGGCGGATGAGAACGAGGATGAAACCCCGGGTCCCGACGGCGGCCCGAAACCCGCCGACGACGTCCTGGCCTTCGCCTACTAGCAGAGGAAACACACAATGGAACTGCTGCCCACCATCTGGTTCATCGCCATTGCGGTGCTGTGGACCGGCTACCTCTTCCTCGAAGGCTTCGACCTGGGCGTAGGGATGCTGATGAAGCTCTTCGCCCGCAACAACACCGAACGCCGCGTGCTCCTGAACACCATCGGACCCGTCTGGGACGGCAATGAGGTGTGGCTGCTGACTGCAGGCGGCGCCACCTTCGCGGCCTTCCCGCTTTGGTATGCATCCTTGTTCTCCGCGCTCTACCTTCCGCTCCTGGTGGTGCTGCTGGCCCTGATCTTCCGCGCGGTGGCGTTCGAATACCGCGGCAAGGTGGACACTGACAGTTGGCGGAACCGCTGGGACTGGGCCATCGCGCTGGGATCCTTCTTCGCGGCCTTCGGCGTCGGCGCTGCGCTTGCCCTGACCACCACAGGGCTGCCGCTGAACGCCAACGGTGACCGCGAAGGCGGCCCCATGGCCTGGTTCAGCGGGTACGCCCTCCTTGGCGGCGCAGCAGTGGTGGGCTTCTCGCTCCTGCACGCGCTGGCCTTCCTGGCCCTGAAGACGGACGGTGACGTCCGGCACCGTGCCCGCCAGTGGTTCGTGCGGCTCCTGCCGGTCCTGCTGCTTCCCATCGCCGCGTGGGCGCTGGCCATCCAGTTCATGGACGGGAAGCCCTGGACCTGGGCTGCCGTCGTCCTGGCCGTTGGCGCTGCCATTACGGCCTGGCTGCTCGCCCGGAAGGGTGCTGAAGGCAGGGCCTTCCTGGCCCTCGGCGGCTTCCTGGTGCTCGGCACGGCCTCCATCTTTGGCGCGGTCTTCCCTGTCGTGCTGCCCTCCACGCTGGACAGCGCCTTCGACCTCACCATCTCCAACGCATCCTCCTCGGACTACACCCTGGGGCTGATGAGCATCGTGGCGGCATTCGGCCTTCCCCTGGTGATTGCGTACCAGGCATGGACCTACTGGGTGTTCCGCCGCCGGGTGAGCGCCGCGCACATCCCGGAAGCCCACAGCTTCCTCCCGGCAATCGCTGCCAGGGCCTTCACCACCAAGGGCTGACGTGCGGCCAACATTTCCCACCGGTCCGTCCACCCGCTCGGCGATCTACTGGCTGGGACTCCTTGCGGCGCTCAAGGCCCTGTCCCTGGTCTTGATCGGCCAGGCGCTGGCCTCAGTCCTGGCCGGACTCGTCGCCGGGAACCCGGCCTGGGGGAGCCAACTGACCGCCGGACTTGCCGGCGTCGTCCTCCGGTCCCTGACCGTGTGGGGCCAGGCCGTCGCGGCCCGGCGCGCCGCACTGGGCGTGAAGGAGGAACTGCGCGCGGAACTGCTGGAGCGGGCCCTGCGCACGGGCGTGCGTGGATCCGGTCCCGGCGACGGCGGCCTGGCGGTCCTTGCGACCCGCGGCCTGGACGCTTTGGACAACTACTATACCCAGTTCCTTCCCGCGCTGGTCAACTGCGCCGCCGTGCCACTGCTGCTGGGGGCCAGGATCCTCTTCGCGGACTGGGTCAGCGCGCTGGTCATCGTGCTGACAGTGCCGCTGATCCCGGTGTTCATGGTGCTGATAGGCCGCTACACCGAGGACAGCGTGCGGGAAGCCCAGGCCACCCTGGCGCGGCTCTCGGCGCACATGCTGGAACTCGCCAAGGGCCTGCCGGTCCTGGTGGGGCTGGGCCGTGCCACCGCGCAGCGGAAGGCCCTGGAGGAGATCTCGGAGGAATACCGCTCCCGCACCATGGGCACCCTGCGCACCGCCTTCCTGTCCGCCCTGGCGCTGGAGCTGATCGCAACCATCTCGGTGGCAGTAGTGGCCGTCTTCATCGGTGTCCGGCTGGTCCATGGCGGCATGCCGCTGGAGGCCGGCCTGCTGGCCCTGATCCTGGCACCGGACTGCTACCTTCCGCTGCGGGAACTCGGCACCGCCCACCACGCCAGCGACGACGGCAGGGCAGCGCTCGCGGAAACCGCGGCCCTGACCGGTGCCCCTGAGCCGGCACCGCTTCCGGCCGCCAAGGCCGGCAGGCCGGGCGCCCCGCTGGAGGTCACCGGACTCACCGTGACGTACGCCGGGCGGTCCTCAACCGCCGTCGGGCCCATAACGTTCACCGCGCCGCAGGACAGGATCACGGCACTGGACGGCCCCAGCGGAGCCGGCAAGAGCACCGTCCTGGGTGTCCTCGCCGGCATTATCGGCCACGGTGGCGGGACCAGCGTCACCGGCTCCATCAGCGGGCTTGACCGCCGCTCCGTGGCATGGGTGCCGCAGCACCCCGTCATGGTGGCCGGAACCGTCCTGGAGGAGGTACTGCTGTACCTTTCGCCTGACTCCGGCCACGGCCCGGACCGGTTCGCCGCCGAAGAAGCTGCCCGCCGCTGCCTGGCACGTGCCGGTGCCGGGCACCTGGCTCCCAAGCACCAGGCGGAACTGAGCCCGGGGGAGCTGCGCCGCGTCGCACTGGCCCGCGGCCTGGCCAGGATCGAGGCCGGTGCCACCCTCCTGCTGCTCGATGAACCCACCGCACACCTGGATGGCGCCTCGGCCGTGATCGTGGAGGACGCCATCCGCCGGCTCCGCGGACAGGTCACGGTGATCCTGGTGGCCCACAACCGGCGCACACGGCAGCTGGCGGACCTGCTGGTGCCGGTGGCGCCCGCGGCCCGGACCCACGCAGCGGCCCGGCAGGACGACGCCGATGCCGTGTTGCTGCCGGCCACCCCCGCAGCCGGCCCGGACGAAGCCCGCGCCGCAGTGCAAGGGGCCACGGCCTTCGCTGCGATGCATGGCCGCGTCACCCGGAACCGGCCCACAAGCGCCCCCGAACAGGCTGCCGCCGGCGCCGTGCGCCTGCTGGCAGCCCTCCTGGCGCCGGTGCGAGGGAAGTTCGCGGCCGCGGCCTTCGTCGGGACCCTGGCGGCCCTCTTCGCCGTCGCGCTGTCCGGCCTGTCCGGCTGGCTCATCATCCGGGCCAGCGAACAACCCCCCATCCTGTACCTGCTGACCGCCATCGTCGGCGTCCGCTTCTTCGGCATCGGCAGGGCAGTCTTCCGCTATTGGGAGCGGCTGCTGCTGCACGATGCCGTGTTCGCCGCACTCACCCGGCTCCGCGGCCGGCTCTGGGAGTCGCTGAGCCGCCGGGCGCTGTCGCTGCGCCGGCTGCTGCAGGGCGGCAACGTCCTGGGCACCGTGATCGGCGACGTCGATACCATCCGGGACCTCCTGCCCAGGGTGGTCCTGCCGCCCGTCACGGCGGTGGCGGTGTCCGTTCTGGCCGTGGCCGCCACCGGCGTCCTGGTCCCGGATGCCCTTCCCGCCGTGGCCGGTGCGGCCATCAGCGGCCTGCTTCTGGCGCCCGCCGCGGCCTTGTGGGGCGACCGCAGGTCCGCTGCCGCCGAGCAGTCCCTGCGCTCGGGCGTGCTGCGCCGCGTCACCGCTGCCCTCGATGCCCGGGCCGAACTGCACGCCAACGGTGTGGCACCGCGCGTGCTCGACGCACTTCTGGCTGAGGACCGGGACGCCACCCGTGCTTCCCGGCGCTCCGCCTGGGCGGACGGGCTGGGCCATGCCGTTGCCACCGCGGCCTGCGGGACGGCCGCCCTGGCTGCTGCGTGGCTGGCGGGCCCCGCAGTCCTCGCCGCCCAGGTGGAACCCGCGACCGCCGCCGTGGTGGTCCTCCTGCTGCTGGCCCTGGTGGAACCGTACGCGGCGATGACGACGGCGGTGCGCCAGTACCCCGCGCTGCGGTCCGTCATGCGCCGGGTGGGGGAGTCGGGCGCCTTGGCGGCCGGCACCGAACCAGGCGACGGCCTGCGGCCGGTTTCCAACCGGCCGGGGGCTGCGCCGGGCGTTGAGCTCGTGGACCTGGCCGCCGAATGGCCGGACGGGCCTCCGGTCTTCTCCGGCATCGATGCTGTGGCCGTTCCGGGTCGCTGGCTGACGGTCACCGGACCGTCCGGCTCCGGCAAATCCACCCTGCTTTCGGTGCTGCTGGGCTTCCTGCCGCCGGCATCCGGACAGGTCCTGGTGACTGGCCAGGCAGCGTGGTGCCCCCAGGAGGCCCACCTGTTCGATTCCACCATCAGGGGAAACCTGCTGCTGGGGCGGCCGTCCCTGGACGGCGCGGCGCCGGTGGCGGACCGCGAGCTGGAGGCAGTCCTGGCCGCCGTCGGCCTGTCCGCGCTGGTGGGCAGGCTGCCGGCCGGGCTGGAAACCCGCATCGGCCCCGGCGGCGCCTTCCTCAGCGGCGGCGAGCGGCAACGACTGGCGGTGGCGCGGACCCTGCTGACCGGGGCGGAAGTGATCCTGCTCGATGAGCCCACCGCGCACCTGGACGCGGACTCTGCGGCCGTGATGCTGGCGGACCTTCGCAGCGGGCTGCGGGACCGGACCGTGGTGCTGGTGACGCACAACCCCGCCGACATCCACGCAGCTGATGCCCGGCTGGAACTTCCGGCCCCGGCCGGACAGTCCTGGGAGTCCCTGGCACCTTCGCGCTAACCGTTGCCGGACGCTCTTCGCCGCCCCAGCGCCGGGGCCGGCTGCGCGGGCGTCAGCCGTCGACGTCGTGCAAGTGGTGGACCACGTCATGCAGGAAGTACTGCGAGAGCGTCAGGATGGTGAACTCGGAGCCGTTGCTGCGCAGGCCCCTGCGTCCCCAGTCCTCTTCCGGGACACCGGCGAAGGCCTCTGCGGCCTCGTGTCCCTCCGCCGCCAGTTCCGGACCCACGTCAGAGGGGTCGGCGTTGGCGTACTCCTTCTCGATGGCTGTCCGGTCCTGGTCCCAGTCAGCGAAGCGGGCGCCGTCCTCGGCGAGCATCAGGTTCAGCCGCTGGTTGAACAGTGCGAAGACGTCCCGCACGTGGCAGGCGTACTCCACCGCGGACCACGTCTGCCCGTCGGGGCGCTCCGCCGCGTCCGGCCGGCGGAGGACGGCCAGCCACCGGGGAATCATGCTTTCGATGCTTCCCGGAACCGTGGCGGGAGTGGCCGTGGAGGCATGGAAGTTGCATTCCGGGCAGGGCCGGGACAGGACCCAGGTCCAGTCCTTTTCATCAGGCACGATAGGCATGGGAGCAGTCTAAGCTGTGCGGGCCAAAAGACTCTGGGCCGCCGGCAGCCTGCGGGCTAGCGTGGCCGCATGAGCCCGGAAGCGCGCAAGGACGCGGAAAGCCTGGTGCAGTTGGCCGGCCTGACGAAACGGTTCGGCCGGAATACAGCGCTCGACGACGTGACCCTCACCATTGGGCCCGGCGAGGTGTTCGGATACCTCGGCCCGAACGGGGCAGGCAAGACGACCACCATCCGGCTGCTCATGGGAATGCTGCGGCCCACATCCGGCACGGCGTCCGTCCTGGGGATGGATGCCTGGCGCGAGTCCAGGGACGTCCACCGGGTGGTGGGCTACGTGCCGGGCGAGCCCGCCCTCTACGACCGCCTGACCGGCCACCAGCACGTGGCCTACTGTGCCCATCTGCGGCACCGGGACGACAGCGGGCGTGCGGCAGAGGTAGCGGACCGGCTGGAACTGGACCTGGACAAACCGGCCCGCACACTTTCACGCGGGAACCGGCAAAAGCTCGCCGTCGTCCTGGCGGTCATGTCCAGGCCGAGGCTGCTCGTGCTGGACGAACCGACCAGCGGGATCGACCCGCTGGTGCAGCAGGTCTTCCACTCCATCCTGCGTGAACACACCGCGGACGGCGGTTCGGCCCTGTTCTCCTCCCATGTCCTGGGGGAGGTGGAGCGCGTCGCGGACCGGATCGGGGTGGTCCGGGGCGGCAAGCTGGTGGCGGTGGAGCGGCTGCAGGACCTGGCCGCCCGCTCCCTGCACCGGGTGCGGGCGAAATTCGCGGAGGACGTGTCCGCGGCCGAGTTCACCGGCGTCCCGGGGGTAAGGGACGTGCTCGTGGACGGCCGGACACTGAGCTGCAATGCCCCGCAGTCGGCCCTGGACGCCCTGCTGAAACGGGTCAGCACCCGGGAAGTGGAGGACTTCGAATGTTCCGAGGCCCCGCTGGAGGAGACGTTCCTGAGCTACTACGGGATGGACCGTGCGGACGCCAGCGCCGCGCCCGGTCCAGCGGAGCGCGCGGCAGGAACGGTGGCGCACCATGCTGGCTAACGTCCTGCTGAAGACGCTCCGGGACCAGGGCAGGCTGCTGGCCGGCTGGGCTGTCTCCCTGGCCCTCATTGTTGCCATGTACGCAGCAGTCTGGCCCTCGGAGCAGTCCCAGCCCTCGATCAGCGGCTTCATCGACCAGATGCCGGAGGCCTTCCGTTCCCTCTTTGCCACTTCCAGCGCGGACCTGTCCACCCCCACCGGGTACATCCAGGTGGAACTGCTGTCCTTCATGGGGCCCATCGCGGTCCTGATCTATGCCGTCAGCTCCGGCGCGGGAGCCATCGGTGGGGAAGAGGACCGGCACACCATGGACCTGCTGCTCGCCAACCCGGTGGGCCGCGGAAGGGTGGTGGTGGACAAGTTCCTCGCCATGGTGGCGGGCACCTTCCTGCTGGCTGCCGTCATGGGTCTGTCCCTGGTGCTTGAGGGCAACCTGGTGGACCTGGTCCTGCCGGCGGACAAGGTGGCAGCGGCCATGGTGCACCTGGCGCTCCTGGGCGTTGTGTTCGGCTCGCTTGCCCTGGCGTTGTCAGCAGCGACCGGACGGACCGGGCTCAGCCGCGGCGTCCCTGCCGTGCTGGCGGTCCTGGCCTATATCGTCAACGCCCTGGCACCCATGGTGGACGTTTTTGACCGGATCCGGAAGGCCTCGCCGTTCTTCCAGTACATCGCCCACGACCCGCTCCGCAACGGCCTGGCCTGGGACAGCGTGCTGGTATCGGCAGCCACCATCGCGGTGCTGGTGGCGCTCGCCGTCGCCGGATTCCGACGCCGGGACGTGGCCGGCTAAGGCGGCCACGTCCTGGCGGCGCTACTCCGCGGTGTCCCCGGCTGCGCCGCCGTCCATCCACGCCATGGCCGGGCCCACTGCCTCCACAGCCTGGGAGAGCGGGACACCGGACCCGTCACGCCGGCCGTGTTCCTGCGGCAGCGACCGTGCCACGCCGGCGGCGGACGACGCCTTCGCCGGGCCGTGCCCTGCCCATGCGAGCAGCAGCATGTCCTCGCCCTTCAGGAACCGGTGCGACCGGACGCCCGCGGTGGCACGTCCCTTGGCCGGGTACTCGGAGAAAGCAGTGACTTTGGCCGTGCCCGGGGCGGTGCCGGGGAGGGCACCGTTGGTCCCGGCGATGGTCACCACGACGGCGGCGTCATCCTGGGGCTGCACGGCACCAAAGAAAATTACCTGGTCGCCGGCGGCGAGCTTGATCCCGGCCATGCCGCCCGCTGTGCGGCCCTGGGGGCGGACCACGGCTGCGGGGAACTTCAGAAGCTGTGCTTCCCGGGTGAGGAAGACCAGCTCGGCGTCGTCAGCAGCGGCCGGCGCCACACCCACCACCACGTCCTTGTCCTTGAGGGTGATGATTTCCCAGTCTTCCCGGTTCAGCGGGTAGTCCGGCTGCACGCGCTTCACCACGCCCTGGGCGGTGCCGACGGCCAGGACTTCATCCAGCCGCACGAACGCCACCAGGGACTCACCCTTCACAAGGGTCAGGAACTCCTTTGCCGGAACGCCACCGGCCAGGTTCGGCAGCCCGGCCACGGGGGCCAGCACGGGCATGTCCATGACCTGCAGCCGGAGCATGCGGCCCAGGGAGGTCACGGCGGCGATCTCTCCGCGGGCCGACGTCTTCACTACAGAGGTGAAAACGTCATGCTTGCTTCGGGGGCCGGCCTCGGCCAGCGGCTCCTGGTTACTGGTGCGCGCCACCTGACCCGAAGCCGTGAGGATGGCCCAGCAAGGATCGTCCGCGATTTCCAGTGCCAGCGGGGCCGCCTTGCCCTTCTTGCCGTTGGCCCCCGCCAGTTCGGCGGCAACGGTGGGGGACACGGCCTCGGATTCCAGCAGGACCGTCCGGCGCGGGGTGCCGTGCTCCTCGGCGATCGCCCCAAGTTCGTCGGAGACCACGGTGCGGAGCAGTTCCCCGGAGTCCAGGATGGCTTGCAGTTCGGCGATCTCCCGACGCAGCTCGTCCTGCTCCTTCTCCAGCTCGATCCGGGAGTACTTGGTGAGCTGCCGCAGGCGCAGTTCAAGGATGTAGTTGGCCTGGACCTCGGTGAGGTCGTAGATGGACATCAGCCGCTCACGCGCCGCGGCAGCTTCATCGGAGGACCGGATGATCTGGATGACCTCGTCAATGTCCACGATGGCGATGAGGAGGCCCTCCACCAGGTGCAGGCGGTCCTTCTTCTTCCCCAACCGGAACACAGTGCGCCGGCGGACCACGTCGATCCGGTGGTTGACGTAGACGGACAGCAGGTCCACCAGGCCCAGGGTCTGCGGCTGCCCGTCCACCAGGGTGACGTTGTTGATGCCGAACGAGTCCTCCATCGGCGTGTACCGGTAAAGCTGCTGCAGCACGGCGTTGGGGTTGAAGCCGTTCTTCAGTTCGATGACCAGGCGCAGGCCGTTCTTGCGGTCGGTCAAATCCACGATGTCGCTGATGCCGGTCAGCTTCTTGGCGTTGACGGCGTCCTTGATCTTCTCGATGACCTTTTCCGGGCCCACCATGTACGGCAGTTCGGTGACCACCAGGCCCGTACGGCGTGCCGAGAGCTGTTCGATCTCCACCTTGGCGCGGGTCTTGAAGGATCCGCGCCCGGTGGCGTAGGCGTCGCGGATGCCGTCCAGGCCCACGATCCGGCCGCCGCTGGGCAGGTCCGGGCCCGGGACGAACCGCATGAGGTCCTCCAGGGTGGCGTCCGGGTGGGCGATCAGGTGCCGGGCGGCGGCAATGACCTCCACCAGGTTGTGCGGGGCCATGTTGGTGGCCATGCCGACGGCGATCCCGGTAGCACCGTTGACCAGGAGGTTGGGGAAGGCGGCGGGCAGGACGTCCGGCTGGGTGAGCTGGTTGTCGTAGTTGGGGACGAAGTCCACAACGTCTTCGTCGAGGTGGCTGGTGAGCGTCAGGGCTGCGGGAGCCAGCCTGGCTTCCGTGTACCGCGGTGCCGCCGGGCCGTCGTCGAGCGAACCGAAGTTCCCGTGCCCGTCAATCAACGGCAGGCGCAGCGAAAAGTCCTGCGCCATGCGGACCATGGCGTCGTAGATGGCGGCGTCGCCGTGCGGGTGCAGCTTGCCCATGACCTCGCCCACCACGCGGGCGCTCTTGACGTGGCCCCGGTCGGGGCGCAACCCCATGTCGCTCATCATGTACAGGATGCGGCGCTGCACCGGCTTGAGCCCATCCCGCGCATCCGGCAGGGCCCGGGAGTAGATCACCGAGTACGCGTACTCCAGGAAGGAGCCCTGCATTTCGGATGTGACATCGATATCGACGATGTTCTCCGTGTAGTTGTCGTCCACGATGGGTTTTGAACTTTGCCGGCGGGCCATGGGGTTTGGTGAATCCTTCTGCGGTTACTGCGCAGCCTTGGGGTGTGCTGCGATAGTTTTTGGCTAGGCTAAGCCTATGGTGGATCAGCCCGGGGACGGCGAATATCCGGAACATTGGGAAGCCGATGTCGTCCTGCGGGACGGCGGGACAGCGCATCTGCGGCCCATCCACCCGTCGGACGCGGACGCCGTCCAGGCCTTCCATACCGGGCAATCGCAGAATTCAATCTACATGCGCTTCTTCGCCTTCAAGGCCAGGTTGTCGGCCAAGGAGCTCAAGCGGTTCACCGAGGTTGACTACAAGGACCGGGTGGCGTTCGTCATCACCATCGGCGGCGAAATCATCGGCATCGGCCGCTACGACCGGCTGAGCGACCCCACCGAGGCAGAGGTCGCGTTCAACATCGCGGACGCCCACCAGGGCAGGGGTATCGGCTCCATCCTGCTGGAACACCTGGCCGCCGCAGCGCACGAAAACGGCATCCGGAAGTTCACCGCCGAGGTCCTCCCGGAGAACCGCAAGATGCTGATGGTGTTCTCCGACGCCGGCTACGACGTCAAGCGCCACTTCGACGACGGCGTCGTCAGCCTCGAGTTCAACGTCGACCCCACCGAAAAATCCCGTGCCGTGATGGAATCCCGCGAACACCGCGCAGAGGCGAGGAGTGTCCGGGAGTTGCTGGCGCCGTCGTCCGTTGCCGTCATCGGGGCCAGCCGCAGGTGGGGGACCATCGGGTACCAGCTGCTCGAGCACATCATCGAGGGCGGCTTCCATGGCCCGGTGTATGCCATCAACCCGGAGGCGCTGGAACTGGCAGGCATGATGTCCTATGCCAAGCTCGCCGAGGTTCCCCAGCCCGTCCAGCTGGCCATCATCGCGGTGCCCTACGAGGAAGTGGCCGGCGTCGTGGAGGAGTGCGCGGCGGCCGGCGTCAAGGGCGTAGTGATCGCCTCCGCGGGCTTCACGGACGACGGCGAACGCGGCCTGCTGCGCCAGCGCGCCCTGGTGCGACAGGCCAGGGCCAACGGGATGCGGGTGATCGGGCCGGCGTCGCTGGGCATCGCCAACACCCACCCTGAGGTGTCCCTGAACGCCTCCATGGCCCCCACGATGCCGCTGCGCGGGAGCCTGGGCCTGTTCAGCCAGTCCGCGGCCATCGGCGTCTCGCTGTACGCCGCCTCCAGCCGCCGGAAGCTGGGACTGTCCAGCCTCCTCTCGGCAGGCAACCGGGCTGACGTCTCCGGCAACGACATGATGCAGTACTGGGAGGACGACGCCGACACCTCCGCCGTGGGCCTGTACCTCGAGTCGATCGGCAACCCGCGCAAGTTCTCCCGCATCGCACGGCGGCTGGCCCGGACCAAGCCGGTCATCGTGGCCAAATCGGACACCATGGGGCTCCGCCTGCCGCCGGGCCACGCCGTCCGCACCACGCAGGCGCCCGCCGGAGCGCTGGACGCCATGCTGCGCCAGTCCGGGGTGATCCGCGTCGAAACCGTTGAACAGCTGGTGGACGTGGCGCAGGTGGTATCAGCCCAGCCCCTCCCCGAAGGGCCCGAGGTCGCCATCTTCAGCAACTCCCAGGCCCTGGGCAACGTGGTGGCGGACAGCGCTGCCGCGCACGGGCTGGGAGTAGCGCAGGTGGTCTCCGGACTCGACCTTGACGCCGGCCAGTCCGTGGCGCTGCCCCTGCTCCGGAAGGCCCTCCTTGATGCCCTGGCCTCCGATGCCGTGCACGCCGCCGTCGCCGCCCTGCTGCCCGCACGCGGCCTGACCGTCGACGCCGTGGCCGAAGTCCTCGCGGAATGCTCTGCAGCAGCGGGGAAGCCGGTGGTGGCGGCGTTTACCGGAATCCTGGACCCCAGCATCACCGTGGAGGGCCTCGTGGGAACGGAAGACTGCACCGTCCCCTGCTTCTCCAACCCCGGTGCGGCTGTGGCAGCCCTCGCTTCAGTGGTCCGCTACGCGGAATGGGCCGCCCGCGACCAGGGGCACTTCGTGGAACCTGGCGGCTGCGACCCGCGGCAGGCGGCGGCTGAACTCGACGGGCTGCTGGCGGACGTTAGCGGCGAGCAGCTCAAGCAACTGGACCCGGCGGCCACGGCCTCACTGTTGCGCCATTACGGCATTTCCGTCCTGCCCTCGGCACCGTTCACCACCCCGGACGAAGCCGTTGCGGCGGCCGACTCGTTGGGCTGGCCGGTAGTGCTCAAGACCACTGAGCCCGCCCTCCGGCACAGGCTGGACCTCGGCGGCGTGCGGCTTGGCATCGAGGACGCCGAATCGCTGCGCCTGAATGTGCTGCAGATGCGGCGTGCGCTCGCCGCCTATGGGAACCCGGCGCTCGAAGTCCAGGCCATGGCCCCGGTGGGCCAGGCGTGCACTTTCCGGGCCATCGAGGACCCGCTGCTGGGGCCTGTCATTTCCTTTGGCCTCGCCGGGGACGCGGTCAACCTCCTGGACGACTGGGCCCACCGCGTTCCACCGCTCTCTGCGGCGGACGTCCACGACTTCGTCCGAGCGCCCAGGGCGTCCCGGAAGCTCTTCGGCTACCAGGGCCTGCCTGCCGTCGACGTGCAGGCCCTGGAGGATCTTGCCGGCCGGCTGGCGTGGATGAAGGACAACCATCCGGAGATAGCGCTGGTGGAATTCAACCCTGTCCTGTGCGGGCCGGAGGGTGCCACCATCCTTGCCGCCGACGTGCGGATCGGCAACGCTGCGCAGCGCACGGACAGCGCGCGCCGGGCGATGCTGGGCTGAGGCGGTTAGCAAGTGACCGGACGATCTGTGAAAATGGGGGCATGAGCTTCCAGCCTTCCGCTTCGGCGCCCGAAACGCCCGGCAACGAAAACCAGGCAGTCCGACAGCACAGCTCACACAACCATGGAGTCCAGGGCCAAAGCCTGGAGGACGCGCTGCAGAGGGCCGGGTTTTACCCGCGCCTGGTGTCCGACGTCGTTGACGATGCACTCGACGGACGGGACTGCGTGGCCCACCTGGTGCACCTGGAAACCCACTTCGACAGGGCGGAAGTTCGCCGCCACATCACCGTCCTGGTCTTGACCTCGGACATGCTGGTCATCACCCACGTGGACGACCAGCAGCTGGACGAGGCCGGGGAACAGATCGTGGCACAGATCTCCACCGAGTCCGTTCCCGTTGCGCAGATCCGGTCCGTGGTCCTCAGCTACATGTACGCGCAGCCGCAGAACTACAAGCCCTCCGACCCCGTCCGGGAACTGACGCTGTCCATCGCATGGTCGGGCGGCCAGCGGCTGGACATGGGGCCTGCCAGCTGCGGTGATCCGCAGTGTGAGGCGGACCACGGCTACACCGGGACCATCGCGCAGGAGGACATTGTGCTGCGCATCAGTGCCGAGGCGGACGGGCTCCAGGCCGTACAGGACGCCAAACTGTTTGCCCGGGCACTGCGCGCAGTCAATACCGGCTCCGCCGCGCCCGTATCGCACGCCCAGTCCATGGCACCGCGGCCGCGGTCCGGTGTGTTCGGCAACCGGCTCAGCCGCGGGCACCAGCAGCGCTGATGCCCGAAGACCGCCACCACGCCGAAGCAGCCTCCGGACGCACCCCCGACCTTCCGCCCGCTCCCGCCTACGGGCACCGCTCCATCGCCGAGGTCCTGACCAGCGCAGCGGCGAGCCTGGGGGTGGACGGATTCACCAACACCCTTGGACTGCCGGCTGCTTCCCGGGTCTGCGTCGTGCTGGCGGATGGGCTGGGCCGGAACCTGCTCAAGCAAAAGTCCGCGCACACACCCTTCCTGCGCTCGGTGCTGCAGGCCGGCCAAGGGGACGTTCCGGTGTGGCTGGACTCCGCTTTCCCCTCCACTACCGCAGCGGCGTTGTCCAGCTTTGGGACCGGGCTTCCCGCCGGGCAGCACGGCATGGTGGGTTATGACGTCCTGGACCCGGGCCAGGACAAGGTGGTCAACCTGCTGGGGAACTGGGACCCAGGCGTCGACCCGTCGACGTGGCAGCCCTTTCCCACAGTGTTTGAACGGATTGCCGGCCAGGTGGATGTCAGCACGGTCAGCCTCGCCCAGTTCGACGGCTCACCCATGACCCGGGCCGCCCTCCGCGGCGGCAGGTTCATTCCGGGAACAACCGCGCATGCCAGGACTGCCGCCGCTGCCGAAGCCATGGCAGCCCCCGGCCCGGCCCTCATGTACTTTTACGTCAACGACCTTGACAAGGCCGGCCACCGCTACGGCTGCCGCTCCGAGCAGTGGGAACACCAGCTCGAAGAGCTCGATGCCACGGTCAAGCGCCTGAACTCCACCCTTCCCACCGGCACCACCATCCTGCTCACGGCAGACCACGGCATGCTTGACGTTCCCGAATCACAGCGCCTCGATTTTTCCCTGGACCCGGAACTGGTGGACGGGGTTCGCCACACGGCCGGTGAGCCGCGCATGGTGCACCTGTACCTGGACGAGGCGCACCTGGAGTCCTCTGCCGGCGCCCGCGACCGGCTGCTCGCGGCCTGGAAGGCCCGGTTCGGTGACCGGGTCTGGGCCTTCACCCGGGAGGAAGCCGTCGCCGGTGGGCTCTTTGGTGATGTCCGGCCCGCTGTGGAAGGCAGGATCGGTGACGTCATGATCGCGGCGCGTGACGCCGTCGCGCTTTATGACGGCCGGCGCATGCGGCCCACGGCCATGGAAGTGGTGGGCCAGCACGGCTCGCTGACGAAGGCCGAGCGGGAGGTTCCGCTGCTCTGCTTTACCGCCGAGGGAAGGACCCGCCGCCGTGGCTGAACTCATCTTCTTCTCCGGCACCATGGACTGCGGTAAATCCACCCTGGCCCTGCAGATGGACTACAACCACCGGGCCCGCGGCCGCGGCGGTGTCCGGTTCAGCCGGAACGACCGCGCCGGGGAGTCGCGGATCTCAAGCCGCCTGGGCCTGGAGACAGACGCGGTGGAGGTGTTGGACAACACGGACTTCTGGGAGGAAGTCATGGTGCGGCGCACGCAAGGCCAGCGCGTGGACTACCTGATCTGCGACGAAGCCCAGTTCTACACCCCGGAGCAGGTGGAGCAGTTGGCCAAGGTGGTGGACGAAATCGACGTCGACGTGTTCGCCTTTGGCATCACCGCAGACTTCCGCACCAGGCTGTTCCCCGGTTCGCAGCGCCTGATCGAGCTCGCCGACCGGGTGCAGGTTCTCCAGGTGGAGGCGTTGTGCTGGTGCGGCCGCCGCGCCACCCACAATGCCAGGACGGTCGACGGCGTCATGGTCACCGAAGGTGCGCAGGTGGTGGTGGGCGACGTGGACATGGTGGTGGAAGCTGCTGTCCCGGAGGCCGGGCACGTGCCCGTGGTGGGTTACGAGACGCTGTGCCGCCGCCATTTCATGCGGCGTGTGACGGCGCACGGAGCGTCCTTGATGGCGCAGCAGGACCAGCTGCTGCCCTTCGAGGTCGATGCCTGCCTCTGGCACGGCTCCGGCGGACCCGGCGAGGGCCGGGGACAAGCCGGCAAGGCCTGACCCTCCCGCGCACACGCCGGCATATCCCAACGGGATAAAGAAACGTTCCCTTCGCCTCCGACTCCCATTGTCGTACCCCCTTGTCATGATGGGTTTGTGGGAAAAGCGGCGGTGGCGAAGGCGTTCGGGGAGATCCGGGCTGCCCTTGCTGTGCTGAATGCCGAGGTCGATGGGTACGGTTTGGAGCCTTTTTCTGCGGATGATCCGTTGGCTGGTTTGACTGATGGGTGCCTGGAGATTCTTGCTGGTGCCCGTGAGGTTGAGGCACGGTTTGCGGGTTTGAAGGCCCGGGCTGCGGTGGCGTATGCGGAGAGCTCCTCTGTTGTTGCGGGTCCGGATGTCCCGATGCGGGCGCAGGAGATGGCGGTCGCGGCGGAGGTCGGGTGCGTGCTGGCTTTGGGGCCGCGGGCGGCGTCGTCGTTTCTGGCGACCTCGCACGCCGTTGTTGCCTCGTTGCCGCTGACCTTGTCGGCGTTGCAGGGCGGGGTGATCTCCTGGGGCCATGCGGTGGTGATGGCCGATGAGGCGGCGTGTCTTGATGCTGCGGGGGCTGCGGCGTTGGAGGCGCATTTCCTTGATCCGGATGCACCGGACCGGGCGCGGGGGTGTCCGGTGGGTGCGTTGCCGGCGCACCGCTTCAAGGTCAAAGCCAGGACGTGGCGGGAACGCCACCACGCCGAAAGCATCGAAAAGCGCCACGCCAAGGGAGTGGCCGACCGGCGGGTGGAGTTCCGGCCGGACCAGGACGGGATGGCCTGACTGTCCGCGTGCCTGCCCGCGGACCAGGCGCTGGCGGGGTGGACCCGGCTCACCGCGATCGCCCGTGGCTTGCAGGGACCGGATGAATGCCGCAGCATGCCGCAGCTTCGGGCCGATACCTTTGCCAATGCGGTCCTTGGCAGTGCTGGAGCGGAGGCTCAGTCTTTGCCGATCCGGGCCCAGGTGCTGGTCACGGTTCCGGTGTTCTCCCTGATGGGTTTGACCGCTGAACCGGCGGTGCTGGACGGGTACGGTCCTATCCCGCCGTCCATGGCCCGGGAGCTCGTGGCGAACGGGGCCGGGTCGTTTTACCGGGTGCTGGTGGATCCGCGGGACGGGGCACCGCTGGAGATCGGCCGGACGAGTTACCGGGTCACCGGGCCGATGCGGGCCTGGCTAAGGATGCGGGACGGCAAATGCCCGTTCCCGGGGTGCAGCAACAACTCCCTGGATAACGAGGCCGACCATATCCTCGCCTGGGCCAAGGGCGGCACCACCGGGATCAGTAACCTGGGTCAGCCCTGCCCGAAGCACCACAGACTCCGCCACACCACAGGGTGGAAACCCACACCCGCAACCAAGGACGAGCCACCCGGCTGGACCTCACCCACCGGCCGCCACTACCCCAGCGAACACCAGGACTGGGAACCACCCCGATGGCCGTCAGGTTTCCTGCCCAAAGCCCGCAATCAACCCGAAGCCCGCAACAAGCCTGGCGAACGGAGCCTTCTGGAAGACGCCCTCCTCCAGTACCTTGCCGTGTGACCCATCCAGTTACGGCGCACTGCCGGTTTGAGCAGCGCTGAGTGCTACTGGGGCGTCCGGCGGTAGCGGATGTGCGTTGCCAAGGGGGAGTGGAGTACCTCGACGGGTTCGAAGCCAAAAGATTCAATACCGTCAAAGATCCGTTCACCCGAACCGAGCAAAACGGGTGCGATGTCCAGGGTGAGCTCATCGATCACGCCGGCGGCCAGCGCCTGGCGGACGGTGGAGGCTCCGCCCGCGATATCTACCCCCTTGCCTCCTGCCGCCTGGACAGCCGCCGCGTACGCCGCATCGAAGCCGTCGGTGACAAAATGGAAGGTTGTCCCGCCCTCCATCTCGATCGGCTCATGCGGGTAATGGGTAAGGACGAACACCGGTGCGTGGTAGGGCGGTTCGGGGCCCCACCAGCCGCTCCAGTCCTCGTCCCAGTCCCCGCGGACGGGACCAAACATGTTCCGGCCCATCACGTAGGCACCCCGCGGGCGCATCAGCCAATCAGCCGCGATCCCGTTGGCCTCGTTGGCGCGCGGATCGCCGATATGCCAGCCGTGGAGTTCCAACCCCCGCTTGCCCAGCGGGTTCTCACGGCTCTGGTCAGGCCCGGCGACGAATCCGTCCAGGGACATTGACATGTGGCAGGTGGTGTCCGGCACAGCGAACCTCCAGGGGTAGATGCAGCTTCTGACCGATCGGGTGCGGGGAGCCTAACATGCAGCAGTGGCGGGAACCACCCCGGGAACAGGACGGAGGGAAGCTCCTAGTCGCTCCGTGTTCCGAAGACGATTTCGTCCCAGGAGGGGACGCTGGAACGCTTGGGCCGGGCCGGCCGTTCGGGCGCCTCGGTCTCCGGCAATTGCCCGGTGGAGGGGGTTGCATCGTTTTGCCTGGGCGAGGAACGGCGGGGATTGCTGCCCAGCAGTTCATCCAGCCCGGCGCCGCCGGAGTTGCCTGAACCGGCAGCGGGCGCGGAACCGGAGGGCTTCTGCGGGGACGCCGCAATGGTGATTTCGCGAGTGTCGGTGCTGACGCCGTCGTGAAGCCGGAGGGCGTCGTCGTTGCCATCCCGGTGCGGCGGAAGCAGGCTCAGCCGGGACAACATTGACGGCCTCGCATCACGGCGCCGGATGAACGAATCACCCGGCGCTGCAGGCGATTCCTGCGGCCCGTCCTGGGGTTCGGTTTCTTCCGCTTCCGGTTCGGCGGGCGCCTCGGCGACTACCTCGGAAGGCCGTGGGTGGGCGGCCGGGACGCCATGCGCCAGAAGCAGTGCAAGGGCATCGTCCGAATCCTCGTCGACCCCCAGCCGCTGGCCACGCCGTGACCGGAGCATGTCCAGGAGGCCGTCGGATTCCTTCCCGGCGTCGGGGGCAGGCCCCTGGCTGCCGGGAGCTGTCTTTGCGCTGTCCGCGTCAGTTTCAAAATCGAACGGGCGGTCGGAAACCGCAGTGAGGCGCCGGGCCGGAACGGGGCCATCCAACGGCTCGAGTTCACTCAGCTGCTGGGCCCAGCGGTTGGTGTTCTGCAGCGACTTGCGTCCGGGGCTAAAGGTCCAAAGCGCGGGCGGCTCTTCGCCAATGCCGGTGGTTCCGCCGGGTTTGGCCTCAAAGCTTGCCGAGACGGTCCAGGTGCCGTCCTGGCGCCGCCAGGAGTCCCATTCCACCGTGGAGGGATCGATGCCGTGGGCAGAGAGGCGATGGGCCACCATGTCGTCCAGGGTTGCCGGGTTGTCTCCGAACGCAGACCGGTAAGCATCGTGGCCGGGGGAGGGCGCCGCGACTTCGACCTTGCGCGCCTGCTGTGCGACGTACTCCCGCTCGGCAAGGACAGGGCCTTCGTAGCGCTCCACCTTCGCCAGCGGCATGCCGGACAATTCCGCGACATCGGCAGCGGTGGCGCCTGCACGGATCCTCGCCTGGATGTCCCGTGGAGACATGGGAACGGCAGGCCGCTCCGTCCGCGGTTTGGCCGTGGACCGGCTGGCCGTCCTGAGGGCCTCATCGATCGGCAGCTGGAACATCTCGCCGCCGGCCCCGCTCAACAGGAGATGCGTCCCGTCGTCGTGCACGCCTACAAGCCGTAGATCCTGCATACAAATCCTCCACCCTGGCATTACTATCAATCGAAACTCTGCCACCCGGCAGCGCTGAATTGGCTCAAGGAACAGGGCGCGCCGTGATATTCCGCCGGATCCGGGCCCGGACGTGGGGTGATGGCGGCGTTAACGCCTGGACAGGGCCGCCGTCAGCTTGTCGGGATGCCGGGTGGACGCCAGCCAGTAGGGAGTGCGGTCGGCCGGGTCCGTGATTTCGATTTTCACCACGGGATCGATCCAGCCGCGGATGCAAAGGTAGGCCAGGCCATTGAGCCGGGTGCCGCGTTCCGCCGTCGCTTCGCCGTCCGTGAACTGCTCAACGCCGCCTACGAACCGGCGTTCGATGGTTGCCCTTCCCACCATGAGGGCATCCTCCGTTACGGTGATGCCGGGAGTGGAAAGGACCAGGAGGGCCGTGATGATGGCCAGCAGTACGAGTGCCGCTGTGTAGCCCGCCGCCATACTGATAGGTGCAAAGACCAGGATGCCTGCAGCGGAAACACCGGCGGCGATAACCCAGATCCAGGCGTTGGGCCACAGCTTCTCCCGGTAGATAACGGGTGCCCCGGCGGAGGGTGTGCTGGGAACGGACGCGGGCGAGCTTGATTCGGGCATAGGCCAAGCTTTCCACCTTTGGCCCGCTATTTCACCTTGGGCGGAGCGGCTGGGAGCCCTGCCTGCCACGGGTTCCTTAGGACTGTTACGCGGGCGCGGGTTAGAGTGAGTGACTGTGACTGATCATCCCGCCACGGTAGACCTTGCCCCGGACGCAGCATCACCAGCAGCTGCTGCCCCCACCCTCCAGGTCCAGTTGAAAATGCTGGATCCGGACCTGGAAGCGCCGTCCTACGCACATCCGGGTGACGCCGGTGCGGACCTGCGTGCCCGCGAGGACGTGGTCCTGCTGCCGGGGGAGCGCAAGCTGGTTCCCACCGGCGTCGCCATTGCGCTGCCGGACGGATTCGTGGCTCTGATCCACCCCCGCTCCGGCCTGGCCACCAAGCACGGCCTGACCATCGTTAACGCGCCAGGTACCGTGGACGCGGGCTACCGGGGCGAGATCTCCGTGACCCTGCTGAATACCGACCCGTCCCAGCCGATAGAGCTGCGGCGCGGCGATAGAATTGCCCAAATGGTCATCCAGCGGGTTGAGTACGCCCAGTTCATTCCTGTCAGCGAATTGAGCGGTTCCGTGCGCGGCACGGGCGGCTTCGGGTCCACCGGCGGATTCAACGTTCCCGGGGCCTGACTCCGCAAACGCACCCGCTGCCACGCCAGCACGTACGACGGCGGGACCTCCACGGGTCCCACCGGCACCATCCAGAACTGGCACACTTTTCAGGAATAAGGAGTCACCCATGGTCTTTGGGCTCGGCAGGAAAGCAAAGAACGAAGAACCGGCGCAGCCGGCCGAAGAACTGACGATTGCAGAGGACGGAGAAGGCGAACCGGGCACCGCGGCCCGCCGCCAGGACGGCCCCTTCGACGAGGCCGAGATCAGCAGCCGTGACGGCTTCGTTGACCTGGGCGCCCTGCTGATCACCCCGAGCGAGGGCCTGCAGCTCCGCCTTGAGGTGGAGGAAGCAACCCAGCGGGTGGTGGCTGTCACCCTGGACCTGAACGGCTCCAGCCTCCAGCTGCAGGCCTTCGCCGCCCCCAAGACGGAGACGCTGTGGGACGAGATCCGGGAACAGATCGGCCAGTCAGTTGGCGCGCAGGGCGGACAGGTTGAGGAAGTGGAAGGCGCGTTCGGCACCGAATTGGTGGCCAAGCTTCCGGCCGGGTTGCCGGACGGCAGCCAGGGCTACCGCGTGGCCCGGTTCATCGGCGTGGACGGACCCCGGTGGTTCCTGCGCGGTGTCCTGGGTGGGCCCGCAGCGCTCGAACGCCCGGCCGCCGAACCGCTTGAGGCCCTCTTCCGGCAGGTCGTGGTGGTCCGCGGAGACAGCCCCATGCCGCCGCGCGACCTCTTGCAGCTGCGGCTGCCCAAGGATGCCTCAACCACTCCTCCGCCCGCCGCGCCCACTCTGGAGGAGCCCGAACGTGGTCCCGAAATCACCCAGATCGGCTGAGTCCCCGGAGGGCGGGACCGCGCGGCCGGGGCGTGGAATCACGCCGCTGGGCCAATTGCCGGAGCGGGGCCGGGTCCTGTGCCAGGGGCATATCGAATCCGTGACGTTCGTCCCGGCCGACCGGACGGCCGAATTCAGCGCCATCGTTTCGGAGGACGACGCTGCCCGCCCCGCCGGGCCGGGACAGGGCAGGCCCCCGCGGCTCCGCGTAGTCTGGCTGGGCCGCCGCCGGGTGCCGGGCATCGAAGCCGGTGCGGAAATCCGGGTTGAGGGGATGCTGGCCCGCGGCAAGGACATGCCCACCATCTTCAACCCCCGCTACGAGATTCTGTCCCGCCAGGAGAACGAATGACCGCGCACCAGCCCGAACAGCCAACCGGCCCCGAGAACCCCGGCAGGACCGGCAGCCAGGCCAGGCCGCAGGATGGCGGTCCATCGCCGGTGGCAGGGCTGGCCGCCGAGTACGCGGCCAAAGCCGGACTCCACCGCAGGCACGACGGCCAGGTGGACGTCCTCCGGAGTGCCGGGGGAGTGCAGGGCATTGCCGAAAGCATCCTCCCCGGGCTGGTCTTCCTGGTCGCGTTCACCGTCACCCGCGAACTTCCGCTGTCCCTGGTGGCAGCCCTGGCCTCTGCAGCCATCTTCACCGTTGTGCGGCTGGTGCAGCGGCGCCCCCTGACCCAAGCGCTGGCGGGCGTGGCCGGCGTCGGTATCTCCGCGTGGCTGGCCAACACCACCGGCAAGGCAGAGGACTTCTACCTTCCCGGTTTCTTCACCAACGGCGCGTACATCCTGGCGATGGTGCTCTCCATCGCGGTCAAGTGGCCCGTGGCGGGCCTCCTCTTCGGCTTCATCCGCAACGAGGGCGTGGAGTGGCGCAAGGACCCGTCCCGGGTCAAGGCCTACCGGCTGGGCACCTGGATCATCGTGGCGGTCCTGGCCCTCCGGCTCATCGTCCAGGTGCCGCTCTACCTTATGGGCACGGACGGCCTTGCCGCCCTCGCCACCACCCGCCTCATCATGGGCGCACCGTTGTACATCCTGGGCATCTGGGTGGCCTGGCTGGTCACCCGGCCGGCACCCAAGCCCGGGCCGGCTGACTAACCGTCGAAGCCGTCGTCGTCCAGCGCGTGGCCGTGGCCGCCCGCGGCGGCCGGCTCGGCGCCGCCCGCGGCCTGCTCCCCGGTGTCGATGCTGCCCGGGGCGGAGGAGAGCAGCTCACGCAGCCCGTCCTCGGCGGCAATGGTGGTCACGAAGAAGAGCTCGTCCCCGCCGTCGATGACGTCATCCCGGCTGGGAGTGATGGGTGCCTGGTCACGCAGGATCGCCACCAGGGTGGCGTCCTCGGGCCAGTGGATGTCTCCCACCGTCATGCCGATCACGTGGGAATCGTGCGGCACCGTGAATTCCACCAGGGAAGCCACACCGGTCTGCAGCGTCAGCAGGCGGACCAGGTCGCCGATCTCCACGGCCTCCTCCACCAGGGCGGTCATCAGCTGCGGCGTATTGACGGCCACGTCGACGCCCCAGGAGTCGTTGAACATCCAGTCGTTCTTCGGGTTGTTGACCCGGCCCACGGTGCGGCCAACCCCAAACTCGGTCTTCGCGAGCAGTGACACCACCAGGTTGACCTTGTCGTCGCCCGTTGCGGAGACCACGACGTCGGCATCCTCCACCTTTGCGCCCTGCAGGGTGGAGAGTTCGCAGGCGTCGCCCACCAGCCAGTGGGCGCCCCGCAGCCCGCTGCGGCCGATCACTTCGGGCTTGAGGTCGATCAGCAGGATTTCGTGCTTGTGCGCCAGCAGTTCACGGGCAATGGATGATCCGACGCTGCCGGCGCCGACGATAACGACTTTCACTGGTACTCCTTGGCGGGGGCTTTGGCGAGGATCTGGGCGATCTGGGCGCTGCGGTCCACCTGCAGCATGGCGTGCACGGTGTCGCCGTCCTGGTACGCCGTTCCAGCGTCAGGGAGCAGGCCCTCGCCGAAGCGTGTCACGTAGGCAACCCGGACGTCGGCAGCCTTTTCGATGCTGCTGATCCGGTGTCCGATCCACCCGGCGTCGAGGTCCAGTTCAGCCAGGACCAGCCGCCCGGAAGGCTCACGGAAATCGCCGGCGAGGTGTTGCTCGGGAAGGATGCGGCGCAGCACCTGGTCCGCGCTCCAGCGGACGGCGGCCACCGTGGGGATGCCCAGGCGCTGGTAGATCTCGGCACGTCCCGGGTCGTAGATGCGGGCGACGACGTGCGGGACGTGGAAGGTTTCGCGGGCCACCCGGGTGGCCAGGATGTTCGAGTTGTCACCGCTGGAGACGGCGGCGAAGGCGTAGGCCTCACCCACACCGGCCTGCTTGAGGGTCTCCCGGTCAAATCCCACACCTGTCACCTTCCGGCCGGTGAAGCCTTGGCGGAGCCGGCGGAACGCGCGGTCATCCTGGTCGATGATGGCCACGGAATGGCCGGCATCCTCCAGCGTGTGCGCCAGCGTTGCCCCCACCCGGCCACATCCCATGATCACGAAATGCGCCACCGTATCTCCTCTGTATCTGTGTCAGGATCGTGCAGCTAGAACTCTACCGGCATGGCACCTGTTAGGCCTGGCAGGCGCCCGTCATGACATCGACCGCGAATCAGACTAGCTTTGTGGGGTGTTGACAATACTGAACGCCGTCAAACGCGTGCTGGTGGGCAGGCCCTTCCGGAATGACCGCCTGGCCCATACCCTGCTCCCCAAGAAGATCGCCCTCCCGATCTTCGCCTCGGACGCCCTGTCGTCCGTGGCCTACGCACCGGACGAGATCCTGCTCACCCTGGCTCTGGCCGGTGTCAGCGCCGTGGCCATCTCGCCCTGGGTTGGCCTGGCCGTGATGGTGGTGCTGCTGACCGTGGTGGCGTCCTACCGGCAGAACGTGCACGCCTACCCCTCCGGTGGCGGCGATTACGAGATCGCGAACGAGAACATGGGCAAGTACGCCGGGCTGACGGTGGCGTCGGCCCTCCTGGTGGACTATGTGCTGACGGTGTCAGTGTCCATGTCTTCGGCGGCGGCGTACCTCACCACGGCTGTACCGTCCCTGCACGGCGAGCAGGCCGTCATCGCCACCATCGGCGTCGTCATCCTCGCCCTGGTGAACCTGCGCGGCATCAAGGAAGCCGGGAGCGTCTTCGCCGTTCCCACGTATATCTTCATGGCGTCCATCCTGGGTATGACGGCGGTGGGCATGTTCCAGGCCGCCACGGGGCAGTTGGGCCAGGCGCCGTCGGCTGCGTTCACCATCGTCCCGGCCGAGGGTTTCGACCAGGGCCTGGTGGGCCTGGCCGGCGCGTTCCTGCTGCTGCGGGCATTTTCCTCGGGCGCCGCGGCGCTGACCGGCGTCGAAGCCATCAGCAACGGCGTCCCCAACTTCCGGCATCCCAAAAGCAAGAACGCTGCCACCACCCTGTTGCTCCTGGGCGTGATCGGTGCCGCCATGCTGGCCGGGATCATCTACCTGGCCAACGCCACCAAGGTCCACATCGTGCTGGACCCGGCCAAGGAATTCCTGCTCAACGGCAACCCGCTGCCCGAGGGCTACATCCAGAACCCGGCCATCAGCCAGATTGCGCAGACGATCTTCGGCGCCGGCAGCATTCCCTTCTATATCGTGGTGGCCGCCACCGGCGTCATCCTGGTGTTCGCTTCCAACACTGCCTTCAACGGCTTCCCGGTCCTGGGCTCCATCCTCGCCCAGGACGGCTACCTGCCCCGCCAGCTCCGGACCCGCGGTGACAGGCTCGCGTTCAGTAACGGCGTGCTGGCCCTCGCCGCGGGTGCGCTGATCCTGATCATCTCCTTCGATGCCGACGTCACCAAGCTGATCCAGCTGTACATCGTGGGCGTCTTCATCTCGTTCACCCTCAGCCAGCTCGGCATGATCCGGCACTGGGGCCGCGAACTTAAACTGGCGAAGGACAAGGCCGTCCGGCGCAAGATGATCAAGTCGCGGACCATCAACAGCATCGGATTCGGCATGACCGGACTGGTGTTGGTCATCGTCCTGATCACCAAGTTCCAGCAGGGCGCCTGGATTGCGCTGCTGGCCATGTTCATCCTTTTCCTGATCATGTGGAGCATCCGGGCCCACTACGACAACGTCGCCAAGGAACTCGCCGTGGACGAGGACTCCTCACCGCGCGCGCTGCCCACCAGGGTCCACGCCGTGCTGCTGGTCTCGCACGTCCGCAAACCCGTCCTGCGGGCCCTGGCCTACGCCCGGGCATCCCGGCCCTCGCGGCTGGACGCCATCACGGTGGACATCGATCCGGAAGAGACAGCCCACACCATTACCGACTGGGAGAAGCTGGAAATCCCGGTCCCGCTGACGGTCCTCGCCAGCCCGTACCGCGAGACGGTCACGCCCATCATGGACTACGTCAAGCAGATGCGCCTTGACTCCCCGCGGGACCTTATTGTGGTCTACATCCCCGAGTACGTGGTGGGCAAGTGGTGGGAGCAGCTGGTGCACAACCAGACTGCCCTCCGCATCAAGACCAGGCTGCACTTCGAACCGGGCGTCATGGTGGCCAGCGTGCCCTGGCAGCTCAAATCATCCGAAGAAGCCAAGAACCTCCAGGACGTCCAGTGACCACCAGAACTTCCCCCGCCATCCAGCCGGCAGCTGCTCCTGCGGAAGGGGACCATGCCGGCCACACCGGCCAGGAGGCCGTGCTCGACGTCGGACCGGTGGCCCACGGCGGGCACTGCGTGGCGCGCCATGAGGGCCGGGTAGTCTTTGTCCGGCACGCCGTGCCGGGGGAGAAGGTCCGGGTACGGCTGACCGACGCCGGGGGAAGTGCCAAATTCTGGCGGGCGGACGTCATCGAGGTGCTCGAAGCGTCCCCGGACCGGGTGGAACACTTCTGGCACCTGGCCGATTCCCTCCGCGCCTGGGGCCACGGGCACCCACCGGTGGGCGGTGCCGAATTCGGCCACATGAGCCTGGCCAAACAGCGCAGCCTGAAGGCGGACGTCCTCGCCGAGCAGCTCACGCGCCTCGCCGGCTTCGAGCAGGTGCCCTCCGTGTGGAGTGGTGCCGTGGAGCCCGTCGGGGAAGCGGACGACGCCGGCACCGGCCTTGGGTGGCGCACGCGGGCCAGTTTTTCGGTCACCCCCGCCGGCAAGCTGGGGATGCACGCCCACCGTTCCGATTACATCGTTCCCGTCCGGGAGATGCCGCTGGCCAGCGAAGCCATCAACGCGCTGCGCCTCTGGGACCTGGACCTGCAGGGCATCGAACGGGTCGAGGTGGCCGCTCCGGCCAACGGTTCCCGCCCCCTGGTGCTCCTGGCCCCGGCGCCTGGTACCAAGGACAAGCGGCTGCGGGCCATCGCCGCAGCACTGCCGGCGGAGGCCTCGGTGGCCGCCTATGACCCCCAGGGCGGCAGGGTCACGCAGCTCCGGGGGCGCACCTGGGTGCAGGAATCCGCCGTCGGCCACGACTACCGGGTGACAGGCGAGGGTTTCTGGCAGATCCACCGCGACGCGCCCGGGACCCTTGTGGGTGCTGTCACAGAATTCCTGCACCAGGGGGACTTCCTCAACCCCGGTGCGGTGGTGGCGGATCTCTACGCCGGCGCCGGGCTCTTCACCGCCGTGCTGGCGGACGCCATAGGCGTGACGGGCTCCGTGCTCTCGGTCGAAGGCGCCCCGGGCACCAGCCGGGACGCACGGAAGAACCTCCATTCCGCGACCCAGGTGGAAGTGGTCCAGGGGCGCGTGGAAAGGGTGCTGCGCCAGAAACCGCGGAATTTCGACGCACTGGTCCTCGACCCGCCCCGCGCGGGTGCCGGGAAGGCCGTCGTCGGGCAACTCGTGGCCGCCCAGCCCCGGGCCATTGCCTACGTGTCATGCGACCCGGCGTCGTTCGCACGTGACCTCGGTTACTTCCGCCGCTCCGGGTGGGGACTCGCCGGGCTCCGGGCGTTCGACCTGTACCCCCACACCCACCACCTCGAGACGGTGGCATTGCTGGCTCCGGCTCCGTGATGCCGCTGCGGTTTTCGACTACGATTGCCGTAGTAGTCCCACGTCGCGCCCGAATTCTCGGCCGGCCGTGTGCAAATTTTCGGGCCCTGGAGCTACTTAGGGCTTCCTAACTAGCAGGCGGTCAACCGCGCGACAAAGATGAAACTGTTGCGAGAGGAGTCCTGCGATGAGCACTGTGGACAGCTTCGGTTCAAAAGGCAAACTTAATGTAGCCGGAACCGAGTACGAAATTTTCCGGTTGAACTCCGTTGAAGGTGCAGAAAACCTTCCGTTCAGCCTCAAGGTATTGCTTGAAAACCTGCTGAGGACCGAGGACGGCGCGAACATCACTGCCGATCACGTCCGCGCTTTGGCAGGCTGGGATCCGAATGCGGAGCCCGATACAGAAATCCAGTTCACGCCGGCGCGCGTGATCATGCAGGACTTCACCGGCGTTCCCTGCGTGGTCGACCTTGCCACCATGCGTGAGGCCGTCAAGGACCTGGGCGGCGACCCCAAGCGGGTCAACCCGCTGGCCCCCGCCGAGATGGTCATCGACCACTCTGTCCAGATCGACGCCTTCGGCAACTCCGGCGCACTGGAGCGCAACATGGAGATCGAATACCAGCGCAACGGTGAGCGCTACCAGTTCCTGCGCTGGGGCCAGACCGCGTTTGACGACTTCAAGGTGGTGCCGCCGGGAACCGGCATCGTGCACCAGGTCAACATCGAGTACTTGGCCCGCACCGTCATGACCCGCGAAGTGGACGGTGCCCTCCGCGCCTACCCCGACACCTGCGTCGGCACCGACTCGCACACCACCATGGTCAACGGCCTGGGCGTGCTCGGCTGGGGCGTTGGCGGCATCGAGGCCGAGGCAGCGATGCTCGGCCAGCCCGTCTCCATGCTCATCCCGCGCGTCGTGGGCTTCAAGCTCAGCGGCAGCATCCCCGCCGGTGCCACCGCGACCGACGTGGTGCTGACCATCACCGAAATGCTGCGCCAGCACGGCGTGGTGGGCAAGTTCGTCGAGTTCTACGGCGAAGGCGTCGCTGCAGTGCCGCTGGCCAACCGCGCCACCATCGGCAACATGAGCCCCGAGTTCGGTTCCACCGCCGCCATGTTCCCCATCGACGACGTCACCCTGGACTACCTGCGCCTCACCGGCCGCTCGGACCAGAACGTGGCACTCGTCGAGCAGTACGCCAAGGAACAGGGCCTCTGGCACGATCCTTCCCGCGACATCAAGTTCTCCGAGTACCTCGAGCTGGACCTGTCCACGGTGGTTCCGTCGATCTCCGGCCCGAAGCGCCCGCAGGACCGCATCATCCTCTCCGAGTCCAAGGCCCAGTTCCGCGAGGACCTCCGCAACTACGTCAAGGTGGACCTCGCCGACGGCAGCCTGGACGAGGCCATCGACGAGAGCTTCCCGGCCTCCGACTCGCCGTCGTTCACCGCCTCGGCAACCCACCTGACCGAGGAAGCCCCGCACTCCCACGGCCCCAAGTCCAACGGACGTCCGGCCAAGAAGGTGGCCGTCAAGACCGCCGACGGCCGCGAGTTCGAACTGGACCACGGCGCAGTGTCGATCGCCTCGATCACCTCCTGCACCAACACGTCCAACCCGTCCGTGATGCTGGCCGCCGCACTGCTGGCCCGCAACGCGGTGGAAAAGGGCCTCGCCGCCAAGCCGTGGGTCAAGACCTCCGTGGCTCCCGGTTCCAAGGTTGTCACCGACTACTACAACAAGTCGGGCCTGACCCCCTACCTGGAGAAGCTTGGCTTCTACATCGTGGGCTACGGCTGCGCCACCTGCATCGGCAACTCCGGCCCGCTGGACGCCGAGATCTCCGAGGCCATCCAGGCCAACGACCTCTCCGTCACCGCAGTCCTCTCCGGCAACCGCAACTTCGAAGGCCGGATCAACCCGGACGTCAAGATGAACTACTTGGCCTCCCCGCCGCTGGTCATCGCCTACGCACTCGCCGGAACCATGGACTTCGACTTCGAGAACGACGCGCTGGGCCAGGACGAAGCCGGCAACGACGTTTTCCTGAAGGACATCTGGCCCAACCCGGTCGAGGTCCAGCAGGTCATCGACTCCTCGATCGACAAGGACATGTTCGCCAAGGGCTACGAAGGCGTCTTCGAGGGTGACGACCGCTGGAAGGCGCTCGACACCCCGGCCGGCGACACCTTCGCCTGGGACGAGAAGTCCACCTACGTCCGGAAGCCCCCGTACTTCGAGGGCATGAAGGCCCAGCCGGAGCCCGTCCAGGACATCTCGGGCGCCCGCGTGCTCCTGAAGCTCGGCGACTCCGTCACCACCGACCACATCTCCCCGGCCGGTTCCTTCAAGTCCGACACGCCTGCCGGCCAGTACCTGCTGGCCAACGGCGTGGAGCGCAAGGACTTCAACTCCTACGGTTCCCGCCGTGGCAACCACGAAGTGATGATCCGCGGCACGTTCGCGAACATCCGCATCAAGAACCAGCTCCTGGACGGCGTTGAGGGCGGCTTCACCCGCGACTTCACCCAGGCCGACGGCCCGCAGGCATACGTCTACGACGCCGCACAGAACTACCAGGCAGCCGGCACCCCGCTGGTGGTCCTGGCAGGCAAGGAATACGGTTCCGGATCATCGCGTGACTGGGCTGCCAAGGGCACCGCGCTGCTGGGCGTCAAGGCTGTCATCGCCGAGAGCTACGAGCGCATCCACCGCTCCAACCTCATCGGCATGGGCGTCCTGCCGCTGCAGTACCCGGCCGGCGAGAACGCTGCCAGCCTGGGCCTGACCGGCACGGAAACCTTCTCGGTTGAGGGCGTCACCGCCCTCAACGAGGGCACCACGCCCAAGACCCTGAAGGTCACCGCCACCGCAGAGGACGGCTCCCCCAAGTCGTTCGAGGCCGTGCTGCGCATCGATACCCCGGGTGAAGCGGACTACTACCGCAACGGTGGCATCCTGCAGTACGTGCTGCGCCAGATCTCCGCGAACTAGCGGGTTCCGGCAGCAGTCGACATCCTCCCCGAAGCCCCGGCCGGTCACCGACCAGCCGGGGCTTCGGCTTTGCATTCACACCGAGGCGTTAGAGTTAAACGGCACGTCTACCACCCGAAGGAGGGGTCATTGGGAATCTTGGACACCATCCGGAATCCGCAGGACCTGAACGAGTTGACCGAGGAACAGCTGGAACAGCTGGCCTCGGAGATCAGGGATTTCCTGATCACGAACGTCTCCCAGACGGGTGGCCACCTCGGGCCCAACCTCGGCGTCGTGGAACTGACGCTGGCCGTGCACCGCATCTTCGAATCTCCCCGCGACAGCATCGTCTTTGACACGGGGCACCAGTCCTACGTCCACAAGCTGCTGACGGGACGCCAGGACTTCAGCACGCTCCGCCAGGAAGGCGGCCTCTCCGGCTACCCGGACCGGGCCGAATCCGAACACGACATTGTGGAAAGCTCCCACGCCTCGTCGTCCCTGTCCTGGGCGGACGGCATCTCCCGGGCCCGCCAGCTCACCGGCGAAGGCGACCGGCACGTGGTGGCCATCATCGGCGATGGTGCGCTCACCGGCGGAATGGCCTGGGAAGCCATCAACAACATTGCAGCGGACAAGAAGCGCCGCGTGGTCATCGTCGTCAACGACAACGGCCGGTCCTATGCCCCCACCGTCGGCGGATTCGCCGACTACCTGGCCTCCCTGCGCCCCACCATCGACTCCTTCCGTGCCGCCCCGGCCTACGAGGGCGCGCTCGACTGGTGGAAGAAGAAGCTGCAGGACGGCGGCCCCGTGGGGCAGTTCACGTACAAGAGCCTGCACGCCATGAAAAAGGGCATCAAGGACTGGTGGGCGCCGCAGGGCATGTTCGAGGACCTCGGCATGAAATACATCGGCCCGGTGGATGGCCACAACCTCCAGGCCATGGAGCACGCCCTGTCCACTGCCCGGAACTACGGCGGTCCCGTGATCGTCCATGCCATGACGGAGAAGGGCCACGGCTACGCTCCCGCCCGGGCCCATGAAGCGGACCAGTTCCATGCCGTGGGGATCATCGACCCCGAAACCGGTGAGCCTACCGGCACCGGCGGCGCCCAGTCCTGGACCTCGGTGTTTGCGGACGAGATCGCCGCCATCGCCGACGAGCGGGAGGACATTGTGGGCATCACCGGGGCCATGCTGATTCCCGTAGGCCTGCACAAGTTCGCCGCCAAGCACCCCAAGCGCGTCATCGACGTCGGAATCGCGGAACAGCATGCACTGACAGCGGCCGCAGGCATGGCCTTTGGCGGCCTGCACCCCGTAGTGGCCGTCTACGCCACATTCCTGAACCGGGCGTTCGACCAGCTGCTGATGGACGTGGCCCTCCACAAGGCAGGCGTCACCATCGTCCTGGACCGCGCCGGCGTCACCGGCCCGGACGGCGCCAGCCACCACGGAATGTGGGACATGGCCATGGTCCAGATCGTCCCCGGCCTGCACCTCGCCGCGCCCCGCGACGCCACCCGGCTCCGCGAGGAGCTACGCGAGGCCGTGGCCATCAATGACGCGCCGAGCGTTGTCCGCTTCTCCAAGGGATCGGTCGGCCCCGCCGTCGACGCAGTGGAACGGCTCAGCGACGGCGTGGACATCCTGGCCCGCCGGCCGTCAGGTTCCACCGAGAACGACGTACTGATCGTCAGCGTGGGCGCCATGGCCGAACTGGCCCTCGACGTCTCCAACCGGCTCGGCGCGCAGGGGATCAGCACCACCGTCGTGGACCCCCGCTGGGTCCTGCCCGTCCGCCGTTCCATCATCGCGCTGGCCTCCCACCACCGCCTGGTCATCTGCATCGAAGACGGCGTCCGCGCCGGCGGCGTCGGCTCCCGGATCCGCCAGGAGATGCGTGCCGCTGGCGTTGACACGGCACTGAACGAGGTGGGCCTGCCCGTGGAGTTCCTGGACCATGGCACCCGCAACCAGGTGCTGGAGCGGGTTGGGCTGACCGCCCAGCAGATCACGCACGACGTCGTCGCGCAGGTCCTGGGAACCAAGGTCCCCTTCGCGCGGCCCCTCCCCGGGCAGCAGCACCCCACCACCGGCAGCCTTCCGATCCTGTGAGGGACGAGGACGAGCTGAAGTATCCCGGGCCGGCGGGGGAGTCCGGACCAGTCCTGCACACCACCACCACCCGGGTTCCTAACGGTCTGGAGCCGGGCCAGCTGGTGGTCTCCAGGAACCGGAAATGGAACGGCAAAGCCCACTGGGTGGTGCCGGGAAGGTACCTCGGTGAGGACCGGCACGGGTGGTGGATCTTCCAGGGCACCAACGAATTCTGCTCCCGTCCAGGCGCTGCGTTCTACACCCGCTCGGACGCTGTCCTGCTGGTGCCACGGCAGGGTGACTGGGTGGCCACGTTCTACGACTCCGCCCATCCCGGGGGAGTGCGGGTCTACATCGACCTCGCGGTAGGCCATGAGTGGACACACATCCGGCCTGCCGTGACCGAGTTCCACGTAATCGACATGGACCTCGACGTCATCCGGACCGAGGCGCGCGGCGTCTTCATCGACGACCAGGACGAGTTCGCGGAGCACAGCGTCTCCATGCACTACCCCCGGCGGCTGATCGAGGATATCCAGGCTGCCGCGGACGGGCTTTACCACGCCGTGAAGGCACAGCACGCGCCATTCGACGGCACCGACGTCGAATGGTTTACCAAAGGACGCACCACATGAGCGGCATTGTCAGGGTCTACAAGCGCGACGACGAGGGCGCCCTCCACTTCAGGGAAGCCTGGTTCGATGAGGAATACTCCCAGTTCGTCATGAACTTCGGTGCCGTGGGGCACCAAAGCAAGACCGAGGAAACCGATGTCCCCGACACCGCGGCTGCCGACGGCCTCCTGGACGCCTTCGCAGCCCAATGCGCGGAGGACGGCTACGCCGAGATCCCCAACGACGAGCAGTCCTGGGTGGTGGCCCAGTTCGCCCTCAAGACCAAGGACGGCACCGACCGTGACCGCCGCCTTGAACAGAAGGCCAAGGACTCCCTCATCAGCCACCTGGCCTGGCGCGGACTGGGAACCGTGGAGCGCTCCGAATTCACCGACTACAAGCTGAACATCTTCTGCCTGTGCCCGGACGTGAACAAAGCCGTCAGCGCCATCAAGGTCTGCGCCCGCAACGAGGACCTCGACTTCACCAAGCTCAGCATCGGCGCTGCCCCGTTCAGCGACCCGGACCAGTACAAACTCAAGCATTCCGCCAAGCCCGCCACCAGCTTCAGCCTCTAGGAGACGTTCGTGACCAGTTACCGCCGTGTTGGAAAATCAGGCCTGACCGTCTCTACCGTTGGCCTGGGCTGCAACAACCTGGGCCGCGCCAACACCGCAACGGAGTCGCAGGACGCCACGGACGCCGTCGTGAATGCCGCGATCGATGCCGGCATCACGCTGTTCGACGTGGCGGACAACTACGGCAAGGAACCCGGGCTCAGCGAAACCATGCTCGGCAGGTCACTCGGCCGCCGGCGCGGGGACGTGGTGGTTGCCACCAAGTTCGGGATGGACACTCAGGGTGCCAACGGCCGCGACTTCGGCGCCCGCGGCTCCCGGCGGTACATCATCCAGTCAGTCGAAGCCTCGCTGCGGCGCCTGGATACGGACTGGATCGACCTTTACCAGTTCCACACCCCGGACCCACTGACGCCCATCGACGAGACCCTGGCAGCGCTGGACACGCTGGTCCGCAGCGGCAAGGTCCGCTACATCGGCCACTCCAACCGCTCCGGGTGGCAGATCGCCCAGGCTCAGTACGTGGCCCGCGAACTGGGCACGGCACGGTTCATTTCCTCACAAAACCACTACAACCTGCTGGACCGCCGGGCCGAGCTGGAAGTGACTCCGGCCGCGGAGGAGTTCGGCCTCGGCGTACTGCCCTACTTCCCGCTGGCCAACGGCCTGCTGACCGGCAAGTACGCTCCCGGCCACGCCCCCGAAGGGTCCCGGCTCAGCCACACTCGCACCAACATGGTGGACGACGCCGACTGGGACCAGCTGAACAGGTACAGCGCCTTCGCAAAAGAACGCGGCCTCACGGAGATCGAGGTGGCCTTCTCCTGGCTCGCAGCCCAGCCCTCGGTGGCCAGCGTCATCGCCGGGGCCACCCGGCCGGAACAGGTCCGGCAGAACGCCGAAGCCGCTAACTGGACCCCCACCCCGGAGGACCTCGCCACCCTCGACGACATCTTCCCCGCCGTGCCCAAGGTTGCGCTCTTCTAGGCCACGATGCCCGCCTACCTCCTTGATGTCGATACCGGCATCGATGACGCCCTTGCCCTCGCCTACCTGGCCGCACTGCCGGACACGGAGCTCGCAGCGGTCACGGCCACCCCGGGCAACGTCGATGCCGACCAGGTGGCGCGCAACACCCTCGCCTTGCTGGAACTGTGCGGGCGGCCTGGAGTGCAGGTGGCCGTCGGGGCCCGGAAGCCGCTGTCCGTCCCGCTGGTCACCACCCCGGAGACCCACGGGCCCCAGGGCATCGGGTACGCCGTGCTGCCCGAGCCCGCCGGGCAGCCCAGCACGCGTAACGCCGTGGACCTGTGGATTGAACAGGCCAGGGCCAGGCCGGGGGAGCTGACTGCCCTCATCACCGCTCCGCTCACCAACTTCGCCCTGGCACTGCGGCAGGAACCGGAGCTCCCCGACCTCCTGGCCAAGGTGGTGATCATGGGCGGCGCCTTCTACCACCAGGGCAACACCACCCCCACCGCCGAGTGGAACACCCATGTGGACCCGCACGCCGCCAAGGAGGTCTACGCCGCCTACCGTGGACGGCCGCTGAAGAAACTGCCCATCGTCTGCTCCCTGGACACCACCGAGCGGATGGAACTGCATCCGGCCCATGTCGCAGCGCTGGCCCGGGCCGCAGGCGCCGCTCCGGAACTGGTCCTCCCGGAGGACCCGGAGGGGAGCCGCAGCACCTCCGGCAACACGCTGGTGCGGCACCTGTCAGATGCCCTGCGCTTCTACTTCGAATTCCACCGGCACTACGACCAGGGCTACCTGGCCCACGTCCACGATTTCTTTGCGGCCGGGGTGGCCGCGGGCACCCTCGAGTACACCGCGCGCCCCGCCACCGTTGACGTCGAAACCGACTCCCCGCTCCTGATGGGAACAACGGTGGCAGACTTCCGGGGACTCTGGGGAGGACCCCCAAACGCGAGGGTCGTGTCCGGCAACAACCCGGAGCAGGCGTTCCGTGAACTGGTTTCCGCCGTCGGAGGCCTGGCCCGCCGCGTGGGATGAGGAACGGCCCTCCGTGGGGCAATCGCCGGTAGAATGGCTTCGGACCCGCCCGGCGCAGTTGCCGCCGGATTCTGCCGAGGTGACATAGGCAGCCACACCCCGGCCCGGTACTGCCGGGCCCACTGCCTGCACCCAAAGGAACAATCCCCATGTCATCGCCCTCTTTGACGCTCCCGTCCCAGGAACGCCCCGCGGCACGCCGCCGGCTCCTCGAGATCCTTGGCGCCCTGGCCATCGCGGCCACCTACGTCTACCTGGTCCTCAACCAGCCGGCAGACATCACCGGCGGTCCGGGCAGCGCGTCGGCCCTGATCGCCCTCACCGGATTCCTGGCAGGGGCGGTCCTCCTGATCGTCGCCGTGCTCCCCACGCTCCCGGCGTCCACCCTGGTACTGATCCCGGTCGCGCTGGTCCTGAACATCGTGCTCGGACAATTCGTCGGCAGCACCCTTGTTCCCTTCTACCTCGACGCCATCGGCACCGTGCTGATCGCCGTCCTGGCGGGGCCTGCCGCCGGAGCCGCCACCGGCGCCCTCAGCAGCATCGTCTGGTCCTTCTTCAACCCTACGGTCCTGCCGTTCGCCGCAGGGGCCGCACTCATCGGCTGCCTGGCCGGCCTCGCGGCACGCTACGGCCTCTTCCGCCGCTTCTACCTGGCACCCCTGGCAGGATTCGTTACCGGCATCATCGCCGGTGTGGTGTCCGCCCCCGTGGCCGCCTTCGTCTTCGGCGGAACGTCGGGCGTGGCTACCGGCGCCATCGTCAGCGCCTTCCGTGCCATGGGGGACACCCTCCTGGCCGCCATCACCAAGCAGGCCCTGATCTCCGACCCCATGGACAAGGCCATCGTGTTCACCATCGTGGCCATCCTGGTCTACGCGTTGCCCCGCCGGGCGCGCCAGCAGTTCCCCTTCATCCGGAGCCACCGGGTCCTCGCCGGCACCAACCCGGCATCGACGCCGGAGGGAACCCGGATGGACGCTTCAGCGCAGGCGCCGGCCCAAGGCAATGGTTCCGCGGCCGCCAACGATTCACCGCGGAACGGCTGACCCTGGCGCCGTGACAGTATCCCCGGCAGGCAGCGCGGCAGCACCGGCAACGGCAGGGCGGGAGCGGCTCAACCCGCTGACCTCCCTCGCCGTTGCAGGCAGCACGGCGGTGATTACGACAGCGGCGGCAAGCTGGCCGCTGTCCCTCGCCGTGGTTGCCGCGTGCCTCGTCCTGTCACTGGCAGCGGGGACAGCCCACCGCGTGCTGCCGGCGGCGGCCGCCGTCATGGTTCCGCTCGGACTGTCCCTGCTGGTCCTGCATGGCCTGTTCTTCCCGGAAGGAAGGACAGTCCTGGCAGCGTGGGGGCCTGCACACATCACGGCGGAGGGACTGGACTTTGCCGGGCAGCGCACCCTGCAACTGGCCGCCGTCGTCATGGCCCTGCTGGTGTTCTCCTTTAGCGTCAGGGTCCCGGACCTGGTGGCGGCGTTGTCCGCCCGGGGCGTGCAGGGCCGGTTCGCTTTCGTCCTGGCATCCACGCTGACCCTGCTTCCGGCCATCGCCGGGCGGGCACGCAGCATCCGGCAGGCCCAGGAATCGCGCGGCCTGGTCGTCTCCCGGGGTCCGCTCTCCCGGGCGGCAGCCTTCCGGCTGCAGGCCATTCCGCTGGTCCTTTCCCTGATTGAAGATGCAGGGACCCGGGCTGCTGCCCTGGAGGCCCGGGGGCTGGGCAACGCCGGGCCGCGGACCACTTACCGGAAGGTGCCGGACTCCACGCTGCAGCGGGCGGCCCGGGCCGTCCTGGTGCTGCTTGCCCTGGCCGCCGTGGTCCTCCGGGTGGTCCTGGCAGGTACGGGTGGCTGAACAGATGGTCACGGGCGCCTCCGGCATTCCCATCTGCGACGGCCACGCCGGCACTTCAGCCGCGCCGGTGCTGGCTGCCGGCATCAAGGACTTCACCTTCCACGAGGCGCCCGTCCCCGCGCTGCGGGATGTCACAGTTTCCTGTCCACCCGGCTCGTTCACGGCCATCCTCGGCGCATCCGGAAGCGGCAAGTCGACACTGGGCCGGCTGCTGTCCGGCTGGCTCCCCCCGGGCGGCCACGGCACCCTGGCAGGCTTCCTTGAGCTCGCAGGCACGCGGCTGGAGTTCGACGGCGGTCCGGAGGACCCGCGGATTGATCCGGCCCAGTGGGGGCGGCACGTGGGGTTCGTACCGCAGGACCCTGCCGCCGTCCTATCCACGGTCCGGGCCACGGTGGCAGAGGAACTCGCCTTCGGTTTGGAGAATGCCGGCATGGACCGTGCCGGGATGAGGGCCGCCGTGGAGCAGACCGCCGGCCGGCTGGGACTTGGCAGCCTGCTGGACCAGGATCCCGCGACACTGTCCGGTGGCCAGCTCCGACGGCTGGCCATCGGCTGCGCGATCATCCCCGGGCCCCCGGTGCTGGTCATGGACGAGCCCTTCGCCTCCCTGGACGCGGCAGGGACCGACGGGCTTGCCGCCCTGGTCCGTGACCTCCTCAAAACGGGCACCGCCGTCGTGATCCTGAGCCAGGCTGTGGACGCACTGCTGCTGGAGGCCAACACGTGGCTGGTCCTCGCCGACGGCACTCTCACCAGCGCCGGGCCTCCCGCCGCGATGCGGCCTGGTTCCGGGCTGCTGCCGCCGGCCATCCGGTGGCTCGGCGGCATCGACGCTTCAACGCCATCCGCCCCCGCTGCCTCCAGCCGCCGGGAGCCGGCGCTGCCGGCGGAACCCGCAGCGCTGGAGCTGCAGGGCGTGTCCTTTGGCTATCCGGCCGCGCCGGTATCCCGACGCCGGCGCCGGAGGCCGGAGCAGGGCCTGCCGGCCACGATATTGCGCGACGTCCACCTGGCAGTCCACCCCGGGGAAATCGTTGCTGTCACCGGGCCCAACGGCGCCGGCAAGTCCACCCTGCTCCGGACCTTCAACGGGCTGCTGCGCCCCACTTCGGGCACTGTCCTGGTCCGCGGCAGGGACATCGCCGGAGCTCCAGTGGGAAAAACGGCAGCGTCCACGGGCCTGCTGTTCCAGCAGCCCCGTGACCAGCTGTTCGAGCGGACCGTGCTGCGGGAGGTCAGCTTCGGGCTGGACCGCCTCTTTGGCCCGGTGGCCGCGAAGGACCGCGCCGCCGCGGCACTTCAAACCGTTGGCCTGGCGGAGGCGGCCCAGGAACATCCGGCCGAGCTTCCGGTGTCCGCCCAGCGGCTGCTGGCCCTGGCCACGGTGCTGGCGCGCCGGCCCGCCGTCTTGGCGCTGGATGAACCAACCGTTGCGCTGGACGGGGACGGGCTGGCCCTGCTTGACGCTGCCATGCGCTCGGCAGCGGAGGCGGGCGCCGCCGTCGTGCTGGTTACCCATGACCTGGGCTACGCACGCGCGGCGGCGCACCGCATCCTGGCGCTCGACGGCGGCCGGCTGCACCCCGCCTGACCGCCGGTACGCCTAGTCTTGGGACTTGCTCGATGCGACGCCAGGCTCCAGGAAACGCTTGCCGTTCACCCGCCCGGAGGCGCCCACCCGGTCCAGGTACGGCGTGATGCCGCCCAGGAACATGGGCCAGCCCGCGCCAAGGATCATGCACAGGTCGATGTCCTCGGGTCCGGCGACGACCCCTTCGCCCAGCATCAGGCCGATTTCCTCTGCCAGGGCATCCTGGACGCGGTGCAGCACCTGCTCCGCCGTGGATGGGCTGGAACCGAAGGACATTAGCTCAAGCGTGGACTGGGGGATGGCCCGGGTTCCGTCCGGGGAGGTCTCCCAGAGTGCCTTGACGTTGTTGTCGATGAGCTTCTTGAGGTTGTCAGAGACCGGGAAGCGGTCACCGAAGGCGGCGTTCAGGGACTCCTGGACATGCTGCGCCACGGGCAGGCCCACCATGGCCAGCAGCGTGAACGGTGTCATGGGCAGCCCCATGGGGCGCAGCGCAGCGTCCGCCACCTCCGCTGGGGTCCCCTCGTCGAAGGCAGCCGTCACTTCGCCCATGAGCCGCAGCAGGATGCGGTTCACCACGAACGCGGCCGCATCCTTGACCAGCACGCCGGTCTTCTTCAGGGCCTTGGCCAGCTCGAAGGCGGTGGCGAGCACCGCATCGTCGGTCCGCGGGGCCCGGACGATCTCCAGCAGCGGCATGACGGCCACGGGATTGAAGAAGTGGAAGCCCACCAGGCGCTCCGGGTGCTTAAGGTCCGCGGCCATCTCCGTCACCGAGAGCGATGACGTGTTCGTGGCCAGGATGCACTCCGGCGGGACGATGGCCTCCAGTTCGGCGAAGACCTGCTTCTTGATGTGGAGTTCCTCGAAGACGGCCTCGATCACGAAGTCGGCGTCCGCGAAGGCGTCCTTCGACACCGAACCGGTCACCAGCGCCTTGGTGCGGTTGGCGGCATCCGGGCTGACGCGCTTTTTGGCCAGCAGCTTGTCCACTTCGCCATGGACGTAGGCCACTCCCTTGTCCACGCGGGCCTGGTCAATGTCGGTCAGCACCACCGGAACCTTTAGCTGCCGTGCGAAGAGCAGCGCCAGTTGGCTGGCCATCAGGCCGGCGCCTACCACGCCCACCTTGGTGACAGGCCGGGCCAGTTTGCGGTCCGGAGCGCCCGCGGGCCGCTTGCCGCGTTTCTGCACCAGGTCGAGGAAGGCGTAGACGGTGGACCGGAACTCATCGGTCTGCATGAGCCCAGCCAGTGTCTCGCATTCCAGGGCGGCGGATTCCGCGGCGGTCATGGTGCGGTTGGCTTCGAGGATGTCCAGGACCTTGGCGGGGGCCGGGGAGGCGTTGGAGGTCTTGCCTTCCACGAACTTCCGGCCCGCGGCCACGGCGGCGGTCCAGCGGGCGGCAGCGTCGGGGGAGGATGGGTCGACGGCGTTGGGCCGCTCCGGGACCACCTCGCCGGCGATGACTCCCGCGGCCCAGGCCAGCGACTGCTCCAGGAAGTCGGCGGGCTCGAAGGCGGCGTCCGCGATTCCCATGCCGAATGCCTGCGCACCGGTCAGGGTCCGGTTGTTGCTCAGGGGGTTCTCGATCATGACCTTGACCGCGTTTTCCGGACCCACCAGGCGGGGGAGGATGTAGACGCCGCCCCAGCCGGGAACCAGTCCAAGGAAGCCTTCCGGCAGCGCGAGGGCGCCTGCCCCCGTGGACACCGTGCGGTAGGTGGACTGCAGCGCGATCTCCAGGCCGCCGCCCAGGGCGACGCCGTTAATGAAGGCGAAGCTCGGGACCCCCAGGTTGGCGAGGGTGGCGTAGACGTCGTGGCCCAGCTGTGCCATCCACAGCCCGTGTTCGCGCTTTTCCAGCGACTTCACGGCGGAGAGGTCCGCGCCGGCCACCAGGTAGTGCGGCTTTCCGGTGACGCCCACGCCCACGATTTCGCCGCGGGCCGCACGTTCCCGCAGGCCTTCCAGGACGGTGCCAAGCTCCACGAGGGTGTTGGGGCCAAGAGTGGTGGGCTTGGTGTGGTCCAGGTCGTTGTCGAGGGTGACCAGGGCAAAGACGCCTGGGCTGGGCTTCCCTGCAGTACCCGGCAGGGCGATGTCCTGGACGTAGGAGTGGGTCACGGTTTCGTTGGGGAAGAGGTCCGCCAACAAGCGGTAGTCTGCGGCGCTCATGCCATAGCTCCTTCGGAAGCGGTAGCGGCGGTCTCCCCGGCGGGAGTTCCACTGTAGTCGGGGTGGTGCGGGTTCTCCCAGATCACGGTGCCGCCCATGCCGAGGCCCACGCACATGGTGGTGATGCCGTAGCGGACCGACGGGTCTTCCTCGAACTGGCGGGCCAGCTGGATCATCAGCCGGACGCCGGAGGATGCGAGGGGGTGCCCCACGGCGATGGCCCCGCCATAGCGGTTGACCCGGGGGTCGTCGTCGGAAATGCCGTAGTGGTCCAGGAAACTGAGGACCTGGACGGCGAAGGCCTCGTTGATTTCGAACAGGCCAATGTCGTCGATGGTCAGTCCGGCGTTCTTGAGGGCTTTTTCGGTGGCCGGCACCGGGCCGATGCCCATGACCTCCGGCTCCACTCCTGCGTAGGCGTAGCTAACCAGCCGCATCTTGACGGGCAGCCCGAGTTCGGCGGCCGCATCAGCGGATGCCAGGACGGCAGCGGTTGCGCCGTCGTTCAGGCCGGCGGCGTTTCCGGCGGTGACCCGGCCATGGGCGCGGAAGGGAGTGCGGAGGCCGGCGAGGTCGGCCAGGGTGGTGCCGGGCCGGGGCGGTTCGTCCTTGCTGTGGACCGTCCAGCCTTCACCGGGCTTCCGGGCGGCCACGGGGACCAGGTCAGGCTGGACACGGCCGTCCCGGTAGGCGGCGGCGAGCTTGTCCTGCGAGGCGACGGCGTAGGCGTCCGTGCGTTCCTTGGTGATCGCGGGGAACCGGTCGTGCAGGTTCTCCGCGGTGTTGCCCATGTTCAGGGCGGCCGGGTCCACCAGGCGTTCGGACATGAAGCGGGGGTTCGGATCGGCGCCGGAGCCCATGGGGTGGTGTCCCATGTGTTCCACCCCGCCGGCGATGACCACGTCGTAGGCGCCGAAGCCGATGCCGCCGGCGGTGGTGGTGACAGCGGTCATGGCGCCGGCACACATGCGGTCGATCGCGAAGCCGGGAACAGTGCGTGGAAGGCCGGCCAGGAGTGCGGCCGTCCTGCCGAGGGTGAGGCCCTGGTCGCCGGTCTGGGTGGTCGCGGCGATGGCAACCTCATCGATGCGCTCCGCCGGCAGGGACGGGTTGCGGCGCAGCAGGCCGCGGATGCATTTCACGATCAGGTCGTCGGCCCGGGTCCCGGCGTAGATCCCTTTCTCGCCGGCCCTGCCGAAGGGTGTGCGGATGCCGTCCACAAAGACGACGTCGCGGACAGTGCGCGTGGATGCGCCGCTTCCGTGCTGGCTCACGTGTAACTCCTCATCGAGATGTGGCGCGCCGGGTGCATGCCGGAGGGCGGCAGCAGCCAAGCGTCGGTCACACCGATGTTACTCGCGAGTAACTTAGCCTGCAAGGGCTGGATTGGGGAAGGTTACTGGCCACCGGCCGCGGCGACGGCTTTGGCTTCCTTGGGCGGCAGCGGCTGCGGGTTCAGGAAGGCGCCGGAGATCAGCGGGGCGGTGAGCTCCACCTGCCACTCCCGTGCGCCGAGGGCCCGCAGTTCAGCAGCAATCGAGGCCACGTTGACGTCTGCGGGGGGCCGCCATGCCACCCGCCGCAGGTAGTCGGGTGTAAGCAGGTTCTCCAGCGGCAGGTTCAGCTCCTCGGCCTTTGCCTGGAGGAGCGGCCGGGCCGTGCCCAGGCGGGCAGCAGCCTCCGGATCGCGGTCTGCCCAGACCCGCGGCGGCGGCGGGGCGTTGGTGGCCAGGTGCAGGGGCGGCAGTTCCTCCATGTCCCGCGCCGCGGCGATGCAGCGCAGCCAGCGCGGAGCCTCGCGCTGCGCCGCGCGGCCGTGGAAACCCTTGGTGCCCAGAAGCTGCGGGACAGTGGCCGGCATGGCCTTCGCGGCAGCCACCAGGGCGGAATCGGGAATGAGCCGGCCCGGCGCCACATCGCGCTTCTGCGCCAGCGAGTCGCGTTCCAGCCACAGCTCGCGGACGGCGGCCAGCTGCCGGCGGTCCCGGATCTGGTGCAGGCCGGAGGTCTTCCGCCACGGGTCCACGCGTGGCGGGGCGACGCCGGCTGCCAGGATGGCGTCAAATTCCTGCTCGGCGTATTCCAGCTTCCCGTCGGCCTGGAGCAGTTCAATAAGTTCTTCACGCAGCTCAGTGAGGACCTCGACGTCCAGGGCGGCGTACCGGAGCCACGGTTCCGGCAGGGGGCGGGTGGACCAGTCGGCCGCTGAATGTTCCTTGGCGAGCCCGAATCCCAGGAGCTGTTCGATGACTGCCGCCAGGCCCACCCGGGGCAGCCCGGCCAGGCGCGCGGCGAGTTCGGTATCGAAGAGCTTGTCCGGCCACATCCCGAGTTCGGACAGGCAGGGCAGGTCCTGGCTGGCGGCGTGCAGGATCCATTCGACCCCACGCAAGGCGTCGTTGATGATGTCCAGGTTTCCGAACGGTTCCGGATCGATCAGCCAGGTGCCTGCGCCCTCGCGCCGGATCTGGACCAGGAAGGCGCGCTGGCCGTAACGGAACCCGGAGGCGCGTTCGGCGTCAACACCGGCCGGGCCGGTCCCGGCGGCAATGGCGGCGGCGCAGCGTTCCAGGCCGGACTGGGTTCCGATGACCAGGGGAACGCCGTCCCGGGGTGCGTCGAGATCGATGATTTCGGGGATGGGACTGTCGAAGCCCTCCACCGTGATGTGGGGTGCGGCAGCAGCAGCCGGGACGCCGGCCGTGGTGTTTTCCGGAATGTTTGGGGTCATGATGCCCCCAGTTTACCGGGCTGCCCCGAAACCGTTCTGCTGGCCCCGCCGCCGGGGCGGGAGCGCCGTGACGCCGTCGGGCAGGGGCGGCAGGCCCGCGAACGTGCACACCATGTCGGACCAAGCTTCCAGGTGAGCCTGCACATCGGAGGAATCCGGCGTCCATGAAGCCCGGAGTTCGATGTCGATGGACCCCGGCCGGCCGGCCAGGGTGCCGAAGCTTTCGGACAGGACGCGGGTGGCCGTGCCGCCGGCCGCCCGGTACGGGGCCTTGTGGTTTTCCAGCGCCTCCACCAGCCACGTCCATGCCACGGTGCCCAGCATTTGGTCGTTGCCCATTTCCGGTTCCAGCTCAGCCCGGATGTAGGTCACGATGCGGAACTCGCCGTCCCAGACGGCCGAGCCGTCCGGGTCATGCAGGAGGATGAAGCGTCCGGTGGCGAGTTCCGTCCCGTCCTCGTCCTCAGGTCCCGCCGCGGCTGTACCGGCGGCCGCGGCGAAAGCCAGGGCCGCCGGCCCGTGCACCGGCGTCGAAGGGGTACCGGCGCCGGGTGCCATGACTTCAGCGCCAAGCGCGACGGCGAAGGGGGCCAGCCGCGCGGGGGCAGGGATCTCGGCCAGGCGCAGTTCCTTGCGGCACCGGGCTTTCCTGAGGGTTCCCAAGGCGTGGAGAAAATCCGGGGGAACCTGGTCAAGTGCGTTCACCTTGGCAGATTACGGGGCGGGGCGCGGCAGGCGAGGAAGGCTCGCCGTCAGCGGGCGGTCACCCTGCCCGGCTGTCCCGGTAATCCCGCAGTTCATGGCGGATAGCGGCGGCGAAGGCGTCAACATCCTCCTCCGTGGTGTCAAAGGAGCACATCCAGCGGACCTCCCTTGCCGCCTCATCCCAGTCATAGAACCTGAAGGAACTGCGCAGCCTGTCCGCCACCCCGGGCGGAAGGACGGCGAACACGCCGTTGGATTCGGTCTTCTGGGTGGGGCGGACGCCCTCGATGGTGTCGACGGCGGCGCGCAGCCGGGCTGCCATGGCGTTGGCGTGCGAGGCTGAGCGCAGCCAGAGACCGTCCTGGAGCAGGGCGATGAACTGGGCGGACATGAAGCGCATCTTGGACGCCAGCTGCATGTTCATCTTGCGCAGGTAGACCAGCCCGTGGGCGGCCTCGGGATTCAGGGCCACCACCACTTCGCCGAACAGCAGGCCGTTCTTGGTGCCGCCGAAGGAGAGGATGTCCACGCCGGCATCCCTGGTGAAGGCGCGGAGGGGAACGCCCAGGTGGGCGGCCGCGTTCGCGAGCCGGGCACCGTCCATGTGCAGCTTCATGCCCTTGGCATGGATGTGGTCGGCGATGGCCCGCACTTCCTCCGGGGTGTAGCACGTGCCCAGTTCCGTTGTCTGGGTGATGGACACTGCCAGCGGCTGGGCCCGGTGCTCGTCGCCCCAGCCCCAGGCCTCCCGGTCAATCAGCTCCGGGGTCAGCTTGCCGTCGGGGGTGGGGACCTGGAGCAGCTTCATGCCGCCGATGCGCTCGGGTGCCCCGTTTTCATCCATGTTGATATGCGCGGTGGACGCACACACCACGGCGCCCCAGCGGGGGAGCAGGGACTGCAGGGACAATACATTGGCGCCGGTGCCGTTGAAGACGGGGAAGCATTCGATGCCCGGGCCGAAGTGCTCCACCATGAGTTCCTGCAGCCGGGCGGTGTAGTCGTCTTCCCCGTAGGACACCTGGTGTCCGTCATTGGCCGCGGCCAGGGCTGCCAGGACCTCGGGGTGGACGCCGGAGTAGTTGTCGGAGGCAAAGCCCCGCACGTTCGGATCGTGCAGCCGGAGCGCCGCGCCTGTTTCTGCTGTGGTGGTCATGGGGTTGTTCACGCTTTCAGTCTAAGTACGGTAACGGCCGGGGTCAGTCTGCCAACCGGAGCCGTGCGCCGTTGAGTTCGGCCGCCGGGGTGTCGAAGAGCCGTACGACGGCGGCCGCCAGGTCAGCCACGTCCGTCGCCCCCGGGAATTTCCGCTCGGGGTGGGCGCGGCGCAGTTCGTCGTCAACCAGTGCCTTGACCGCCAGGATGGTTGCTGCGGCAAGGTTGCCACCATCCCCGGAGGCGCGGCGGAAGCCGTCCGCCATGGCCATGGTCCAGGCTTCCGCGGCAGCTTTGGCCGCCACGTAGCTGGCCACCGCGGCGGCGGGTTTGTCCAGTGCGGTGGAGGACACCATGGCGAACCTGCCGGCGGGCGATGCGGCGATGTCGTCGAAAAAGACGCGTGAGACGTTGCGGAGCGTGGTGACCGCCCCGCGTTCCAGGAAGTCCCAGTCTTCGTCGGACTGGTCGGCGATGCCCTTGGCTCCGCGCCAGCCGCCCACCAGGTGGATCACTGCGTCAACCGGCCCGAAGGTCCCGCCGAGCTGCTCCCGGAGCTGCCGGACGCCGTCGAAATCCGCGAGGTCGCACGTGAAGGGGGCAACGCCGTCGCCCGCCTTCTCCGCCGCCGCCGCGATCCGGGCCTGGTCCGATCCCACGGTGGCCACGCGGTGGCCCGCCGCGGCGAGGGCACGCGCAACGGCCACGCCTGATGCGCCGCTGCCGCCGGTGACCAGGACGCGGGCAGCTCCGGGGCCGGTCACAGGGCGGAGCGGCCGGTAATTCCGGCGGTCGACTCGATGACGGGGCGCATCTTCTTCTCCAATGCCTCGTAGAACATGGACAGCGGGAATTCGTCGTCCAGGACCTGGTCCGTGAGGCCGCGGGGTGTCCCCGCCAGCGGCAGCGCGTCGGGGCCCTTGGCCCACACGGAGGCCGGGTTGGGGGTGACGGTGGCGGACACCAGCTGGTAGGCCGCCAGCCAGTGGGCGGTCTTGGGCCGGTCGATGGAACGCCAGTACAGGTCATCGATGCTGGCCCCCAAAGCGATGACGGCGTCAGTCACCTCTTCCCAGTCGATGGTAAGCCGGGTGTCCGTCCAGTGCAGCACGTGCTGCTGGTGCAGCCAGGCGAAGAGGAGTTGGCCGCCCAGGCCGTCGTAGTTCCGGACCCGGCTGCCGGTGATGGCGAAGCGGAAGATGCGGTCGAAGATGATGGCGTACTGCACGAGTTTCGCGTGCCGCCGCGCTTCGGGGTCGGCGTCGTCGTCCTTTTCGATGCGGACCGACTCACGGAAGGCGGTGAGGTCGCAGCGCAGTTCTTCCAGCGAGTACAGGAAGTAGGGCATCCGCTGCTTGATCATGAAGGGATCGAAGGGCAGGTCGCCGCGCATGTGCGTCCGGTCGTGGATCAGGTCCCACATGACGAAGGTGGCTTCGGTGAGGTCCTGGTCAATGAGCAGTTCCGCGGCGCCCTCCGGAAGTTCCAGGGAGGTGATCTCCGCGGCGGCCTTCAGCACCCGGCGGAACCGTGCGGCTTCCCGGTCGGCGAAGATGGCGCCCCACGTGAAGGTGGGGGTCCGGCTGACGGCCACGGTCTCGGGGAAGAGCACGGCGGAGTTGGTGTCGTAGCCGGGGGTGAAATCGACGAAGCGGATGGGGACGAACAGTTTGTTGGAGTAGCCGCCGGCTTCCAGGCCTGCGATGAACTCCGGCCAGATCACCTCCACCAGCACGGCCTCCACCAGCCGGCTGCTGCTGCCGTTCTGCGTGTACATGGGGAACACCACCAGGTGCTGCAGGCCGTCGCGGCGCTGCTCCTGGGGCTGGAACGCCAGCAGCGAGGACAGGAAGTCCGGAACGGCGAAGCCGCCGGCGGCCCAGGCGCGGAAGTCTGCGCAGGCGGCCTCCAGGTAGGCGGCGTCATGCGGAAAGGCGGGGGAGAGGGCCGTGACGGCGTCCACGATGGTTTCCACGTACTGTGCTGCGGCCGGATGATCCGCGGGCTCGGGTATTGATCCGTCCTGGACCTGGATGGCCTGCAGTGCGGTAGCCGCACCCTTGAGCCGCAGCCAGTCCTGGTTCTGCGCGGAAATTCCGGTTACGGCGGTGGTCAGGGTCTCGGTCATCGTCGGCTGCCTTTCTGGTTGCTTGCTTCTCTGGCGAGCGTAACAAGCAACCAGTAGGACTTATGCCCAGGCGGCCTTTGCGTAAGCAGAACTTAGCCTACGGCCCTTGCTGACTGGACTGAGACCGTGCCCGGGCTAGGGGTGCGGGGATCCAGGACCGCCCGCATCAGCGCTCGGCCCCACCGCCAGGGCCCTGGTTTTCCGTGCCCTCCTTGGCAACGAGCCGGAGGGAGACGGAGTTGATGCAGTAGCGCTGGTCAGTAGGGGTGCCGTAACCCTCGCCTTCGAACACGTGGCCCAGGTGCGAGTCGCAGGAGGCGCACCGCACTTCAACCCTGTCCATGCCGAGAGTCCGGTCATGGATGTAGCGGACCTTGCCCTCGGCCAGGGGAGCCCAGAAGGAGGGCCAGCCGCAGTGGGAATCGAACTTCTCGTTGCTCGTGAACAACTCCGCCCCACAGGCGCGGCACTGGTACATGCCCTCCGTGTGCGTGTCCCAGTATTCACCTGTGTAGGGCCGTTCCGTCCCCGCCTGCCGCAGGACGTGGTATTCCTCCGGGGTCAATTCCTCACGCCACTGGGCATCGCTCTTCTGGACGGACCCGGCCTGGGGCGCAGCCTCCTGCGCGCTGCCGTGGTGCGTCCCGCCGTCGACCCCTGGTGCCTTGTTGCCGAAGATGCTGTTTCCAAAGATGCTCATAGTCTTCCCAACGCCTAGGAGTCGCCGATAAATCCCGAACCCGCGTAGAGATGGAGCACCGGTACGCCGAGTTGGTCCTGGGCCTTGTTGGCCCAGTCGGTGTGGAAGGTATCGGCCACGGCATGCGGCCTGGTGATCACCACCGCCTGCGAGGCGCCCGATTCGCGGACCGTGGCCACCAGGGCGTCCACTGCCTTTCCGTCCACCACCTGGCCGGTCACGCCGGAGCCCAGACCCTGCAGCGCAGCGAGCGAAGCCGCCAGGGTCTCGTCGGCGTGGGCCCGCTCAGCGGCGGCGTCCGGGTTGCGGGCCGCCAGTTCGCGGAAAGCCTTGGCAACGTCCAGCATGGACAGGTTCTCGAGGAAGTCCACCAGCAGGTGGCGCTCCGTGTTCGCCGGCACCAGGACCACCAGGGGACTGTCCGCGCCGTCCACCAGCCGTTCAATGTTCAGGCGGTCGTCCGCGCCGAGGGGTTCTTCAGTCAGGATGACGATGGGATCACTCATGGCCTTAGCCTAGTCCCGCCCGCACGCCACACGCACTGACCGGCCACCCCGCCGTTCCGTGCCCGCTTCCGGCTCCGCCTTGCCGCGCCGTGCCCGTCCGGATCGCGGATGCGGGCATCTGCGGCAGCGCCGGTAACAATAGTCACATGGCACCTTTCCGGCGAGCGCGCCCTGCAATGACTGCACCTTCCAGGGACACCGGCGGCGTGTCGCCGGGAGCCAAGTGGGCCATTGGGGGAGCCATAGCCGGCGGCTCGGTGGCAAGCCTGCTGGGGGCGGGCTCCTCGGCGCTCGCCGTGTACTTCGCACGCAGGGTCATCACCCCGGCGCGGCAACGGACGGCGGACAAGGAAGTCCTGGCCGTGATCCGCGACGGGCAGAAGCAGCAGGTCATCCTGGCCGCCAATGACGACACCACGGTGGACGGAGTCTACGGATTCTTTTTCGACGGCGGGAAGGGGCATGCGCGGATCGGCCGCATCGTTTCCTACTCGCCGGCGGAACGGACCGTGCTGCGCGAGGTCGAAGCCGTCTACAGCGGGGATCTCTCCACTGCCCGCTGGGGATGGTGGAGCGGGGCCACCTACCCGGACCCGGCCGCCGTCGGAATTCCCGCCGAGGATGTCCTGATTCCCGTGGAGCGCGGCGAAGCCCCGGCCTGGCTGGTCAGGGCCAAGGGAACCGCACGGACGTGGGCCATCATGGTGCACGGCCGCGGGGCAACCCGCCAGGAAGCGCTGCGGGCTGTGGGGCCGGCCCTGGAACTGGGCCTGACCAGCCTGCTGGTGTCCTACCGGAATGACGGGCTGGCGCCCTCGGCGGACGACGGACGGTACGGCCTGGGGTCCACCGAGTGGCAGGACATTGAAGCCGCGATCGGGTACGCACTGGCCAACGGCGCCGAGGAAATCGTCCTGTTCGGCTGGTCCATGGGAGGAGCCATCTGCCTGCAAACCGCGGACCTCTCCCGCTACCGGCACCTGATCCGGGCGATGGTGCTGGACGCGCCGGTCATTGACTGGGTAACGGTGCTGGCGCACCACGCGCAACTGAACCGGATCCCGTCGCTGGTGGGCAAGTACGGGCAGCTGATGCTGGGCCACCCGCTGGGACGCCGGCTCACGGGCCTCTCGGCGCCCGTGGACCTCAAAGTCATGGACTGGGTCTCCCGCGCCGTGGAGCTGCGGACGCCCACCCTGATCATCCACAGTGTCGATGACGAGTACGTGCCGTACGGACCCTCGGCCCTGCTGGCCGAACGCAACCCGGACATGGTCACGTTCGAGACGTTCAACCACGCACGGCACACCAAGGAATGGAACGTGGACCCAGAACGGTGGGAGCGGCTGGTGAAGGCCTGGCTGCGCCGGCAGCTCGCGCCGCGTCTCAACCCGGGCTCCAGCCCGGAACCGGGCCTCACGGCGGAGATGCCTGTCCCGCCGACGCCGGCGGGAGCGTGAAATGCCGAAACAACGCGCGGCAGGAGCCGTAACCGACCGCGGGAGGGAGCTGGCCGCAACCCTCTCGGCCCTGGTGGCGTCACCCGCGGACCGGCCCGTCCAGGCCTCACACGCACCCTTCGACGGCACGCTGCTGGGCGAAGTACCCGTCAGCACGGAGGACGACGTCCGCGCGGCCGTCGATACTGCACGGATGGCGCAGGAGCTTTGGGCAGGCTGGCCCCTGGCCGCGCGCCGGGCCGTGGTTGCGCGGTTCATCCCCCTGCTGCTGGACCGGGAGCAGGACATCCTCGACCTGGTGCAGGCAGAGAGCGGCAAGTCCCGGCTGAGCGCCTTCGAGGAGTTTGCGGACGTCATCCTCACGGCCCGTTATTACGAACGGAATGCCGGGCAGCACCTGCGCCCACGCCGGCGGAAAGGCGCGGCCCCGGTCCTGACCCGCACCACGGAATACCGCATGCCCAAGGGGGTGGTGGGGGTCATCAGCCCCTGGAACTACCCGCTGACCCTTGCCGTATCGGATGCCATTGCGGCCCTGCTGGCGGGTAACGGCATCGTCCTGAAACCTGACTCACAGACGCCCTTCACTGCGCTGCTGATGCTGCAACTCCTCCGGGAGGCAGGCCTTCCGGAGGGCCTGTTCCGGATCGTCACAGGGCCGGGAACCTCAATAGGCCCTGCCCTGATCGGGCGGGTGGACTTCCTGATGTTCACCGGATCCTCCCAAACCGGCAAGACCGTTGCCAGGCAGTGCGCTGAGCGGCTGATCGGCTTCTCCGCTGAACTGGGCGGCAAGAACCCCATGCTGGTGCTGGCGGACGCCGACATCGCCAGGGCAGCAGCCGGTGCGGTGTACGCCTGCTTCTCCAACTCGGGTCAGCTCTGCGTCAGCATCGAGCGGATCTACGTGCATGCTGACGTCCTTGACAGGTTCCTTGCGGCGTTCACCGCCAAGGTGGAAGGAATCCGCCTGGGCGCCGGTCCGGACTGGGAGATTGGCATGGGTTCCCTTATCAGCGCGGCACAGGTGGACCGGGTGGACCGCCACGTCCAGGACGCGCTCGCCAAAGGCGCGCAGCTGCTCACGGGCGGACGGCGCCGGCCGGACCTGGGCCCGTTGTTCTATGAGCCGACTGTCCTGACGGGGATCACGGACGACATGCTCCTTGCCAGGGAAGAGACATTCGGGCCGGTGGTCGCCGTCTACCGGGTCGAAGACGACGACGCCGCAGTCGCCCGGGCCAACGATTCGGATTTCGGCCTCAACGCCAGTGTCTGGTCCGCCGGCCACGGGGAAGCGGTGGCCCGGAGACTGCTGACCGGTACCGTCAACGTCAACGAAGGCTACGCGGCCACCTGGGCCTCCCATGACGCCCCGATCGGGGGAATGAAGGACTCCGGGGCCGGCCGCCGCCACGGCCGGGACGGCATCCTCAAATACACGGAGCCGCAGACCATCTCCGTGCAACGGCTGCTCCCGGTCGCCCCTGCCCCGGGAATGTCCAACTACGCCTACGCGCGGATCATGAAAGGCGCCATCAAGCTGATGGGCCGCTTCCCCCGAAACCACTGACGACGTCAGTACAAAACTTGAGGAGAACCGGGATGGCCAAAGGAACCAGACTTGCCGGCGCAACCCTGCTGGTCACTGGAGGCGGAAGCGGCCTGGGCCGCCGCATGGCGCTCGCCGCCGCCCGGCGCGGAAGCCGGGTGGTGATCTGGGACCTGGACGCGGCAGCGGGCGCGGCGGTCCGCGACGAGATCCGGGCGGCCGGCGGCCAGGCCGACGCCCAGTGCGTGGATGTCACTGACCGGGATGCGGTCAAGGCTGCCGCGCTGGAGACGGGCGCGGTGGATGTCCTGGTCAACAATGCGGGAGTCGTCAGCGGCCAGCGGCTCCTCGATGCCACCGAAGACGCCATCGAGCGGACCATGAACGTCAACGTCCTGGCCCTCTACTGGGTTACCCGCGCGTTCCTGGGCGGGATGGTGGAGCGCCGGCGCGGCACCGTGGCCACCGTCGCCAGTGCCGCGGGCCTGGTGGGAGTCGTCCGGCAGACCGACTACTCCGCCAGTAAGTTCGCCGCCGTCGGCTTCAACGAATCACTCCGCGCGGAACTCCGGGCGGACCACGCGGACGTCAACACGCTGGTGGTGTGCCCCTTCTATATCAACACGGGGATGTTCGACGGCGTCCGGACCCGCTGGCCCCTCCTGCTCCCGATCCTTGAGGAAGAAGACGTGGCAACCAAGATCCTCGACGCAATCGAAGCCGGCCGCCGGAAGCTGGTCCTGCCGCCCCTTGTGAACCTGCTGCCGGTCCTCCGGGTGCTGCCGGTCGGCGCCTTTGACCGGCTCATGGACGTGCTGGGAGTCAACCGGACCATGGACCACTTCACCGGCCGCACTCCGGGCCGCACCGGAGGAAATACCGGGTAGGGCCCGCACCTTTCAGCGGGGGACCCGTGACCCTGTGACCGGCCGGTGCAGGGGGCTATCCTGCTGCTCAAGGGGGGAAACCTGCGAAGAAATGGGGCCCCGAAATGCGCATGACAAGACGACAACTGTTACAGGCTGGTGCTGTGGCCGGGGCGGGACTCCTGGCCCCGCCCGGCATATCGGCAGCCGCGGCGCGCGGTCCTGCGGCCGGCCAGCAGGCCATGTTCACCGAGCAACTGCCCACCCTGGCCGAATTGGGCGTCCTGGACATGCGGGGCGGAGGCCATGCGGCGCTGTGGGTCCGTAACGCCTGCCACCAGTTCCAGGAAAAGATGGGCCCGGCGAACACCCTGGCCTACCAGGAGGCCGGCTCATCGAGGACCTGCCTGGGGCCCGTCATCATCGCCAGGAAAGGAGTTCCCTTCGAGCTGAAGGTCCATAACGCCGCCGAATACCATCCCCTCGATTCCGCCATCGACAGCGAACTGGTCCCCCGCGGCAGCGACGATGCGAAGCGGCCGCGGATGTCAGTACACCTTCACGGCGGCAACGTCAGCCCGCAGTCCGACGGCGGGCCGGACCAGGCCTTCGTTCCCGGCCACTCCTACACATACCACTATGGCAACAACCAGGATGCTGCCGGGCTGTGGTACCACGACCACGCGCTGGGACTGACCCGCTTGAACATCTACGCGGGGCTCGCGGGAAGCTACCTGCTCAGGGACGGGATCGACACCGGGGACGGTACGCACCTTCCGCCACCGCCGTACGAGGTGCCGCTGATCATCCAGGACAAGATGTTCAACCCCGACGGGACGCTCGCCTACCCGCCCAACCCGGACCTGAAAGGCCCGGACGGGGCGCCGCGCCCCTGGGCGCCCGAGTTCTTCGGAGACGTGGCAACCGTCAACGGCAAAGTCCGGCCGAACCTCGACGTCGCCCACGGCCGGTACCGCTTCCGCATCGTGAACGGCTCCAACGCCAGGTTCTACGACTTCACGTTTGATGCCGGCGGCCCGGCGCTGGCCTTCCACCAGATAGGGTCCGACGGCGGGCTCCTCAACGCGCCCGTCCTGCTGGACCGGCTGGTATTTGGCCCGGGGGAACGGGCGGACCTCGTGGTGGACTTTGCCGGGCTTCGGGCCGGTTCGCGGGTGGTCCTGCGCAACAGCGCCCGGGTGCCCTATCCGGACGGGCCGGAATCCGTGGCGGGCGGCGCGGTGCCGCTTCCATACATCATGCAGTTCACCGTCACGTCCCGGACCGGCTATACCGAGCCCCTGCCTGCCCGGCTGCGGGAGGATAGGGAAGTCACCAGCCTGCGGGAGGCAACGCCGGCCGAAACCCGCCGGATGGTGCTCGTGGAAGTAGCCAACGCGGACGACGTTCCGGTTATGGCCCTGCTCAACAACAGGATGTTCGACAGCCCGGACACCACCGAGGTGGAGAGCGACACCATGGAAGAGTGGCAGCTCATCAACACCACCGAGGACGCCCACCCGATCCACCTGCACTTCACCCAGTTCCAGGTGCTCAACCGGCAAAAGTTCCAAGCCGACGGCTACCTGGAGCAGACCGGCTATATTGATCCCGCAACCGGCCTGGTCACGCCGGGTCAAGGAGAAGCGGTGGACGTGGAGCGCTTCCTCATCGGCCGGCCCAGGGAGGCGGCCGCCAACGAGCAGGGCTGGAAGGACACCGTGGTGGCGCTGCCGGGCGAAGTCACCAGGATCCGGGTTCCCTTCGGTGCAGGGGCGGCAGGCGGAAAGCCCCTGGCCATTGGGTCATCCTTCAAGGGCGACTACGTGTGGCACTGCCACATCCTGGAGCACGAGGACAACGACATGATGCAGCGGTACACCGTCAAGTAACTGACCTCGCCAGGACCAGGACCGGGCGGTTAAGGCCGGGGATTGCCGGCGGCCATGGAGCTGATGGGCGCGGTGACGGCGTCCGTCAGCCTGGCCAGGTCGGCCGCGGCCAACTCAATATCCAGGCCCCGCCTGCCTCCTGAAACCAACAGGGTCTCGAGGGCCAGGGCGCTGGAGTCCAGCACCGTGGGGGAGGGCTGCCTTTGACCGAGGGGGGAAATGCCGCCCAATACGTATCCGGTGCGCCGCTGGGCCGCCGCGGGGTCGGCCATCGCGGCCTTCTTGGCTCCCAGCGCCGCAGCCATGGCCTTCAGGTCAAGGGTGCCGCTGACCGGGACGATGCCCACCGCGAGCCTGCCCTCCACGTCCACCATCAAGGTCTTGAAGACCCGGGACGGATCGATCCCCAGGGCCTCGGCCGCCTCCGTGCCGTAGCTCGCTGCCGCGGGGTCATGGGTGTACGGATGCAGCACAAAGGGAACCCCGGCCGCGGTCAGTACCGCTGTGGCCGGGGTTCCCTGTGAGTTGTTCCTGCGAGCCATGCGGCGTGGTCAGGCCCGGCTGCTGGACGCTGCGGCGACCTTGCGCTTGATCCGGCCCAGCATGGCCGTCATGCCCCGCATGCGCAGGGGGGTGATGGCGCGGGTGAGCCCCAGCAGTTCCGGCATGTCATCGGGCACGGACAGGATCTCCTCCGCCGTCAGGCCGTCCAGCCCCTCGTGCAGCACACCGGCGAAACCGCGCGTGGTGGGTGCCTCGGGCGGTGCCTTGAAGAACAGGCGGACCGGGCCGTCGTCGTTGTTTTCCGTCTCGATGGTGAGGAACAGCGGCGACTGGCACTCCACCACCTGCTCAAGGAGTTCAGGGTGGTCCTTGAGCCGGTCGGGGAGTTCCGGCAGTCCCTCCGAGAACTCCAGCAGCAGCTGCAGCCTCTCGGGTTCGGACAGGGACTGGAAGTCGTCCACGATTGCCGCCAGGGCGGAAGGCAAAGCTTGAGTAGTCATCGTTCCAAGTCTACGCGGGCGGCGTGGTCAGGCTCCGACAGCGACCGGAACGGAACCCCGCCCGGCGCCCTTGACGATCGGTACGCGCACGGCATTGCCCCACTCGGTCCACGATCCGTCATAGTTGCGGACGGTCTCGAAGCCCAGGAGGTACTTCAGGGCGAACCAGGTGTGGCTGGACCGTTCGCCGATGCGGCAGTACGCCACCACGTCGTCGCCTTCGGCCAGGCCTGCCTCGCCCAGGTAGATGGCTGCCAGCTCTTCCCGGCTGCGGAAGGTGCCGTCCTCAGCTGCGGCCCGTGCCCACGGGATGGAGGCTGCCGTCGGGATGTGGCCGCCGCGCAGGGCGCCCTCCTCCGGGTAGGCCGGCATGTGGGTGCGCTGTCCGGTGTATTCCTCGGGGGAGCGCACATCGATCAGGGGACCGGTGCCCAGGTGGGCCAGGACGTCGTCCTTGAAGGCGCGGATCGGGGCGTCGTCGCGCTCCACCACCGGGTAGTTCCCGGGAGCGGGAGCAGGCCGGTCCTTGGTCAGTTCGCGGCCTTCGGCAACCCACTTGTCCCGTCCGCCGTCCAGCAGCCTGACGTCCTGGTGGCCGAACAGGGTGAAGACCCAGAGGGCGTAGGCGGCCCACCAGTTGGACTTGTCGCCGTAGATGACCACGGTGCTGTCGCGGGAAATGCCCTTGGCGGCCGCGAGTTCGGCAAAGGCCGCGCCGTCCACATAGTCCCTGGCTACTTCGTCGTTCAGGTCCGTGTGCCAGTCGATCTTCACGGCACCGGGAATGTGGCCGGTTTCGTACAGGAGCACGTCCTCGTCGGATTCGACCACGATGAGCTCGCCGTTGGCCACTGCCCCGTTGCTGATGGCGGCCGCGAGCCACTCGGTGGAAACGAGCCGCTCCGGGTGGGCGTAGGCTGCGAACTTCTCATTCTGTTCAACCGGGTAGGGCATGGCTTGGCCTTTCAGTAAGAGCACGGGAAACCGTGGAACATGCATTGGAACCTGTTCCCACCCTAGCCAGCGCCCGCAGGGTTGTCCGTATTCCGTTAATAGGGCGAAATGTTGCCTTCGTCACCCCTGGGGGCGGCGGGGCGGCGTTCCAGCCGGGTGCGGCCCGCATTGCCGGTATCCTTTCTGGGGACCAACCACCAGCAGAACGGACCACCTTGGTACAGATCGAACAGCTTGCCGCCCGCACTCCGGCAGTTTCGGTGGATGAACTCCTCAAGGGCTTCTACCCGTCGCCCCGGTTTGGGGAGGTTTCCTTTGCAAGCTACCGCCCGGACCCCAAGCAGCCCAGCCAGGCTGCCGCTGTGCGTGCCCTGGAGGGATTTGCCGACGGCGTGGGGTCGGGTAACGGGGGCGGGCTCTTCAAGAAGCTGTTCGGCAAGAAGGACGAGTCCCGGGCGGGCATCTACCTGGACGGTGGTTTCGGCGTCGGCAAGACCCACCTGCTCGCGTCGCTCTGGCACGCATCACCGGGTCCCAAGGCCTTCGGTACGTTCGTGGAGTACACCAACCTGGTGGGCGCCCTCTCCTTCCGGAAAACCGTGGAAGCCCTGAGCAGCTACCAGCTGGTGTGCATCGACGAATTCGAACTGGACGATCCGGGCGACACCGTCCTGATGTCCCGCCTCATGCGTGAACTGGCCGACGCCGGCGTCAAGCTGGCCGCCACGTCCAACACGCTGCCCGGTTCCCTGGGCGACGGCCGGTTTGCCGCGGTGGACTTCCAGCGTGAGATCCAGGTCCTGGCGGACCAGTTCGACGTCATCCGCATCGACGGCGAGGACTTCCGGCACCGCGGCCTCCCGGCCGCGCCGGCACCATTGAAGAACAGCGAACTCAACGCGCACATGAAGGCGGAGTTCGACGGAAAGACCGTGGCCCAGGACGAGTTCTCCACCCTCATCCACCACCTGGCTGGCGTCCACCCCAGCCGCTACCGCCAACTGGTTGACGGCATCGACGGCGTGGTGTGGCGCAACGTCGAGACCATCACGGAGCAGGCCGTGGCGCTGCGGTTCGTGGTCCTCGCCGACCGGCTCTACGACAAGGACGTGCCCATCCTGGCCAGCGGCGTCCCGTTCGACAAGCTGTTCACCGAAGAGATGATGGCCGGCGGGTACATGAAGAAGTACTTCCGCGCCGTCTCCCGCCTCACTGCCCTGGCCCGCGAAGGCCAGAACCACGAGCCCTCCTAGCCGGACTTCCTGCCCGCCCGGACACCGGGCCGGGGCCGCAGCACCATCCGGACCACCAGTCCGGCCAGCAGCGCCCAAAACGCGGACCCGATCCCGGCGAAGACCAGGCCGGAGGCCGCCATCAGGAACGTGACGGCGGGGGCGATCCGGTCATCGGCGTCCGCCAGCGCAGCCGAAACGGCCGAGGCCAGGGTGCCCAGCAGTGCCAGCCCCGCAACGGCTTCAAGCATCCCGGCGGGTGCCTTGCTGACCACCGACACCAGGGCGGCCGAGAAGGCGGCCAGTACCAGGTACGCTATGCCGGATGTGAAGCCGGCGATCCATCTGCGGCCGCGGTCGGGGCCGGCTTCCTCTCCGGCGGCAAGCGCGGCGCTGAGCGCTGCAAGATTGATGGCGTGGCCGCCGAAGGGTGCACCGGCGAGGGTGCCTGCTCCCGTGACCAGCATCGCCGGACGCCACGGGGTTTCGTAGCCGAAGGACCTGAGGACGGCCACCCCTGGAATGTTCTGGGAGGCCATGGTCACCACGAACAACGGCACTGCGATCCCCGCCATGGCCTGCAGGCTGAACGAGGGCACGGTCCATGCCAGGGCCGGGACCAGGGCGCCCGCTTCAACCGGCGTTCCAGCCGACGCCAGCGAAACTCCAACGACGCCCAAGGCCACCAGCAGGGCAGCCGGCACCGCCCACCGCGGGGCGAACTTCATCATCAGCAGCCAGCACAGGATCACCGGCGCCACGAACAGGGGCACCGTGCCCAGGGCCTTGAAGGGTGCCAGGCAAAGCTGGAGCAGGACACCGGCCAGCATGGCCTGGGCCAAGGACGGCGGGATGCGTGCCATCAGCCTGCCGAGCGCAGGCACCAGGCCGGTCAGCGCCAGCAGCAGCCCCGCCCCAAGGAAGCCTCCGACGGCGGCCGGCCACCCGCCGTCGGGCACTCCCGAGGCAGCAAGCAGCGCTGCGCCCGGTGTGGACCAGGCCAGGGTTACCGGGACCCGGGAACGCCACGAGAGCAACAGCACGCCGAGCCCCACGGTGAGCGTCACGGCCAGCAGGCCGGAGGCTGCCTGGGCGGGGTTGGCGCCCACCGCCGTGAGGCCGGCCAGGACCACGGCAAAAGAAGAGGTGAACCCCACCAGCGCGGTGACGATCCCGGCGATGACTGGCCGGGAATCGGTCCGGGCCATTCCGGGCCTGGTGGATGTGGCGGATGCGGGGGAGTTGGGCATACCGGCAGGTTACCGGCGCAGGTTTCCCAACCGGCAATCGGGGGCTTCAAAAGCAGCCATTAAACGCCAAAGGTGCAGGTGCCGCCTCCCGGCGGGACCCGCACCTCCTTGACGTGCCGGGCAAAAGCCCTGGCCAAATCCTTTACGGAGCCCTGTCGACCGGCGGAACCGGATTACCAGGAGCTGCCGGGGGAACCTGCTCGGCGGCAGGCGCCTGCCCCGGGGTGCCGTTCTTGTCAACGAGCTTGGAAGCGCCATCCTGGATCTTGTCGACGTGGCCTGCGTACTTGCCGCCGGTCTTGGTGTCGACAAAATCGCCGGCCTTGGTGATGCCGTCCTTGATAGCCTGCTCGTTGCCGCGGATGAGACCCTGAGCCTTGCCCTTTAGATCGTCAATCAAACCCACGGACACCTCCCTTCTATCGCGGAGCCAGGTCGCTCCTCGCGCATTCGATCCTATCCGGGCACGGGAGGCGTGCCAAGGGAATCACGTTCGCCGGCAGCGGATACGCGGAAACGAAAAAAGCAGCTCCGGAGAGCTGCTGTTCGTGTGTGGGCGATACTGGGATCGAACCAGTGACCTCTTCCGTGTCAGGGAAGCGCGCTACCGCTGCGCCAATCGCCCGGAACCGGAAGACCGGCTGGTGGGATAAAAGAGAGCGGACGACGAGATTCGAACTCGCGACATCCACCTTGGCAAGGTGGTGCTCTACCAGCTGAGCTACGTCCGCATTTGTGCAGGTTTTTCCGGAAAATCCGGTGGTACTGCCGGCAAGTCTCCTTGCCGAGTGGGCGATACTGGGATCGAACCAGTGACCTCTTCCGTGTCAGGGAAGCGCGCTACCGCTGCGCCAATCGCCCGTTGCATCCGAAAAATCCGGAAACCATGGTTTTCACCGAGGTGGGTACGGGATTCGAACCCGTGTATACGGCTTTGCAGGCCGCTGCCTCGCCTCTCGGCCAACCCACCGTGCTGGCGCCGATTCCGAAGAATGTTTGCCGTGACAGTGTCCTGCGAGCGGACGACGAGATTCGAACTCGCGACATCCACCTTGGCAAGGTGGTGCTCTACCAGCTGAGCTACGTCCGCATTTTGGAGGCTTGATTCCTTGCCGTTTCCGGCATTTCCTCGCGTTCCAACGAGTAAAAACAATATAGGAGGTTCCGGGAAACTCCAAATCGGAGGGAACCGCGGAACTGCCAACCGGCCCGCTTCCCTGCATCCGCGCGGATTTCCTCGAGTTACAGGCGTGTAATTTCCGACGGCGGCGGCTGGCTTCCCGGGCCAGGGAGTGGAAGGTGCCGCGCTGGACAGCTCCCATGTAAGGAGCGCTCCGGGCTGCGGAACTGCCGATTTTTGAATTGGGGCGGACGTGGGCTAGCATTCAAATGCATCGGGGCGATTGGCGCAGTGGTAGCGCGCTTCGTTCACACCGAAGAGGTCACTGGTTCGAACCCAGTATCGCCCACCGCAGAGGTCCGTTTCCGCTCATCAGCAGCGGAAACGGACCTTTTTTGTGTGCAGCTCCGGACCCCGGAGCTTTTGTCGGCCCCCTGTGAAAGAGTCTTTTGTATGACTGATCCGCTTCTCGCCCACGCCACCGAATATGGCCGGATGTACGCACGGTCAACGTCTGAGCACTTCTCCGTGCCGTCCATCACCACGGTGATCAGCCAGCAGCCGCACGGGCTCGACGGCTGGTTCGGCTACATGGGTGCCAGCAGCCTGGCCAACGATCCGCTGCTGTCCGACTGCCTGGGAAGTCCCGCCAAGATCAAGCAGGCCATTAACCGTGCAGCCAAAGCCGCCGAAACCTACCGGGATGACGCCGCACGCCGTGGGGACCGTGTCCACAGCTACTGCGAACAGGTGGCCCTCAGGGCGCTGGGTCGCCCGCATGCCATGAAGGAAGCCCGCGACGCGCTGGCCGCCAACGGTGAGGAAGCTTTCGCTGTCCGGTTCGACGAGTGGTGGGAACTCTTCCGCGTGGAGCCCATCGCCCCGGAAATCACGGTCTGGAACAACTCGGTGGGGTACGCCGGCACCCTCGACCTCGTGGCCAGGATCAACGGACGGATCTGCCTCATCGACTACAAGACCAAGGGAACAACGCGGGACGGACAGGTCAAGCCGCTGGACAACAAGGTGGTCATGCAGCTGGTGGCCGGCATGAAGGCCGAAGAAAGCCTCGTGGATCCGGAAGCGGGAACCTGGGAACCCTGGAAGTACGGCGAGGACCCGGTCCTGCTGGCCGTGGCCATCGGCGAGACGGAAGTCCGCCCGGTCCGCGCCAACCCCGAGGTCCTCAAGCACCACTGGTGGAAGTTCTGCGCCCTGCGCCGCGTCTGGGAACTGAACGCTGACACCATTGGTGCCGGCACGGCGCTGTTGCCCATCGCACCCCCACCCCTGGCCCGCACCGCCTAAGCAGCGATGTACGCGGAGAGACTGCACCTAAACTGGATAGGTTCCCTTTTGCCGCCAACCGTGAGGACACACAGCGCATGGCTATTCTGAATATCCGCATCATCGGCGATCCTGTGCTGCGCACAGTAGCCGATCCTGTGACGGAATTCGGACCCGACCTTGCCAAACTGGTCGCCGACATGTCCGAGACCATGGAAGACGTCGAAGGCGCCGGCCTCGCCGCTCCCCAGATCGGCGTCAGCAAGCGCATCTTCACCTATCGGATCGACGGCGTCGAGGGCCACATCATCAATCCTGTCCTGGAAAACAGTGAGGATTACCAGCCGGACCACGTGGAGGGCTGCCTCTCCATCCCGGGCCTGGGTTTCCCGGTCCGCCGTTTCCGCGCCACCCGGGTTACCGGCGTTGACATGCACGGCAACCCTGTCTCCATTGACGGTGAAGGGATGCTGGCGCGCTGCTTCCAGCACGAAAACGACCACCTGGACGGCATCCTTTACACGGATCGCCTTGAGGGCGAGGACCGGAAGGCAGCACTGAGGTCCATCCGCAACGCCAATTACGACGCCGTCGCCGGACGTACCACGGCAAAACGCGCCAAGAGTGTTGGGTCAAGCTTCGGCGGGGCCAGCTTTGGCGGCCCCAGCACTCCCGGCTCCAGCTTCGGCGCAGCCGGGTGAGGGTCCTCTTCGCCGGGACACCCGCCGTCGCGGTTCCCTCCCTGGACGCGCTGGTCAACGCCGGCTTCAACGTCGTTGCCGTCCTGACCCGGCCCGACGCGCCGCTGGGCCGCAAACGCGTGCTGACGCCGTCGCCCGTTGCCCAGCGGGCCGCCGAACTGGGCATCGAGGTCATCCGGGCCGCACGCGTCGACGCCGATGCCATCGCCGGCATTGCCGCAGTGCAGCCGGATGTCGCGGCCATCGTCGCTTACGGCGGACTGGTTCCCCCTGATGCCCTCGGCATCCCGCGGCACGGCTGGGTCAACCTGCACTTTTCCCTGCTCCCCGCGTGGCGCGGCGCGGCTCCGGTCCAGCGGGCCATCATGGCCGGAGACGACGTCACCGGCGCCGTGACGTTCCAGCTGGAGGAGGGCCTGGACACCGGGCCCGTCTTCGGCACCCTGACGGAGGCCGTCAAGCCCCAGGACACCGCGGGCGACCTCTTGGAACGGCTGTCCCACAGCGGCGCTGTCCTGCTGGCCCAGACCCTGTCCGCCATCGACGCCGGAATGGCAGCGCCGCAGCCACAGGCCGGCGAAGTCTCCCTCGCGCCGAAACTGGCGTTGGAGGACGGCCACCTGAATTGGGCGTATCCGGCCCTTGCCATCAGCAGGCAGGCGCGCGGCGTCACCCCCGAGCCCGGGGCATGGACCCTGCTCGACGGTCAGCGGATCAAACTCGAGCCGGTCCGGTTGCGGCCGGATGTTTCCGGGCTGGCCCCCGGAACCGTGGAACTTAACGGCAAAGCCGTGCTGGTGGGGACGGGGTCGCACGCGGTGGAACTGACGCGCATCCAGCCCGCCGGGAAAAAGATGATGGCCGCCGCCGACTGGGCGCGCGGTTTGGCTTCACTGGAGAGCGTGGTGTTCGAATGACCGGGTCCGGAGGCAATACAGGCGGACGGGGCAGCGCTGCAGGGCGGGGCAGTGCCGGGAAAGGCGGACAGGGCGGCAGCGGCGGACCTGCCGGCGGCGGCCGTGGCAACGGCGGTCCCCGGGACGCCAGCCGGCGGAACGCCAAGGGCCGCGAACGCAACCGCGGGCCGCAGCGGAGCTTCACCGAGCAGGCTCCGGCGCAGCGCACGCGGCGCGCGGATCCCGCCCGCCTCGTGGCCTTCGAGGTTCTCCGCGCAGTCGCCGCGGAGGACGCCTACGCCAACCTCGTGCTGCCCGCCCGGATCCGGCACCACCACCTGGACAAGCGGGACGCCGGATTTGCCACCGAACTGAGCTATGGCGCACTCCGCAACCAAGGCACCTATGACGCCATCCTGGCGCGGTGCGTGGACCGTCCCCTGGCCCAGCTGGACCCGGCCATCCTGGATGCGCTCCGCATCGGTGCCCACCAACTGCTTGCAATGCGGGTCCCCGCCCACGCTGCACTGGACCAGACCGTGGGGCTCGCCCGCGCGGTGATCGGCGCCGGACCGTCGACGCTGATCAACGCCGTCCTGCGCAAGGTCGCAGCCCGGAGCCTCGATGAATGGCTGGACCTGCTGGTGGAAGGCGAAACCGACGCCACCAAGGTAGCCGCGGTGAAGTACGCCCACCCCGAGTGGATCGTCCGGGCCATGCGCCAGTCCCTCGTTGCCCACGGCCGTTCGGCTGCAGAGATCGACGACCTGCTCGAAGCTGACAACGACGCCCCGGTGGTCAACCTGGTTGCACTGCCCGGACTGGGCAGCCTGGACGAAGCACTCGAAAGCGGCGCCACCCCCGGGGAACTCGTTGAAGGCTCGGCACTCTCCAGCGGCGGCGACCTCGGCCGCCTCGCATCCGTCCGCGCCGGCACCACCCGCGTACAGGACGTCGGTTCCCAACTGGTGGCCAGGGCCCTGGCCGCCGTCGACCTCAGCGCACCGGCGGACGGCAGCGCCGCCGTCAGTGGACCAGCGGCGGCCCGCGGCGCTGAAGCGTGGTTGGACCTTTGCGCCGGTCCCGGCGGGAAAGCGGCGCTCCTTGGTGCGCTGGCGCACCAGCGGGGCGCCAGCCTGCTGGCAAACGAACCCGCGCCGCACCGCGCCAAGCTGGTCAGCCAGGCATTGTCCGCCGTGCCGCACGGCAGCTGGCGGGTCCGTACCGGCGACGGCCGTGAAGTGGGCGGTGAGCAGCCGGAGCGGTATGACCGCGTCCTGGTTGACGTCCCCTGCACCGGCCTGGGCGCACTCCGCCGCAGGCCGGAGTCCCGGTGGCGTCGCTCGCCCAAGGACATTGCGGACCTGGGGCCATTGCAGCGCGAACTGCTGGCCTCGGCCCTGGCCGCCGTCCGGCCAGGGGGAGTGGTGGCCTATGTGACCTGCTCACCGCACCCGGCGGAGACAACGGCAGTTGTGTCCGACGTCCTGCGCAAGCGCCCCGACCTTGAACTCCTCGATGCCGGGGCCGCTCTGGACGCGGTCAGCCTGACAGGGTCCCTCGGTGCCGGCCACGAGCTGACAGCCCAGCTCTGGCCCCACATCCACCACACCGACGCGATGTTCCTTGCCCTGATCAGGAAGAAAGCCTGATCAGGACGAAAGCCTGACCGGCAGGAACAGCGCGACACCCAGCAACCACGGCGTGAACCATGCCGCGGGACCAGAACAACCAGCGAAAGGCATCCCCGTGACGCAGTGCTGCATCAACCCGAGCATCCTCTCCGCCGACTTCGTCAACCTTGAGGCCGAACTGCAGCGGATCAGCAATGCCGACGCCGTGCACGTGGATGTCATGGACAACCACTTCGTTCCCAACCTGACCATCGGGTTGCCAGTGGTGCAGCGGATCCAGGCCGTCAGCCCCGTGCCGCTCGACGCCCACCTGATGATCGCCGACGCGGACCGCTGGGCGCCCGGTTTCGCGGACGCCGGCCTGGCCTCCGTGACATTCCACGCCGAAGCTTCCATTGCGCCCATCAAGCTGGCACGGGAACTGCGCAGCCGGGGAGCCAAAGCAGGGATGGCCCTGCGCCCTGCAACGGCAGTGGAGCCGTACCTGGACATGCTGCCGGAACTGGACATGCTGCTCATCATGACCGTGGAGCCGGGCTTCGGCGGCCAGGCGTTCCTGGACATCACCCTGCCGAAGATCCGCCGGGCGCGGGCCGCCGTGGATGGCTCCGGACTGGGGGTGGCCATCCAGGTGGACGGCGGCATTACCGAAGAGACCATTGCCCGCGCCGCCGAAGCCGGGGCCAACGTCTTTGTAGCCGGTTCCGCCGTATACGGCGCCGAGGATCCGTCCGCTGCCATCGACCTGCTGCGCGCCAAGGGCAGCCGGACGTTACGTGCCGCGACGGAATAACCGGGAGGCCGCCCGGGTTGTGGCACAATAACAACACACATACGTGCTCCGGGGTCGGTGTAAGTCCGAACCGGCGGTGACAGTCCGCGACCCGCGAGCCGGTGTCCTCCCAGGAGGATTCCGGCGGACGGTTGAACCGGTGGAATTCCGGTACCGACAGTTAAAGTCTGGATGAGAGAAGCACGTACAGCTGTATCTGCGCAGCCTTTGGGCTCCGCAGCGTTCTGCTGTCGTATCCCCGGAGCCATCGCGGTTCGACAGGGAAGGAACGACGCACAATGAACCCCCAGCGATGGCTCTTCAATGCCGCAAGTACTGCCGCGTCCAAGGCAGGCAACTCCTCCGCAACGGCAGCCGCATGACCGGCGCCGCGAAGCTCCAGCCGGACGCCGGCGTGGTCACAGCCTTCAGCGCCGCCGAAACCAGTGCCATGGAGGTCGCCCTGGAGGCGGCTCTGGAAGGCCCCCGCGGCGCGAATCCCCTGGTGGGTGCCGTCGTGATCGGGCCTGACGGCCGCCACCTGGTTTCCGGCCACCACCGCGGCGCCGGCACCGCACACGCCGAAGCCGACGCAATCGCCCAGGCCGCCGCCGTCGGACTGGATCTGTCCGGCTGCACCATGGTGGTCACGCTGGAACCCTGCAACCACGTGGGCCGCACGGGTCCCTGCACGGAAGCGATCATCGCCGCCGGAATCACGGACGTGGTGTACGCCGTGGATGACCCCCATGACCCTGCTGCCGGGGGAGCGGCGACGCTGCGCGCGGCAGGCGTCCGGGTCCGCAGCGGACTGGGCGCCGATGAAGCCCTGGACCTGAACCGCCAGTGGTTCGAGGCAGTGGCTGCCAAGCGTCCCTTCGTCACCCTCCACATCGCGCAGACCCTTGACGCCCGTATCGCCGCCGAAGACGGCACCAGCCAGTGGATTTCCAGCCCGGAGTCCCTGGCGGACAACCACGGGATCCGCAGCCGCATCGATGCCATCCTGGTGGGCACGCAGACCGTGTTGGTGGACAACCCCCGGCTGACTGCCCGGGACGCAGCCGGCAACCCGGCACCCAGGCAGCCTCTCCGTGCCGTCATGGGCCTGCGCGCCATTCCGGAGGACGCCGCGATCCACGGCGACGATGGCCTGGCCGTACACCTTTCCACCCGTGATCCCCGCGAAGCGCTGTCCATGCTGTACACGTCAGGCATCCGGCACGTCATGGTGGAGGGCGGGTCCAGCATCCTGAGCTCCTTCCTGGCGGCCGGCCTGGTGGACGAACTCATCGTGTACCTGGCGCCCACCCTGCTGGGATCCGGCACCCCCGCACTGAACGGGCTGGGCATCACCAGCCTTCCGGACGCCCAGCAATGGGAATGGGACGCCTCCGACGGCGGCGCGGTGCGGACGCTGGGCCGGGACCTCCGGCTCCACCTAAGACCGCAACGCAAAGTTGCACTCGATAACCCACCATCCCGCGGCAGCGCGGACCAGGCCCAGGGAGGCTACTGATGTTCACCGGAATTATTGCCGAGCAAGGGCAGGTGCTGTCCGTCGAGCGCGACGGCAACACCAGTGCCACCGTACGGCTGCACGCGCCCGCCTCCACCGACGGCCTGGCACTGGGCGGCTCCATCGCCGTGAACGGCGTCTGCCTCACGGCAACCGCCATCGACGGACGGGACTTCAGCGTCGACATCATGGGGGAGACCCTGGTGCGCAGCACCATCGGCGAGCTCGCTGCCGGCGACTCCGTCAACCTGGAACGCTGCGTGCCCGCTGGCGGACGCCTGGACGGCCACGTGGTGCAAGGCCACGTTGACGGGGTGGGTGTCCTGCTGGAACGGGAACCCCGGGGCAACTGGGAGCGGCTGCGGTTCGGCGTCCCCGCCAACCTGGCCCGCTACATTGCCGAGAAGGGCTCCATCGCCATCGACGGCGTCTCCCTCACGGTGACTGCCGTCAGCCCCGCCGCGGAGCAGGAACCGTGGTTCGAAGTGGGCCTGATCCCCACGACCCTGGCCGAAACCGGCCTGGGCACCAAGACCGCCGGCAGCCGGGTGAACCTGGAAGTGGACGTCCTGGCCAAGTACACCGAACGCCTGCTCGCTTTCCGCGGCGCCGGAGTACCGGCAGGCAACGGCGATGCCGCCCTTGCGGGAGGTGCACTGTGAACGCAGCAGTAGGCATCGAACCTGCCGTGGCCAAGGGACTCGACTCCATCGAGGAGGCCGTGCGCGCCATGGCTGCCGGGCGGCCGGTGCTGGTGGTCGACAACGAGGACCGCGAAAACGAAGGCGACATCATCTTCGCCGCCCAGCACGCTACTCCGGCGCTGATGGGCTGGACCATCCGGTACAGCTCTGGCGTGATCTGCGTGCCGCTGACCGGGGACCGCGCCGACGCCCTGGCGCTGCCTCCCATGACGGTCGTCAACGAGGACGCCAAAGGCACCGCCTACACCGTCTCCTGCGACGCCGCCATCGGTGTCAGCACGGGAATCTCCGCCACGGACCGGGCCCTGACCGCACGGATCCTGGCCGACCCGCAGGCCGTACCGGCGTCCGTGACCAGGCCGGGGCATATTTTCCCGCTCCGTGCAGTTGATGGTGGTGTGCGGGAACGCCAGGGCCACACCGAGGCCGCTGTGGACCTGTGCCGCCTTGCGGGCCTCGAGCCTGTCGGGGTGATCGCGGAAGTGGTGTACGACGACGGCGAAATGATGCGCCTGGACGGGCTCCGTTCGTTCGCAGCTGAACATGGGTGCCCCCTCATCTCCATCGAGGACCTGGTGGCGTATCTTGAAGCCGGGGCCGGGGGCGCCCCGGATGAGGATGCCCGGGTGGTCCCGGGTGCAGAAAAGGAGAAACGATGACGGCAGCTGCAGCCAGCGACGACAGCCAGCACAACGGTCACCGCAAGTCCCACGCAGTGTCCGGCGAGGCGCCACATCCAGTCAGCGGAGGCCCGGTAGTGCAGCTGCCCACGGCCTTTGGCGACTTCGTGGCGCAGGCCTGGACCGACCTCGTCACCGGTGTGGAGCACCTGGCCGTCAGCTCGCCCAATCCTCCCAGCGACGGGAAAGCTCCCCTCGTCCGGCTGCACTCCGAGTGCCTCACCGGAGACGTCTTTGGCTCCTACCGGTGCGACTGCGGCGAACAGCTCGCCTTTGCGCTGGAGCTGATCCGGGACAACGGCGGAACCCTGCTCTACCTCCGCGGCCAGGAAGGCCGCGGCATCGGCCTGGCCAACAAGATCAAGGCCTACGCGCTGCAGGAAGCCGGCTTTGACACCGTCGAGGCCAACGAACAGCTGGGACTTCCGGTTGATGCCCGCTGCTACAAGGCCGCGGCGCAGATCCTCGCGGAAATGGGCCTGCACGAGGTGCGGCTGCTGAGCAATAACCCGGACAAGCAGAACAGGCTGGCCAAAGCCGGGGTGAAGGTCGTGGAAATGGTGCCCACCGAGGTCCCGTCCCGCGAGCAAAACATCCGGTACCTGCGCACCAAGAAGGAGCGCATGGAACACATGCTCCTGCTGGACACGCAGGCAGCTCCCGTTTCCGTGCCCGCCACCGAAACCCCCTACGACCACGAGCAAGACTGACGTCTTCACGAACGAACGGAACACAAGAAACCCATGAGCGGACACGGCGCCCCCGACATCGACCTCAGCACCCTCAACCCGGCTGAAACCTCACAGCTGAAGTTGGCCATCATCGCAGCAAGCTGGCACACCCAGATCATGGATGGACTCCTGGACGGCGCCCTGCGCGCTGCCAAGGATGCCGGCATTGCCGAGCCCACCGTGCTGCGGGTCCCCGGCAGCTTCGAACTTCCGGTGGCGGCCGCACGCCTGGCACCGCACTTTGACGCCGTGGTTGCCCTGGGCGTCGTCATCCGCGGCGGTACCCCGCACTTCGACTACGTTTGCCAGGCTGCGACGTCGGGCCTCACCGACGTCAGCGTAGCCACCGGCGTGCCTGTGGGCTTCGGCGTGCTCACCTGCGACAACGAGCAGCAGGGCCTGGACCGCGCCGGGCTGCCCGGCTCCAAGGAAGACAAGGGCCACGAAGCCGTGACCGCGGCGCTGGCCACCGCCGTCGTCCTCAAGCAGTACCGCAGCTAAGCCGCGGGGCGCTGCACGGGCGCGGTGTGTATTCCCTCACATCGCGCCCGTCATGCAACCGCCCGGGAAGCGCCGCCGCGTCCGCAGCAAGTAGGCTGGAGGGCGTGAAGAATTTCGAGACGCTGTTCGCTGAGCTCAGCGAGAAGGCAGCCACCCGCCCGGAAGGCTCCCGCACCGTCGCTGAATTGGAGTCCGGTGTTCACGGCATCGGCAAAAAAGTCGTTGAGGAAGCAGCCGAAGTCTGGATGGCTGCCGAATATGAATCCGATGAAGCTGCGGCCGAGGAAATCTCCCAGCTGTTGTACCACTTGCAGGTCCTGATGCTCGCCAAAGGCCTGACCCTGGAAGACGTTTACAAGCATCTGTAGCCACCGGTCCGGCGCCTTGCCGCCGGACCCGCTGTGGCCTGCACTGCCTGAAAATCCAAACTTCCACCCAGAAAGAATTCCCATGCTGCGAGTTGCCGTCCCCAACAAGGGCTCCCTGTCCGAAGCCGCCTCCGCCATGCTCTCCGAAGCCGGATACCGCCAGCGGCGCGACAGCCGCGAACTGGTCATGGTGGACCCCGACAACGACATTGAGTTCTTCTTCCTCCGCCCCCGCGACATCGCCGTCTATGTCGGGCGGGGAACCCTCGACGTCGGCATCACCGGCCGCGACCTGCTGCTGGACGCCGAAGTGGAAGCCGAGGAACTGCTGCCGCTGGGATTCGCCGCCTCCACCTTCCGTTTCGCCGGCCCGGTGGGCGACTTCAGCTCCGCCGCCGAACTCGAAGGAAAGCGACTGGCCACCAGCTACGACGGCCTGCTGCGCAACTACCTGGCCGAACGCGGGATCAACGCCAAGGTGGTCCGGCTCGACGGCGCCGTGGAATCCTCCGTGCGCCTGGGCGTCGCGGACGCCATCGCCGACGTCGTGGAAACCGGCAACACGCTCAAGGCCGCCGGCATGGAAATCTTCGGCGAACCCATCCTCAAATCGGAAGCCGTCCTCATCCGGCGCACCGGTGCCGGCGGGGCAGCCAACGGCACTGCCAAGGAAATCGAAGTCCTCATCCGCCGTCTCCAGGGCGTCCTGGTGGCGCGCCAGTACGTCCTGATGGACTACGACATCCGCAAGGAACTCGTGGAGAAGGCCGCCAGCCTGACCCCCGGCCTCGAATCGCCCACGGTCTCCCCGCTGCGCGACTCCGATTGGGTGGCTGTCAGGTCCATGGTTCCCAAGAAGGAAACCAACCGGATCATGGACGAACTCTACGACCTCGGTGCCCGCGCCATCCTGGTCAGCAGCATCCACGCCTGCCGCATCTGATCAGCGTCTGATTACCGGCGACCCCCAGCAGCACTGAACATCCAGGAGTTCCCATGGCAGTAGCAGTACGCGTCATTCCCTGCCTCGACGTCGACGCCGGGCGCGTCGTCAAGGGCGTCAACTTCGAGGGCCTCCGCGATGCCGGGGACCCCGTGGAGCTCGCCCACCGCTATGACAACGCCGGCGCCGACGAATTGACCTTCCTTGACGTCACTGCGTCTTCGGGCAACCGCGAGACCACGTTCGACGTCGTCCGGCGCACCGCCGAGGAAGTCTTCATCCCGCTCACCGTTGGCGGCGGCGTCCGCGGCGTGGCCGAGGTGGACAAGCTCCTGCGTTACGGAGCGGACAAGGCTTCCATCAACACCGCAGCCGTGGCACGCCCGGACGTCATCGACGAGATCACCCGGCACTTCGGCTCCCAGGTGCTGGTCCTCTCCGTCGACGCGCGCCGCACGCGGCCGGGATCCCAGCCCACGCCCTCGGGCTTCGAAGTGACCACCCACGGCGGCCGCACCGGCACCGGGATCGACGCCATCGAATGGGCCAAGGAAGCAGCCGACCGGGGTGTAGGGGAGATCCTGCTGAACTCCATCGACGCGGACGGAACCAAGGACGGGTTCGACCTCGAACTCATCAAACTGGTCCGCGCCGCGGTCAGGGTTCCCATCATCGCCTCCGGCGGTGCGGGGGAGCCGGCGCACTTCCCGCCCGCCGTCGCGGCCGGTGCTGACGCCGTCCTGGCTGCGTCAATTTTCCACTGGGGCCCGGACAACATGATGTCCCAGGTCAAGGACGCCATCCGGGATGCAGGCTTCGAAGTACGGTAATCCGCGCCCGCAGAAAGATAAGGCCGGGTCGCTGAGAGTGACCCGGCCTTGTTGCTCAGAGCCCTACTTCGGCTGACTGGAGGAGGGCGACGGCGTCCGGCTGGCCTTCGAAGGTGACCAGGGCGTGGCGGGTGCGGCCATGGGCGTGCATGAGCAGTTCGCCCGGCTCACCGACGATGGCCACCGAAACCGGTGCCCGCTTGGCAACATGGCGGGGTCCGGACGGCCGGACCAGGACAATGCCCAGGTCCACGCCGCGGTAGAGGATGGCGGCGCGTTTGACCAGTTCGTCCCACAACGCATCCGAGTAGGCCTCGTCCAGGGCCCGGGGTGCCCACCGGTCCACGGCGCGCCGGACGTCCTCGGTGTGCACGAAGTATTCAATGAGGTTGGCGCTCTCGTCCAGCGCGCGGATGCTCATGGGGGAGAGGGCAGGCGGCCCGGCGCGGAAGGTGTTCACCAGCCGGGCGTAGTCCTCGTTGGTGGTGAGCTTGGCGGCCAGCTTCGCGGTGGCCTGGTCCGAGGCCTTGGCCAGGCGCTTGACGATCAAACCGAGCCCGACGGCGGCCTTCCGCTCGCGCAGGTAAAGGTGCGCGGCAAGGTCCCTGGTACGCCAGCCCTTGCACAGCGTGGGCGCATCAGGGCCGGCCGCAAGCAGGGTTTCGGCCAGGACTTCTCGGGACGGTTCGACGAAATGCATCACTTGTGAAACTAGCACGACTGGTGTGGAGATGGGCAGCACTGCGGCGGCCGGTGGCGTGCCGTTGTTCACAACAGGAGAACGGTCCGGCGGAGGCACTAGACTTGAGCCGATGTCTGAGCAGCCAACCCCCGTCCAAACCGCAGGATCCGCCGTGTCCCCGTCCGTGGAGGCAGCGCCGGCGTCGTCTGTCGAATCCGCACCGGTGAGCCCCCTTCCCCGGGAAGTGGCAGCCGCCCTCAAGCGCGATGGCGCGGGCCTGGTTGCCGCCGTGGTGCAGCAGTACGACACGAACGAGGTGCTCATGCTCGGCTGGATGGACGACGAAGCCCTGCACCGCACCATGACCACCGGCCGCGTGACGTTCTACTCCCGCTCCCGCCAGGAGTACTGGCGCAAGGGTGACACTTCAGGACACGTCCAGTGGGTCAAGTCCGTCGCCATGGACTGCGACGGCGATGCCCTCCTGGTGCGCGTCGACCAGGTGGGCGCCGCCTGCCACACCGGGACCCGGAGCTGCTTCGATGGCAGGGACCTTGACGTCGTCGCGGGCCAGGCAGGCTAGGCGGTACACACGGCCCGGGCCGGCCCGCAGCCGGCTGCGGGCATCCCAGCAAAGCACACCCAGGGAACCGGCGAGGCCGGCCCTTTCGAAGAACAGGCGGACAAGCACAGCCATGCAGGACCTCGGAACCATCAGCCCCAGCCTTGAGGAGTTCCGGGAACTCGCCGGCCACAGCCGCGTCATTCCCGTCCGGCTCAAGGTCCTCGCCGACGCCGAAACCCCCATCGGCCTTTACCGGAAGCTTGCCCAGGGGCAACCCGGCACTTTCCTCATGGAATCGGCCGCCGTGGGCGGAGCCTGGTCGCGCTACTCGTTCATCGGTGCCCGGTCCCGGGCCACGCTGACCACCAAGGACGGCGAGGCGCACTGGCTGGGCGAACCGCCCGCCGGGGTGCCGGTCAGCGGCAGCCCGGTGGACGCCATCCGCGACACCATCGACGCCCTGCGCACGGACCGGTTCGAAGGGCTGCCGCCCTTCACGTCCGGCCTGGTGGGCTTCCTCGGCTGGGAAACCGTCCGGCACTGGGAGCGGCTGGTCAGTCCGCCGGAGGACGACCTGCACCTGCCTGAGATGGCGCTGAACCTGGTCACGGACATGGCAGTGCACGACAACGTTGACGGCACCGTCCTGCTGATCGCCAACGCCATCAACTTCGACAACAGTTCCGAGCGCGTCGATGAGGCCTGGCACGACGCCGTGGCCCGGGTCAAGGAACTCCTGGCCAGGATCAGCGCTCCGGTGGTGCAGCCCGTGTCCGTACTGGCACCTGCTGCCCTGGACTTCGCCTCCAGCGTCCAGGAACGCTGGGACGAAGCCGAGTACCTGGCAGCCCTGGACCGCGGCAAGGAAGCCATCGTCGACGGCGAAGTTTTCCAGGTGGTGATCTCGCGCCGCTTCGAGATGGAATGCAAGGCGTCCGCCCTGGACGTCTACCGCGTGCTCCGCAACACCAATCCCAGCCCGTACATGTACATCTTCAGCCTCGAAGACGCCCAGGGCCGCGAATACTCCATCGTCGGGTCATCCCCGGAGGCGCTGGTGACCGTCACGGGCGAGGAAGTCATTACACACCCCATCGCCGGCTCCCGCCCGCGCGGCAAGACCGTCGAGGCGGACAAGGCCCTGGCCGAGGAACTGCTCGCCGACCAGAAGGAACGCGCCGAGCACCTGATGCTGGTGGACCTGTCCCGCAACGACCTCTCCAAGGTCTGCGTGGCCGGCACGGTGGATGTCACCCAGTTCATGGAGGTGGAGCGCTTCAGCCACATCATGCACCTGGTGTCCACCGTCGTGGGCCGTCTGGCTCCGCAGGCCAAGGCGTACGACGTCCTGAAGGCCACGTTCCCGGCCGGCACCCTTTCCGGTGCCCCCAAGCCCAGGGCCCTGCGCCTCCTCGATGAGCTGGAACCGCACCGCCGCGGCATCTACGGTGGCGTGGTGGGCTACCTCGACTTCGCCGGGGACATGGACATGGCCATCGCCATCCGGTCCGCACTGCTCCGCGACGGGCGGGCCTACGTCCAGGCCGGGGGCGGGATCGTGGCCGACTCCGTGAACCCCACCGAGGCCCTCGAAACCGTCAACAAGGCCGCCGCCCCGCTGCGCGCGGTCCACACCGCCGGCTCCCTGCACAACATTTCGGCGGAATCCCTGCCCGGCGGGACTGATTCCTGATGCCGGATCCCGGAGCAACGGTGAACCCCGCAGGCAACGCCGGCATGCCAGTCGGTGCCAAGGCGCGGAAGAACCGCGGGGCGCCGATGTGGGCACGCAAGTCGACGCTGGTGATGCTGATCACGCTCCTCGCGCTGGCCGCCTTCGGCACCACCACCCAAACCTGGATGACAGCCACCCTCGACCCCAACCAGGTGGGCCAGGCCGCAGCCACCCAAAACGCCGTCCAGGTGCAGGGCAGCAAGGCCGCCACCACCGTGACAGCCCTGGCGCTGGTGGCCCTGGCCGGGGGACTTGCTGCTGCCATCGCCGGCAGGATTGCCCGGTGGATCATTACCGCCATCATCGTCCTGGCCTCGGCCGGCGTGGTCACCGCCGCGGCCACCGTCCTGGCGGACCCCCTTGCGGCCGCGCAGGGGACCATCGCAGGCGCCACCGGGATCTCCGGCAGCCAGGCGCACGTTGAACTCACCCCCTTTCCGGCACTCGCCGTCGTCGCCGGCTGCCTGCTGGCGCTGGCCGCCCTGCTGATCCTCCCGGCGTCCCGGTACTGGAAGACGCGGACGAAATATGACGCACCCGGCGCCGCGGGGACCGTTGCAGCGGCAGGGCCGGTGGACGAGATCGACAGCTGGGACCGGCTTTCCCGCGGCGAAGACCCGACCTAAGGCCTTCGGCCGCCACTTCCGGCCCGGGCGCCCAGCCCTGCGGTACGCGGGCGGCGGCCAAAAAATGGCAGAATGTAAGCAGTATCCACCCTGAGGAGATTTTCCATGAGCAAAGCACCTGCGTCCGTTTCCAAGTCCGGCACCCGCCAGGTCGCCCCGGGCGCCATCGACCACAGCCAGGAACTTGGCCACGGCAACAGCCCGGCCGCATGGACCTGCGTGATCGTTATGCTCGTCGGCGCGCTCATCGCAGCCATCGCCTTCGTCATCGCCAGCACCCCCATCTTCATCGGCGGTGCCGTTGTCATGGTGATCGGCCTGATCCTCGGTTACGTCATGCGTAAGGCCGGCTACGGCGTCGAGGGCAGCAAGCTGAAGAACTCCGGCCACTGATGGCCACAGTTCTCGATGACATCAACGCCGGTGTCAGGGAGGATATGGACGCCAGGAAGCGCCTCGTTACCCTGGCTGAGCTGAAGGACCTGGCCCAGGCCGCGGCACCCGCCCGCGACGCCTGGGCAGCCCTCGGCGGAACTTCCCCAACCCGGGAACAGCTGAAAGTCATCGCCGAAATCAAGCGCCGCAGCCCCTCCAAAGGCGATCTCGCCAGCATCGGGGATCCGGCGTCGCTCGCCAGGCAGTACGCCGACGGCGGTGCCTCCGTCATCAGCGTCCTCACCGAACAGCGCCGCTTCAACGGGTCCCTGGCCGACCTCGACGCCGTGCGCGCCGCCGTCGACATCCCGCTGCTGCGCAAGGACTTCACGCTCGACGAGTACCAGATCTGGGAAGCCCGTGCCCACGGCGCCGACCTCATCCTGCTCATCGTCGCGGCCCTCTCGGACGCCCAGCTCGCCGAGTTCAGCGCCCTCAGCCGGGAGCTCGGCATGAACGTCCTGGTGGAGACGCACACGGAGGAGGAAATCGAGCGGGCCGTCGCGGCCAACGCCCGGATCATCGGGGTCAACGTGCGCAACCTCAAGACGCTCGACGTCGACCGTTCCGTGTTTGCCTCCCTTGCGGGCATGATTCCCGCCGAGGCCGTGGTGGTGGCTGAGTCAGGCGTCCGGGACGCCGCCGACGTCACGCACTACGCCGCCAACGGCGCGAACGCCATCCTGGTGGGCGAGGCCTTGGTAAGCCACGCAACTCCCCGGGAACGCATCGCCGAATTCACTGCCGCCGGCGCCGCTGCCATAGCTGCCCGCGCCTGAGGCACACAGCATCCATCCCGCGGGGCCGGCAGCTGGCGGCTCCGCGGGGCAAGCACATAGTTCCGGCGTCCGGCCGGAGCCGCACACTTTTGACCACAACCAACCGAACAGGACAGGACTGATGGCTGACGCACCCTCGGGAAACGCTGACAACAAGACCGCGGACGCATTCCTGCAGGGCGGATCCCTCCGCCACGCCCCCGGGCCGTACTTCGGCAACTACGGCGGGCGATGGATGCCTGAATCGCTCATCGCTGCCCTGGACGAACTCGAAGAGACCTTCAACAAGGCCAAGGACGATCCCGAATTCCGGGCGCAGATTGCCGATCTCAACAAGAACTACTCCGGCCGGCCGTCCCTGCTGACGGAAGCCAAACGGTTCTCCCAGCACGCCGGGGGAGTGCGGGTGTTCCTCAAGCGCGAGGACCTGAACCACACCGGCTCGCACAAGATCAACAACGTCCTGGGCCAGGCACTGCTCGCCAAGCGCATGGGCAAGACCCGCATCATCGCCGAAACCGGCGCCGGCCAGCACGGCGTGGCCAGTGCCACCGCCGCCGCCCTGATGGGCATGGAGTGCGTGGTGTACATGGGCGCCGAGGACTGCCGCCGCCAGGCCCTGAACGTAGCCCGCATGGAGCTGCTGGGCGCCAAGGTCATTCCGGTGACCAGCGGATCCCAGACCCTCAAGGACGCCATCAACGAGGCCCTCCGGGACTGGGTGGCCAACGTGTCCAACACCCACTACCTCCTGGGCACCGCGGCAGGCGCCCACCCGTTCCCCGCCATGGTCCGCTACTTCCACGAGGTCATCGGCGAGGAAGCACGCGCCCAGATCCTCGAGCAGGAGGGCCGGCTCCCCGACGCTGTCTGCGCCTGCATCGGCGGCGGTTCCAACGCCATAGGCATCTTCCACGGGTTCCTCGATGATCCGAGCGTGAAGATCTACGGGTTTGAAGCCGGCGGCGACGGCGTGGAAACCGGCCGGCACGCCGCCACCATCACCCTGGGCAAGCCCGGCGTCCTCCATGGCGCGCGCTCCTACCTGATGCAGGACGACGACGGGCAGACTATCGAGTCGCATTCCATCTCCGCGGGACTGGACTACCCGGGCGTCGGCCCGGAACACTCCTACCTGGCCGACATTGGACGGGTCAGCTACGAGCCCATCACGGACGGTGAAGCGATGGAAGCCTTCCGCCTCCTCTGCCGCACCGAAGGCATCATCCCGGCCATCGAGTCCTCGCACGCGCTGGCAGGGGCCATCAAGGTGGGCCAGCGGCTCGCCGCCGAAGATCCGGCCTCCGCCGGCGACAAGATCGTGATCGTCAACCTGTCCGGACGCGGCGACAAAGACGTGGCCACCGCCGCCGAATGGTTTGACCTGTTGGACAAGAATTCCGCCGAATCCGAAATCGGCAAAGAGGGGGAGCAGCTGTGAGCAGCGCAGACATCGCCAGCCAGGCAGGGACCACCAGCAAGTCGGCAGCGGCCATCGACAGGGCGCGCTCCCAGGGGCGCTCGGCCCTTATCGGCTACCTCCCCGCCGGCTTTCCCACCGTGGAGGACACCATCGCCGCGGGCATTGCCCTCGCGGAGAACGGTGCCGACCTGATCGAAATCGGCATCCCCTACTCCGACCCCGTCATGGACGGCCAGGTCATCCAGGCCGCCACCACCGAGGCCCTGGCCAAAGGCTTCCACGTCAGCCAGGTGTTCGACGTCGTCGCGGGAATCACCAGCAAGACCGATGCCGCCGTCCTGGTCATGACCTACTGGAACCCCGTGGTCCGGATGGGCGTCGACGAATTCTCCCGGCGGCTCTCGGAAGCCGGCGGCGCAGGCCTCATCACCCCGGACCTGATTCCGGACGAGGCCTCCGAGTGGATGGCAGCCTCTGACAAGTACGGCCTGGACCGGGTGTTCCTCGTGGCACCGTCCTCCACGCCGGAGCGCATGCAGCGGACCGTGGACGCAAGCCGCGGCTTCGTCTACGCAGTCTCCATCATGGGCGTCACGGGCGCCCGGACGTCCGTCAGCACCGCCGCCAAGGACGTTGTGGCGGCCGCACACGGCGCAGGCGCAGAACGCGTCTGCGTTGGCCTTGGCGTCTCCACCGCGGACCAGGTCCGCGAAATTGCCGCCTACGCCGAAGGCGTCATCGTGGGCACTGCCCTGGTGGCAGCGCTCCGCGACGGCGGAGTGGACGCCGTCGGCGCCCTCACCAAGGACCTCGCCACCGGGCTGACCCGGGAATCCGGCCTTTCGCAGGAAACCGGGGCGTAGCCGTGCAGCCGCTCCTTCAGGCAACCGCCCTGGCACCCACCTTGGTGTCCGCCAGCATCCCCAGCCCGGACTGGTCCGGCTTCGACATCCCCCTCCCTTGGGGCAGCCTGAGGATCCATGCCTACGCGCTGTGCATCCTGGCCGGCATCGTGGCGGGCCTCTGGCTGACGTCCGCCCGCTGGGCCAAGCGCGGCGCCCCTGAAGGCAGCGTCTGGGACATCGTCATCTGGGCCATCCCCTTCGGCATCATCGGCGGCCGGCTCTACCATGTGGTCTCATCCCCGGACGCGTACTTCGGCCCCGGCTTCAACGGCACCGGAGACCTCTCCCTGATCCCGCAGATCCAGCGCGGCGGGCTGGGAATCTGGGGCGCCGTCGTCCTCGGTGCCGTGGGTGCCTGGATCGGCTGCCGGCGCAGCGGCGTGAAGCTCAGCGCCTTCGTCGATGCTGCCGCGCCGGGCCTGCTCCTGGCCCAGGCCATCGGCCGGTGGGGCAACTACTTCAACCAGGAACTCTTCGGCGGGCCCACCACCCTGCCGTGGGGCCTGCAGATCGACGCCAACAACCCCAACTTTCCCGCCGGAATGCCTGCCGACACCCTCTTCCACCCGACCTTCCTTTACGAGTCCCTGTGGAACCTCGCCGGCGTCTTGATCCTGCTGGCCCTGGACCGGCGGTTCAATTTCCGCCGGAGCAGGCTCTTCTGGCTGTACGCCATGTACTACACGCTGGGCCGCGTCTGGATTGAAGCCATGCGCATCGACGACGCCGAGCAGATCAGCATCCTGGGCATCACCACCCGGCTCAACGTCTGGACCAGCATCTTCGTGTTCCTGGCTGCCCTGGCGGCCTTCATCATCATCGGGCTCAAAGGCCGCCCGGAGCCGGACACGGTGTATCTCGCAGGCCACGAACCGGACCAGCCGGTTACGGCCGGCCCACATTCCGAGACAGTCACAGAGGTCCGTGATCCGGACAATGTTGTCTCAGATAGTGATTCGCGTGGTAATCTCCCAGATAACCACAGCGGTTCCAGGCATGCTTCCGACCCCACGGAAGAAGCCGCGGCGGCACCGGCCGGCTCAAAGCCCGGCACGGATGCAACCGCTGCCGGACATTCCGGCAGCACAGCCACGGGACCCGCGTCGGAGGCCGGCACCGGAAAGTAGGGCGCCGGCCAGGCAGGGCAGTAGAGCCACCGCTCGAAGGGCCCGAAACCACAATGTCGTGGCATGGGGCACCGTCCGTACAGCGTGAAGCTGCTGTCCGGTGTTGCCCCGGGCAGGTACCTGCGTAACCGTTAGTTCAGCAGGCTGCGCTGACCTACAATTTCCAGTAATCAACACTTTGTTGTGCCCTTGCAACGGCGCCGACGAGTGGGGCCAACGGTGTCCCTTCCATACGCACGATCAGGAGGAAGGACGTCTCCCATGACCCAAACTCTTAACACTCCCAGCTGGTCCGGACCGGCGGATCAGCCTGAGGCTGCAGTGTCGCCGTTCAAGCGCTTCGCAGCCATGCCGGAGGCCGCCGGGCTGTACAACCCGGAACAGGAGAAGGACGCCTGCGGGCTCGCCATTATCGCGACGCTGCGCGGCGAGCCCGGGTACGACATCGTCGATGCCGCCCTGACCGCGCTGCGCAACCTTGAGCACCGCGGCGCCGTGGGCGCCGACGAGGGAACCGGCGACGGCGCGGGCCTGCTCATGCAGATCCCGGACGAGTTCTTCCGGGCCGTCACCGAGTTCGAGCTGCCGGCTCCGGGACAGTACGTTGCCGGTACCGCGTTCCTTCCTGCCGAACAGCGGGAGGCCGACGCCGCCAAGGCCGGCATCGAGGGGCTGGCTGCCGACGAGGGCCTCAAGGTCCTCGGCTGGCGTGAAGTGCCGGTGGTCGCCGACCTGGTAGGCGCCATGGCACGTGCCTGCATGCCCTACTTCTCCCAGCCCTTCCTGGCGTCCGCCAACGGCGAGGAACTGGACCGCAACGAGCTGGACTCCCGCGCCTGGCGGATCCGCAAGCGTGCCCAGAACAAGTTCGGCGTGTACTTCCCGTCGCTGTCCTCCCGCACCATTGTGTACAAGGGCATGCTCACCACCGCCCAGCTCGAACCGTTCTACCCGGACCTGTCCGACAAGCGGTTCAAGACCAAGCTGGCGATCGTGCACTCGCGTTTCTCCACCAACACCTTCCCGTCCTGGCCGCTCGCGCAGCCGTTCCGCACCATCGCCCACAACGGTGAAATCAACACCGTCAAGGGCAACCGGAACTGGATGCGCGCCCGCCAGTCGCAGCTTGCCAACCCGCTGCTGGGTGACTCGCCGGAGGAGCTGTACCCCATCTGCACCCCCGGCGCCTCCGACTCCGCCTCCTTCGACGAGGTGGCCGAACTGCTGTGGCTCTCCGGCCGGCCCATCACGCACTCGATCATGATGATGATCCCCGAGGCCTGGGAAAACCACGCCACCATGGATCCGGCCCGCCGTGCGTTCTACGAGTACCACTCGCTGCTGATGGAACCCTGGGACGGCCCCGCCGCCGTCTCCTTCACCGACGGCAACCTGGTGGGCGCTACCCTGGACCGCAACGGACTGCGTCCCGGCCGCTTCTGGATCACCGAGGACGGCCTGATCGTCTTCGCCTCCGAGGTGGGCGTGATCGACGTCGAACCCTCCAAGGTGGTCAAGAAGGGCCGTGTGTCCCCGGGCAAGATGTTCCTGGTGGACACCGACTCCGGCCGCATCATTGACGACGAAGAGGTCAAGGCCGAAGTGGCCGCGGCCAACCCGTGGGCCGAATGGGTCAAGGACAACCTGATCGACCTCAACGACCTGCCCGAGCGTGAGCACGTGGTCCACACTGCCGCGTCCGTGAATATCCGCCAGCGCACCTTCGGCTACACCACCGAGGAACTGAAGATCCTGCTGGGCCCGATGGCCCGGACCGGCGCCGAGCCGCTGGGGGCCATGGGTTCGGATACCCCGGTGGCCGTGCTGTCCAAGCGCCCGCGCCTGCTGTTCGACTACTTCGTGCAGTCCTTTGCGCAGGTCACCAACCCGCCGCTGGATGCCATCCGCGAAGAGCTGGTCACCTCGCTGACCTGCGCCATCGGACCCAACGGCAACCTCCTGGACACCAAGCAGGTCCGCCAGCCCCAGGTCCAGCTGCCCTTCCCGGTGATCAACAACGACCAGCTCGCCAAGATCGCCAACATCGAGGACGCCGACGGCAACCGCGTGGCCATGAAGGTCCGCGGCCTGTACCGCCCCGAAGGCGGCGAGAACGCGCTCCGCGCCCGGCTCACCGAAATCTGCGAGCAGGTCTCCGGCGCCATCAACCGCGGCGTGCAGTACATCGTGCTGTCCGACCGTGACTCCAACGCCCAGTGGGCGCCCATCCCGTCGCTGCTGCTGGTCAGCGCCGTGCACCACCACCTGCTGCGCAGCGCCAACCGCACCAAGACCGCCCTGGTGGTCGAGGCCGGCGACGTCCGCGAGACCCACCACGTTGCAGTCCTCATCGGCTACGGCGCGTCCGCCGTCAACCCGTACCTCGCCATGGAATCGGTGGAGCAGCTCATCGCTGCCGGCGACGTCACCGGCGTGACCCCGCAGGACGGCGTCTACAACCTCATCAAGGGCCTCGGCAAGGGCGTCCTGAAGATCATGTCCAAGATGGGCATCTCCACGGTGGCCTCCTACACCGGCGCCCAGACCTTCGAGGCACTCGGCCTGGGCCAGGACCTGGTGGACGAATTCTTCGCCGGCACACACTCCCAGCTGGGCGGCGTGGGCCTGGACGTCATCGCCGCCGAGGTCTCCGCCCGGCACCAGATGGCCTACCCCGAGGGCGGCATCGAACAGCCGCACCGGCCGCTCCTGGGCGGCGGCGAGTACCAGTGGCGCCGCGACGGCGAGCCGCACCTCTTCAACCCGGAGACCGTCTTCCGGCTGCAGCACGCCACGCGTGAGCGCCGCTACGACATCTTCAAGGCGTACACCAGGGGAGTGGACGACCAGTCCACCAACCTCATGACCCTCCGCGGCCTGCTCAAGTTCAAGAACGAGCGCCCGTCCGTTCCCCTTGAGGAAGTGGAGCCCGTTTCCAGCATCGTCAAGCGGTTCTCCACCGGTGCGATGAGCTACGGCTCCATCTCCCAGGAGGCCCACGAGACGCTGGCCATCGCCATGAACCAGCTGGGCGGCAAGTCCAACACCGGTGAAGGCGGCGAGGACGTGGAGCGCCTGCTCGACCCGAAGCGCCGCTCGGCCGTCAAGCAGATTGCGTCCGGCCGCTTCGGCGTGACCAGCCTCTACCTGACCAACGCCGACGACATCCAGATCAAGATGGCGCAGGGTGCCAAGCCCGGCGAAGGCGGCCAGCTCATGGCGCAGAAGGTCTACCCGTGGGTTGCCCGCACGCGGCACTCCACCCCGGGTGTCGGACTGATTTCCCCGCCCCCGCACCACGACATCTACTCGATCGAGGACCTCGCGCAGCTCATCTACGATGCCAAGCGCGCCAACCCCTCGGCCCGTGTGCACGTGAAGCTCGTCTCCGAAGTCGGGATCGGCACCGTGGCGTCCGGCGTGACCAAGGCGAAGGCCGACGTCGTCCTCGTCTCCGGCCATGACGGCGGCACCGGCGCCTCCCCGCTGAACTCGCTCAAGCATGCCGGTGTTCCGTGGGAGCTCGGCCTGGCCGAGACCCAGCAGACCCTGATGCTCAACGGCCTGCGCGACCGCGTGGTGGTGCAGGTGGACGGCCAGCTCAAGACCGGCCGCGACGTGGTCATCGCCGCCCTCCTCGGTGGTGAGGAGTTCGGGTTCGCCACCGCGCCGCTGGTGGTGGAAGGCTGCATCATGATGCGCGTCTGCCACCTGGACACCTGCCCGGTGGGCGTCGCCACGCAGAACCCAGAGCTGCGGGCCCGCTTCAGCGGCAAGCCGGAGTTCGTGGTGAACTTCTTCGAGTTCCTGGCGGAGGAAGTCCGCGAGATCCTGGCGGAGCTCGGCTTCCGGAGCCTCGAGGAGGCCATCGGCCACGCCGAGGTCCTGGACACCCGCGAGGCGATCGACCACTGGAAGGCCGACGGCCTGGACCTGGACCCGATCCTGCACGGCCTGGAGTTCGACGACGACGCGCCGCTGCGGAACATGACCGGCCAGAACCACGAGCTGGACAAGCACTTCGACCAGCGGCTGATCACCATGGCCACCGAGGCGCTGACGGACCGCAGCCCGGTGAAGATCACCGTGGATGTCATCAACACCGACCGCTCAGTGGGCACCATGCTGGGCCACGTTGTTACCAAGACCTTTGGTACCGACGTCCTGGCCACCGACACCATCGACGTGACGCTGAACGGCACCGCCGGCCAGTCCCTGGGCGCCTTCCTGCCCGCGGGCATCACCCTGCGGCTGTACGGCGACTCGAACGACTACGTGGGCAAGGGCCTGTCCGGCGGCCGGATCATCGTCCGCCCGGACCGTACCAACGTGTTCAAGGCGGAGACCAACGTCATCGCCGGCAACGTGATCGGCTACGGCGCCACCAGCGGCGAGATGTTCCTGCGGGGCCAGGTGGGCGAACGCTTCCTGGTCCGCAACTCCGGTGCCACCGCCGTCGTCGAAGGCATTGGCGACCACGGCTGCGAGTACATGACCGGCGGCCAGACGCTGATCATCGGACGCACCGGCCGCAACTTCGGCGCGGGCATGTCCGGCGGTACCGCCTACGTCCTGGACCTGAGGACCACCCGCGTCAACAAGCAGGCGCTGGAGTCCGGCGAACTGCAGCTGCGCGAGCTGGACTCCGAGGACCGCGACATCGTCCACGGCCTGCTGGTCAAGCACGTGGAAGAAACTGACTCCCAGCTGGCGGCACGCCTCCTCGAGAACTTCGATGACACCGCCGCCCGCATCACCAAGGTGCTGCCGCGCGACTACGCGGCCGTGCTGCAAACCCGTCTCGACGCCATCGAAGAGGGCCTTGACCCCGACGGCGAAGAAGTATGGTCTCGAATCCTGGAGGTTACCGGTGGCTGATCCACGCGGATTTCTGAAAGTACGCCAGCGTGAAACCCAGCCACGCCGTCCCGTTCCCGTCCGCATCATGGACTGGAAAGAGGTCTACGAGGCGCAGGAAAAGGGCACGCTGAAGGCACAGGCCGGACGCTGCATGGACTGTGGTGTTCCCTTCTGCCACCAGGGCTGCCCACTGGGCAACCTCATCCCGGAGTGGAACGACCTCATGTGGCGGGACAAGGGCGATGAAGCAATCGAGCGCCTGCACGCGACGAACAACTTCCCCGAGTTTACGGGCCGGCTTTGCCCGGCACCCTGCGAGGCGTCCTGCGTACTGGGAATCAACCAGCCCGCCGTCACCATCAAGCAGGTGGAGGTGTCGATCATCGACGAGGCCTGGGACAACGGCTGGGTCAGCCCGTTGCCGCCCACCCGCCTCACCGGCAAGACCGTCGCAGTAGTCGGATCCGGCCCTGCCGGCCTGGCCGTCGCCCAGCAGCTCACCCGCGTGGGCCACACTGTTGCCGTCTACGAGCGGGACGACAAGATCGGCGGCCTGCTACGGTACGGCATCCCCGACTTCAAGATGGAAAAGGAGCAGGTGGACCGCCGCGTCGAGCAGATGAAGGCGGAAGGCACCCGCTTCCGGACCGGCGTGTCCGTGGGCACCGACGTCACCTGGGAGCAGCTGCGCAGGCGCTACGACGCCGTCGTGGTCTGCACGGGTGCCACCGTTCCACGCGACCTGCCCATCCCGGGCCGTGACCTGGACGGCGTCCACTTCGCCATGGACTACCTGGTGCCCGCCAACCGCGCGGTGGCCGGGGAAACCATCGAGGACCAGATCAACGCCCACGGCAAGCATGTGGTGATCCTGGGCGGCGGCGATACCGGTGCCGACTGCCTGGGCACCGCGCACCGGCACGGCGCCGCGTCCGTCACCACCCTGGCCATCGGCAAGCAGCCGCCGGCAGAGCGGGCCAGCCACCAGCCGTGGCCGACGTTCCCCACCCTCTTCGAGGTTGCCAGCGCACACGAGGAAGGCGGCGAACGCACCTACCTCGCCTCCACCGTCGAGTTCGTGGGCGAAAACGGCAAGCTCACCGGGGTGAAGGTGGCCGAGACCGAGTTCGTGGACGGCAAGCGGCTCCCCAAAGCCGGCACCGAGCGGATCATCCCCGCCGACCTGGTGTTCCTGTCGCTGGGCTTCACCGGCGCCGAACCTGCCGGAATCACCGAGCAGGTCAGCGCTGAGTTCGACGGCCGCGGCAACGTGGCACGCGACGGTTACTACATGACCAACACCGAAGGCGTGTTCGTTGCCGGTGACGCCGGCCGCGGGCAGTCCCTGATCGTGTGGGCCATCGCCGAGGGCCGCGCAGCTGCCGCCGCGGTGGACAAGTACCTGATGGGAAGCACCATCCTTCCTGCACCCGTCGCGCCAACGGACCGTGCCATCGCCGTCCTCTGACCGCTGACCCGGGGGATGCATCGAGGGTTCACCTCGCAGACAACTTAACCAATGCAAGAGACCAATAGGGTAGGTATATGAGACGCGCAAAAATTGTGGCTACGTTCGGCCCGGCCATTGCCAGCTACGAAAACACCCTCGCGGTGCTGGAGGCCGGCGTTGACGTCGCCCGCATGAACATGAGCCACGGCGACTACACCGTGCACGACAACACCTACGAGAACGTCCGCAAGGCCGCGTCCGACCTGAGCAAGGCAGTGGCCATCATGGCCGACCTGCAGGGTCCCAAGATCCGCCTGGGCCGCTTCGTTGATGGCCCGCACGCCCTCGCTGTTGGCGACATCTTCACCATCACCACCGAGGATGTTCCCGGCACCAAGGACATCTGCTCCACCACGCTCAAGAGCCTCACCGAGGACGTCAACGTGGGCGATGCCCTGCTGATCGACGACGGCAAGGTGGCACTGCGTGCCATCGAGGTCGACGACGTCAAGGTGGTCGCCGAGGTGACCGTCGGCGGCATGGTGTCCAACAACAAGGGCATCAACCTTCCCGGCGTGGCCGTCAACGTCCCCGCGCTGAGCGAAAAAGACGAGGACGACCTCCGCTGGGCCATCCGCCGCGGTGTCGACCTGGTGGCGCTCTCGTTCGTTCGCGACGCCCAGGACATCACCCGGGTGCACGAGATCATGGACGAGGAAGGCCGCCGCGTGCCGGTCATCGCCAAGATCGAAAAGCCGCAGGCAGTGGACCAGCTGCCCGAGATCATCGACGCGTTCGACGCCATCATGGTGGCCCGTGGCGACCTCGGCGTGGAACTGCCGCTGGAGGAAGTGCCGATCGTCCAGAAGCGTGCCGTCGAACTGGCCCGCCGCTGGGCCAAGCCGGTAATCGTGGCCACCCAGGTCCTCGAGTCCATGATCGACAACCCGCGCCCCACCCGTGCAGAGGCGTCCGACTGCGCCAACGCCGTGCTGGACGGTGCCGACGCCGTGATGCTGTCCGGTGAGACCAGCGTGGGCAAGTACCCGATCGAGACGGTCAAGACCATGGCCCGGATCATCGAGTCCACCGAAGTCCACGGCCTGGAGCGCGTCCCTCCGCTGGGGACCAAGCCCAAGACCCGTGGTGGCGCCATCACGCGGGCCGCCGTCGAAATCGCCGACCAGCTGGACGCGAAGTACATCTGTACCTTCACCCAGTCCGGCGACTCCGCCCGGCGCCTCTCCCGGCTCCGGCCCATCAAGGCCGTGTTCGCCTTCACTCCGGTGGAGCACGTGTGGAACCAGCTCGCGCTGACCTGGGGCATCCAGCCGGTGCTGGTCCCCATGGTGGGCCACACCGATGAGATGACGTCCCAGGTTGACCGCAGCCTGCTGGAAATGGACCTGGTGGACGACGGCGACCTGGTGGTCATTGCCGCCGGTTCCCCTCCCGGAAAAGCCGGGTCCACGAACATGCTGAAGGTCCACAAGGTGGGCGACCTCGCCGACGCCGGCAGCCAGGGCGGCGAGCCCGGCAGCAACCGCGAGAAGCTCGGCCCCTGGCCGGAAAAGAAGAAGAAGAACCAGGCCGCCCAGGCCTAGGCTTCAACGAAAAGGACCCCTGCTGTTGGCAGGGGTCCTTTTCGCTGTTGTGGCCCTTTAGTGACCGTTTGCGGCTGGTGGCCGGGCCGTCGTCGTAATCCTTCGCGGCCCGGCCAGGGCGCTAGTTGACCTGGTTGATGATGGTTTCGGCGACCTCGCGCATGCTGAGGCGGCGGTCCATGGAGGTCTTCTGGATCCAGCGGAAAGCTTCCGGCTCCGTCAGGCCCATCTTGGTGGTCAGCAGGCTCTTGGCGCGCTCGACGAGCTTGCGGGTGGCGAACTGCTCCTGAAGGTCCGACACCTCGCTTTCGAGGGCCTTGATTTCCTCGTGGCGGGAGAGTGCGATCTCCAGTGCCGGGATGAGGTCAGCGGGCGTGAACGGCTTGACCACGTAGGCCATGGCGCCGGCGTCGCGGGCACGCTCCACGAGTTCCTTCTGGCTGAAGGCGGTCAGCAGCACCACGGGGGCAATGCGGGCCTTGACGATCTTCTCCGCCGCGGAAATGCCGTCCATAACGGGCATCTTGACGTCCATCAGGACCAGGTCCGGCTTCAGTTCCTCGGCGAGCTGGACGGCCTTCTCGCCGTTGTCCGCCTCGCCCACGACGTCATAGCCTTCACCGCGCAGGATCTCGATAATGTCGAGGCGGATGAGGGTTTCATCCTCTGCCACAATGACGCGGCGCGCCGGCTGGGACGTGGGCTTGGACTCCGTCTGTTCAGTCACGGGATCTCCTTGAAAAGGTACGGCGGGACATCACTATCTTAGGTGCCACCGCGGCTGTACTTGGCTTGCAGGGGTTCGTTTGCGGCGACGGCGGCGCGATTCTGGAATTCAGCCTATCTGCATGTAGAGTAATTCCGCGTACGTGAAGCGATCGCGTTGCTCACAGTCAGCTGTGGGCGTAGCTTTTTGCTCCATGTAATCCGCGCCCGAGTGGCGGAATTGGCAGACGCGCCGCACTCAAAATGCGGTATCGAAAGGTGTGTGGGTTCGAGTCCCACCTCGGGCACGACGTTTTCCCTCGTCAGAGGCGTTTTTGCTTTGACGTGTTGACAAAGCTTGTGGTCGCGTCGCTCTGACGGCTGGTTCGCGGGCTGTGGCCTGGCCGCCGCGTGGCCTGTTCAGGTGTGTGGGGTGGCGGGTTTTAAGTCCCTGGCTGGGGGCCTTCCGCCTGCCGTGGGTGGGGTTATGCAGTTCCTCGTTCCGGTTCTGTTGAGTAGGCCCGGTAGTGGCTTACACCTATTCATGGTCCGGGGGAGCGGGGACAACATGACTCCGGCGATGTCGCTACAGGACGCCCTCTGGAAGGCGGCCTTAGGCTTGCCCGCGAGAGTCCCGCCCCGCACTTTGTCCTGCCAAAGAGGGTGTGGACAGTGTCCACACTTATGTCTGCTTTAAGGGCGTCCAGTGGCGGCTAGGAGCGGGCAGGTTTCAGGAGGGGCAAGTAGTGCCCTAGCTGCGCCCTGGGGAATGGCCCAGCGACCACCCAGACCAGAAGCCGACCAGCGAACCTTTTGGCTTCTGGTCGTGCGAAAATCGCGGGGGAGCGCGGAACCAGGACCTACAGAAGCGCATGCGCCCCTGACATCCTGGATGCTTTGGGGTGCTACCCCACGGTGCTCTGACCAAGTTGACCGTATGCTGCCGTTTAGCGCGTAATCAGAAGGGTGGGATTTCGATCCGGGGTGTGAGCGAGTCATCCATGGCTTGAGCGCCTATATCCTGAGGGTTGCTGCGATCTGCTGCATGATGGTGGGGTCCGAGAGGGTGGTGGCGTCGCCCGGGTCGCGGCCTTCGGCGACGTCCTTGAGCAGGCGGCGCATGATTTTCCCGGAGCGTGTCTTGGGCAGTTCAGGTACTACCAGGATCGCCTTCGGTTTGGCGATGGGGCCGATTTCCTTGCCGACGTGGTTCCGGAGCTCCTGGACTGTTTCGTCGCCGTTGTTGGGGGCGTCTCCGCGGAGGATGACGAAGGCGACGACGGCCTGGCCGGTGGTCTCGTCCGCGGCGCCCACGGCGGCGGCTTCGGCCACGGCGGGGTGGGAGACCAGGGCGGACTCGATTTCCGTGGTGGAGAGCCGGTGCCCGGAGACGTTCATGACGTCATCCACCCGGCCCAGGAGCCAGATGTCGCCGTCCTCGTCCTTCTTGGCGCCGTCCCCGGCGAAGTACATGTTTTCGAACCGGGACCAGTAGGTGTCCTTGAACCGCTCAGGGTCGCCCCAGATGCCGCGCAGCATGGCCGGCCAGGGTTCGCGGATCACCAGGAAGCCGCCGTGGCCGTTGGGCACGGACTGGCCCATCTCGTCGACGACGTCCACGGCGATGCCGGGCAGCGGCACCTGGGCCGAGCCCGGTTTGGTGGCGGTGACTCCGGGGAGCGGGGCGATCATTTGGGCGCCCGTCTCGGTCTGCCACCAGGTGTCAACAATCGGGGCGGGGTTTTGCTTCTTTTCGCCGTTCTTGCCGCCGTTTCCGCCGATGACCGTCCGGTACCACATCCAGGCCTCGGGGTTGATGGGTTCACCCACGGAGCCGAGGACGCGCAGGGAGGAGAGATCGTACTTGTCCGGGATCTCCCGGCCCATTTCATGAACGTCCGGATGGCCGTGGGGGCGGTGTAGAGGATGGAGACCTTGTACTTCTCCACGATCTCCCACCAGCGGCCCTGGTGCGGTGAGTCCGGGGTGCCCTCGTACATGACCTGGGTGGCGCCGTTGATGAGCGGGGCGTAGGCGACGTAGGAGTGGCCGGTGACCCAGCCGACGTCGGCCGTGCACCAGTACACGTCCGTCTCCGGGTGCAGGTCGAAGACCGCCTTTTGGGTGTACGCGGTCTGGGTGAGGTACCCGCCGGTGGTGTGGAGGATGCCCTTCGGCTTCCCGGTGGTGCCGGAGGTGTACAGGATGAACAGCGGGTGCTCGGAGTCATGCCCGACGGCCGTGTGCTCGGCGGAGGCAGCCTCAACCGTGTCCGCCCACCAGTGGTCCCGGCCCTCGTGCCAGTCCACGTCCTGGCCGTTGCGCTTGACCACCACGACGTTCGGGACCGTGTGGCCGCCTGCATCTCCCCCGCGGGACAACGCTTCGTCCACGGCACTCTTCAATGCGCTCGGCTTGCCGCGCCGGTAGGTGCCGTCAGCGGTGACCACGAGCTTGGCTTCGGCGTCGTCGATCCGTGAGCGCAGGGCGTCCGCGGAGAAGCCGCCGAACACCACCGAGTGCACGGCGCCGATCCGGGCGCAGGCGAGCAACGTGATCACGGCCTCGGGAATCATGGGCAGGTAGACCGCCACCCGGTCGCCCTTGGCCACGCCGAGGGACTCGAAAGCGTTGGCTGCCTTCTTCACCTCTTCGGTGAGCTGCGCGTAGGTGTAGGTGCTGGTGTCGCCTGGTTCGCCCTCGAAGTAGATGGCGACCCTGTCGCCCAGGCCGTTCTCAACGTGCCTGTCCAGCGCGTTGTAGGCGGCGTTGACCTCCCCGCCCACACACCACTTCGCGAACGGCGGGTTGGACCAGTCCAGCGCCTGATCGAAATCCTTGCTCCAGGTCAGCAGCTCGCGGGCCTTCTTCGCCCAAAAGGCGGGACGGTCAGCACCGGCCTCGTCATACTCCGCCGCGGTCACGACCGCGTTCGCGGCAAACTCCGCGTCTGGAATAAATCGATGCGCTTCATGCTTCCAATTCGGGATCGTTGAGGAGGTCACAGGTTATCTGACTTTCTCCATGTGAGGGCGGTGCTAAGACCGCTCTGGAGCGTTCGGGCGTTTAGGGCTTGGCGTGACAGTGGTTGTGCCCACGAAAGTTGGTCAGCCCGGTGCTGTGCAGTGCCGGGCCGGATCGGGTCTCCGTGCGCGGCAGTTAGATGGTGTCCAGTGCAAAACCCCGCGGCGGAAGGTCGTGGGCGGGTCCCTCTTCCTCCCAGCGCAGCCGGCGAACAATGAGTTTCCAAACAACGGCGCTGCCATTGATGGACGGCATGAGGCTTCCCTCCGTGATGAAGTGAGTGTTCTTTTCGTCATTGGATGGTGCCCACCATCCATTGAAGGGGCAGTGATCGCCGGTCCGGGGACTCTGCGGGATGCCGGCTGTATGCTGCGGGTGCGTGCGTTTCTTCACGGTCCTGATCCTGAACTTTCCATGTCGAGGTTTGATTCGAAATGTTGTGTTGCCGGCCAGTGAGCGGTACGGCGTGTTACCAGCCGCGTTCGGCGAGGCGGTGCGGTTGGGGGATTTCGTCGACGTTGATGCCGACCATGGCTTCGCCGAGGCCGCGGGAGGCTTTGGCGATGACGTCGGGGTCGTCGAAGAAGGTGGTGGCCTTCACGACGGCGGCGGCGCGCTGGGCGGGGTTGCCGGACTTGAAGATGCCGGAGCCAACGAACACGCCGTCAGCGCCGAGCTGCATCATCATCGCGGCGTCGGCCGGTGTGGCGATGCCGCCGGCGGTGAACAGCACCACGGGGAGCTTGCCGGCAGCGGCGACTTCCTTGACCAGTTCGTACGGGGCCTGCAGTTCCTTGGCCGCGACGTACAGCTCGTCCTCGGGCAGGGCGGCGAGCTTGGCGATCTCGGCGCGGATCTTGCGCATGTGCCCGGTGGCGTTGGAGACGTCGCCGGTGCCGGCCTCGCCCTTGGACCGGATCATGGCAGCGCCCTCGTTGATGCGGCGCAGGGCCTCACCAAGGTTGGTGGCGCCACAGACGAAGGGAACCTTGAAGTTCCACTTGTCGATGTGGTTGACGTAGTCGGCCGGGGTCAGGACCTCGGACTCGTCGATGTAGTCCACGCCGAGGGACTGCAGGACCTGGGCCTCGACGAAGTGGCCGATCCGGGCCTTGGCCATGACCGGGATGGACACGGCATCGATGATCTGGTCGATCATATCCGGATCGGACATCCGGGACACGCCGCCCTGGGCGCGGATATCGGCCGGAACGCGCTCCAGCGCCATGACAGCCACGGCACCGGCGTCTTCGGCGATGCGGGCCTGCTCGACGTTGACGACGTCCATGATGACGCCGCCCTTGAGCATCTCAGCCATGCCACGCTTCACACGGCTGCTGCCCGTGACAGGCCGGGACCAATCTGGGGCTTGTGATGAGGTGATCATGAGCGTCCTTTTTGGGTGTGATGGGTGGAAGAAGCGGACGACGACGTGGCGGTGACCAGTTCGTGCCAGTCGGCGACGAGCGGCAGGTTGTGGGCCTCGGAGACGGAGTGGTGTGCCACGTGGCCGGAGGCGATGTTGAGGCCTGCGGCCAGGGCCGGGTCGCGGTCGAAGGCCGCTTTGACGCCCAGGTTCGCCAGGGACACGGCGTAGCGGAGGGTCACGTTGGTCAGCGCGTAGGTGGAGGTGTTGGGCACGGCGCCGGGCATGTTGGCGACGCAGTAGAAGATGGTGTTGTGCACCTTGTAGGTGGGTTCCTGGTGCGTGGTGGGGTGGGTGTCCTCGAAGCAGCCGCCCTGGTCCACGGCGATGTCCACCAGGACTGAGCCGGGCTTCATGCGGGCCACGAGGTCGTTGGTGACCAGCTTCGGGGCCTTGGCGCCGGGGATCAGGACGGAGCCGATCACCAGGTCGGCGTCCACCACGGACTTTTCGATCTCGTACTTGTTGGACGCCACTGTCTTGAGCCTGCCCTGGTACTGGGCGTCCAGTTCGCGCAGGCGGTTGATGTTGATGTCCAGGATGGTGACGTCGGCGCCCAGGCCCAGGGCCATGGCTGCGGCGTTGGTACCGGCAACGCCGGCGCCCAGGACAACCACCTTGGCGGGCCGTACGCCGGGCACGCCGCCCAGCAGCACGCCCTTGCCGCCGGCGGGTGCCATCAGGGAAGTGGCGCCCACCTGGACGGAGAGCCGGCCGGCGACCTCGGACATGGGGGCCAGCAGCGGGAGGGTGCGGCCTTCCTGGACGGTCTCGTAGGCGATGGCGGTGACGCCGGAGTTGATGAGCTCGCGGGTGAGTTCGGGCTCGGCCGCCAGGTGGAGGTAGGTGAAGAGGATCAGGCCCTTCCGGAAGCGGTGGTACTCGACCTTGACCGGTTCCTTGACCTTCATGACCATGTCGGCGCGGGCCCAGACATCGTCGGCTTCGTTGACGATTTCTGCACCTGCGATGGAGTATTCCTCGTCGGTGATGCCGGAGCCAAGCCCCGCGCCGCGTTCCACCAGGACGGTGTGGCCGTTGCTGCGGAACTCGTGGACGCCGGCGGCCGTGATGGCCGCCCGGAACTCGTTGTTCTTGATTTCTTTGGGGACGCCGATGATCATCGTGGGCTCCATCTGTGGGTTTTGTGTCGGGAGGCTCCAGGCCTTCCTCGACGTGGCTGGGCGCTCCCAGGCAAGTCATCTTCGCATCGCCGGTAACGCACAATTTACATTCGGATTGTTGACAATAGTACACCCGGCTCTTAGGTTTTATGTAACACACGTCACAGCGTGTGATCCTGTTGACTATCCCCGGCATGGGCCGGGTGAAGGAGTAATTATGACGGGCAATATTTCGCGGCGGAACCTCCTGCGGGGTGCAGGCGTGGCGGCACTCGGGGTTTCGGTGGCCGGCTGGGCGACAGGCTGTTCCACTGTGGCGCCAGGCGGTCCTGCCTCCGGCGCTGCCAGCAACTTGCTGGAACAGGCTAAGGCCCAGGGATTCCTGCGCGTGGGCATCGCCAACGAGCCCCCCTACACGCAGGTCGGCGCCGACGGCACAGTCACCGGTTGCGAGCCGGACGTTCTCCGCGCAGTCTGCAAGAAGCTGGGCATCGGGGAGGTCCAGGGCATCATTACGCCCTACGAATCCATGATTCCCGGCCTCAACGCCAACCGCTGGGATGTCATCGCCGCCGGCCTGTTCATGAAGGAATCCCGCTGCGCGCAGGTGCTCTACTCGGAGCCGGTGATCGTCTCCACAGAATCGTTTGCCACCCCTAAGGGCAACCCCAAGGGCATCACCTCTGTGTCCGCCATCCTGGCCGATCCGTCAATGCGGATTGCTGTCCTCCCGGGCGGTTTCGAGGAGGGTGTTCTCAAGACCGCCAACGTGCCTGCGTCCCAGCAGGTGAAGATCAACGACGGACGCAGCGGCCTGGAAGCACTCAAAGCCAACCGCGCCGATGCTTTCATGCTGCCTACGCTCTCCCTTAAGGCTCTTGCAAAAGACGATTCAAGCTTTGACATCAGCAAGCCGGTAGATGACGCTCCGCGCACCGGTTCCGGTGCTGCCTTCCGCCAGTCCGACGCTGCCTTCCACGAGGCCTACAACAAGGAGCTCGCAGCGTTCAAGAAAACGCCGGAGTTCGCAGAAATCCTCAGCAAGTGGGGCTTTGACGCGTCCGTGGTGGAAGGCGTAACCGCCCAGGACCTATGCAAGACCGCGGGCTGATGCCCCTGCCGGCAGAAGGGAGGCGGGAATGTCTGCAGTAATCGAGTACGCGCCGCTGCTGTGGCAGGGGCTCCTGACCACCATCCTGGTGGCGGTGCTCAGTGGGGCGTTATGCCTGGTGGTCGCGTTTGCGGCTGGCCTGGCACGACTATCCAGCCACCGGATCATCAGCTGGCCGGCCGGAGTGTTCATTGAGGTATTCCGCGGAACGTCGCTGCTGGTCCAGATGTTCTGGCTGTTCTTCGCATTGCCGTTCTTTGGAATCCAGCTCCACCCGCTCACCGCTGCGGTCCTGGCGCTCGGGCTGAACGAGGGCGCGTATGCCGCAGAAGTCGTACGCGGCGCCATCGCCAGCCGGGCCAAAGGCCAGACCGAAGCGTGCATCGCATTGGGTATGGAACCCGCACTGAGGCTCAGGCGCATCATCATCCCGCAGTCGATCCCTGCCATGCTGCCGCCCTTCGGAAACGTCATGGTGGACCTGCTGAAGAACACCTCACTCGTCTCCCTCGTCACGGTGGCGGACCTGACCTTCCGGGCACAGATGATCCGGAGCAGCACCGGGCAGACGACCGCGATTTTCATCACCATCCTGGTGATGTACTTCGTCCTCTCCTACGTACTGACGCTGCTCACCAGCTGGCTGGAACGGCGCTACGCGCTTGACCGGAAGGCACTCGCCGCCCAGCGCAAGGAAAGCCAACTCATGAAGGTAGGTGCAGCATGATCTGGGACAACAGCTTTGCCGTGTCCGTCATTCCGCTGCTCCTTGAGGGCCTCTGGGTCACGGTCAAGATCACCCTGTTGGGCACCCTGCTGGCTGCCCTTTTGGGTCTGTTCTTCGCGATTCTTCGGCGGCTCGCCATCCCGGTGCTGTCCCACGCCGTGTCCTTCTTCGTGGTGTTCGTGCGGGGAACCCCGCTGCTGGTCCAGGCCTACTGCGCATTCTTTGTCCTGCCGGCGTACAGCATCAGCTTCGACGCCTTCACCACCGGCGTAGTGGTTATAGGCGTGAACTACAGCGCCTACATGGCAGAGGTTTACCGCAGCGGTATCCAGGGTGTGCCCAAGGGCCAGTGGGAGGCAGCAACGGCGCTGAGCCTCCCGGGGGCCCGCACCTGGAGCAGGATCATCCTCCCGCAGGCAATACGCACCGTGGTCCCGATGCTCGGGAACTACCTCATCCAGATGTTCAAGGACTCAGCAGTTCTCTCAGCCATCACGGTGGTGGAACTCATGGCAACGGCACAGGCGATCGGAAGCTCCAGCTTCCGGTACCTGGAACCGCTGACCCTCGCAGCACTGTTGTTCCTGGCCATCAGCTACCCCGCCTCACGGCTCGTCAACAGATTGGAGCGGCGCTATGCGCCCCAGCACTGAACCCCAACCCCTGTCCACTCCGGTGGACCTTGCCCCCGATCCGATCGTCAGGTTCAAGAACGTCAGCAAGAACTGGGGATCAAACCAGGTCCTGAAGTCGCTGAACTTCGAAGTGGCGCCGGGGGAGAAGGTCTCCATCATCGGCCCTTCCGGATCGGGCAAGACCACGATCCTGCGTATCCTCATGACGCTGGAGACGCCCAGTGAAGGGCTCGTGAAGGTCGACGGCGACGTGCTGTGGGATGTCAACGCCGGCCAAAAGGTGCGCGAAACCAGGCAGATGCGGGAAACCCGGCGCAAGATCGGCATGGTGTTCCAGCAGTTCAACCTGTTTCCGCATATGACCGCCATGGAGAACGTCATCGAGGCGCCCATCCACGTGCTGGGCATGAACAAGGCGGAGGCGAAGGAACGCGCCGCGGAGCTGCTGAACCTAGTGGGCCTCGGGAAGCACATGAACCATACGCCGCCTCAGATGTCCGGCGGGCAGCAGCAGCGCGTGGCCATCGCCCGCGCGCTGGCTATGCGGCCCAGGGTGCTGTTGTTCGACGAGCCTACCTCGGCGCTTGACCCGGAGTTGATCGGCGAGGTGCTGAATGTGATCCGGAACCTTGCGCACACCACGGACATGACCATGCTCATGGTGACGCACGAGATGCGATTCGCGGAGGAGATCTCGGACCGGGTGGTGATGTTCGACAACGGGGCTGCCGTGGAAAGTGGACCGCCGGCCCAGATCTTCAAGGACCCGCAGCAGGAACGGACCCGGACCTTCCTCCGGGCCGTCCTGCAGCACTGACGGTGCGCTACACCTCTACAATCATCGCAATTTCAACGGGTGCCAGCCCGGGCAGTTCGGAAACGCCGACAGCTGCCCGGGCATGGTGCCCCTTGTCGCCGAAGGCCTGTTCCAGGACCAGCGAGGCGCCGTTGATCACGGCCGGCTGGTCACCGAAGCCTTCGGCCGAAGCTACGTAACCGGTCAGGCTGACTACGGACACGATCCGGTCCAGCGAGCCCAGGTGCTGCTTCAGGGCTGCCAGGCAGTTAAGCACCGCCGTGGCGCTTGCTTCCTGGCCCTGCTCGATGGTGAGCTCGCGCCCCAGCTTGCCGCTGATGGTGAGGACGCCATCGCGGGTGGGCGTCTGGCCCGCCGTGAAAACGAGGTTTCCCACCTGGCGGACCGGAACGTAGTTGGCCACCGGAACAGGTGGGGACGGCAATTCGAGGTCGACGCCGTCGGCCGGGATTTTCGACACGTTCAAGATGCTCCTTTGCGCGGGTTAGCCGGGTCACTACGGACCCTAGGCAAGCGGCAATGGATTGTCAACAATCTACTAACTTTAGGGAGAACTAATGCAGCCCATTGAACCCACGTTCGCCGGCCCGGAGGCACAGGCCGGCATAGGCGTGGTATGCCCGTTCGACATGGCGCTGGACCGCGAGCTGTGGCGGTGGATGCCGTCGGACGTCTCGCTGTTCTTTACCCGGACGCCGTTCTTTGATGAGCCCGTCAGCCTGGAGATGGCCGAGGATGTGAGCGACGACGCCCACATCCTCGCTGCGGTGAAGAACCTTAACGCCGTGCGCCCCGCGGTCATGGCCTATGCCTGCACGTCCGGCAGCTTCGTCAACGGGGTGTCCGGAGCCCGCCATATTTCGAAGGTGATGGCAGCCGCCGCCGACGCGCATGGGGTCAGCACCTCCGAGGCGCTGCTGGAGGCGCTGGAGTATCTGGGCGCCTCCAGGGTGGTGGTCATTACGCCATATGTGGCGGACCTGACCTTGCGGCTGGGGGATTTCCTGGAGGAGGCCGGCCATTCGGTGGCAGCGCAAGCCGAGCTGGGACTGGATGGGGGCATCTGGCAGGTTCCCTACCAGACCACTTGCGATTTGATCCGCGGGGCCGACGTTCCGGAGGCGGACGTGGTCTTCATCAGCTGCACCAACTTGCCCACGTACGACATCATCGCGCCGCTGGAACGGGAGCTGGGCAAGCCGGTCCTCTCGGCCAACCAAGTGACGGCGTGGGCGTCGCTGCGCCGCTTGGGCAAGGCGGCGGTAGGTCCGGGGCAGCGCCTGCTGGCATAGCCGGGACAAAAGAAATCCCGGCGCAGGCTGTTCGTGTGACAGCCCGCGGCCGGGATTTTGTCGTGGTGGGCTATGTTCCGACGGCGACCGGTGCCGTCTTCTTGAACAACGTGCCCAGAGCGTCGCACGGGCGCAGGGCGCCGGCAAGCTGCAGGCCTTGCCAGACGGTTACCTGGTTCGCGGTGAGGACGGGTTTGCCGAGCTCTGCTTCGAGTTCGTTGATCCAGCGGGCGCTGTGCAGCGCCGTGTCCGGGATCAGGATCGCCTGCGCCTCGTCGCTGTCGTTGCTCCGGGCGAGGGCAAGGACGCCCTCGCGGTCAAGTTCTCCGGCAAGGGCGGCCGTGGGGATGTCGTGGCTGACCAGCTGCGTGACGTTGATGCCGCCACGGCTCAAGAGCGCCACGAAGTGCCGGGAGACGTCCTCTGGGTAGGTGGCGGCGACTGCCACCTTGGTCAGATCCAGCGCCTTGCAGGCGGCAACGAAGGCCAGGGATGTGGAAGAGACGGGCACGTCAAGGGCTTCCTGGACCTCCCGGGCCTGCTGGTGTGCGCCCTCCCAGCCGAAGACGAAACTGCCGGATGTGCATGCCCACATAACGGCGTCGGGCAGGGCGGCTCGCAAGGCATCCGCGCCTTCCAGGAGCCTTTCGCTCTTGCCGAGGTCCAGCAGGGCCTGGACTTCGTGCGCGTCGACGCCTACGGAGGTGTGGACCAGGGGAAGGTGGATTCCCTCGCCCAGGAGTTCCTCCATGAAGGGGTAGTCGTCCTCGGCGCCGAAGCCCGGGTACAGCATGCCAATGGTGACGGCCATAGATTCTCCCTTGAAGTGACCGTGGGAACCGCTCCCGCGGATTGTGCACAATCGTACAATCATTAGCCCGCGAAAGATAGGAAAGTAGGATTGTTGACAATACAGATGCGGGCAACATAACCTGACCGAAGTGTTATCGGCGTCACAGCCGGTGGCGGAGACCGCAGGGTGTACCGGACAAGGAGCTTCACAGCGTGATTGATTCACTGGAATGGGCCACTGCCACGCAGCTGGTTGACGCGTATGGATCGGGGGAGGTCTCCCCGGTGGAGGCCGCGCAGGCGGCCCTTGACGCCATTGAACAGCACGACGGCGGCATCAATGCCTTCTGCCTGGTGGAGGCGGAGTCAGCCCTTGCGGCGGCGCGTGAATCGGAGCAGCGCTGGCGCCGGAACGAGCCGCTGGGCCTGGCCGACGGTGTACCCACCTCCATCAAGGACCTCATGCTTACCAAGGGGTGGCCGACGTTGCGCGGGTCCCGCCTGACCTCCCCTGATGGGGACTGGAACGAGGACGCACCCGCTGTGGCCAGGCTGCGCGAAAACGGGGCTGTTCTGATCGGCAAGGTCACAAGCCCCGAGTTCGGCTGGAAGGGCGTGACGGACAGCCCTCGCTGCGGGATCACCCGCAACCCGTGGGACGTTTCGCGCACCGCCGGCGGCTCCAGCGGGGGCAGCGCGGCCGCCGTGGCGCAGGGCATGGGTCCGTGGTCCGTAGGGACCGACGGCGGCGGCTCCATCCGCATCCCCGCCGGCTTTACCGGCGTTGTAGGGTTCAAACCCACGTACGGGACCGTGCCGCTGTACCCGGCCAGCCCTTTCGGCACCCTCGCCCACGCCGGCCCCATCACCCGCACCGTTGAGGATGCCGCGCTGATGCTGGATATCCTTTCCCGCCCGGACGGACGCGACTGGTCCGCAGGTCCCGCGCCGACGCGCTCCTTCCTGTCCACCATCGACGAAGGAGTCCGGGGCCGGAATATCGCCTTCAGCCCGAACCTCGGCTACGGAAAAAATGATCCCGACGTCGACAAGGCAGTCCGCGCGGCAGTCCAGGTCCTGCGGGACCTGGGGGCCGAGGTGGAGGAAATCGACCTTGGCTGGCAGGACCCGGTGGACGCCTACCACGTGCTCTGGTTCAGCGGTGCGGCCAAAGTGGTGGAAGGCTACGGCCCCGGTGCCGCGGAACAGCTTGATCCGCTGCTGGCGGCGGCGCTGGAACGGCACTCCGGCTTCAGCGCCGGGGACTTCCTGGACGCCACGGCGGTCCGCATGAAACTGGGCCGTGAGATGGGGCTTCTCCACGAGCGCTTCGATCTTCTGGTGACCCCCACGCTGCCTATTCCGGCCTTCGAAGCCGGCCGTGACGTCCCGGCCGGCTCATCCTCGCAGGACTGGACGTCCTGGACGCCCTATACATACCCCTTCAACTTGACCCAGCAGCCGGGCATCAGTGTCCCGTGCGGCTTCACCGGCGAAGGCCTTCCGGTCGGGCTGCAGATCGTGGGTCCCCGGCATGGCGACGCCGGAGTGCTCTCGGCGGCCGCCGCATACCAGGGCGCCGTCGACTGGCAGCACGCCCGCCCAAATTCCACCCCGGCAATGTCCACCCCCATCCTGAAGTAAGGCAGAAAATGGCCAAGTACATCAACATCACCCTTGAAAAGCGCGGAGTCACCTGCAAGGCGCTCCTGCACGACGACGCAGCGCCCCGTACGGCCAACGCCGTCTGGGACGCACTTCCCCTGAGCGGGCAGGTGTTCCATGGAAAGTACGCCCGCAACGAGATCTACAACTTGGTTCCGGCGTTTGCTCCCGCTGAACCCGGCGCGGAGAACACCACCGTGACCCCCATCCCGGGCGACGTCTGCTATTTCACGTTTACGTCCAACGATCTCAAGACGCCTTCACACGGCTATGAAGCCGACTCGACGGATTCGGTGCAGACCATCGTCGACCTTGCCGTCTTCTACGGCCGGAACAACCTGCTGCTGAACGGCGACACCGGCTGGGTGCCCGGCAACGTGTTCGCCACCATCGTGGAAGGCCTGGATGAAATGGCGGCCGCCTGCCAGGACATCTGGATGGGCGGCGCCCGGGACGAAACCCTGACCTATTCACGGGCAGTGGACACCGCGCCCTGATCCAGACGAGTCGGGGCCGCCTTGCCGGCGGCCCCGACTTCTTTTTACATAATCCATGGATGGTCAGCTTACTGGCAGTAGGATTGTAGACAGTTTTTGATCCGACCATCCCGGCCGGATATGAAAGACAACCGGTCCGCTGCGGGCTCCGAGGCCCGCAGCCGGACCCCTGACGGATAGTTGGTACCGATGCAAAGATTTGAGCCCCTGGTGCGCGAGTCCACGCCAGCAATCATTGCCGGTAAGTTGCGCACGGCAATCGGGCTGGGCCATATTCCACCGGGCTCCCAGCTGGGGGAGGCGGAACTGGCCAAGGAGCTCGGCGTCAGCCGGGGACCGCTCCGTGAGGCCATGCAGCGGCTCACGCAGGAAGGCCTGCTGATCAGCATCCGCAACCGCGGCCTGTTCGTGATCACCATGACCGATGAAGAGGTCCGCGACATGTATGTGGCGCGCACCGCCGTCGAACGCGCCGCCTCCGAACTGATCCTGCAGATGGGCGGTAAGGGTGTCGCCGCCCAGCTCATAGCGATCGTCAAAGCCATGCAGAGAGCCGCTGACAAAGGCGACCTGGACGCGATGTCCGAAGCCGATATGGAATACCATGCCACGCTGGTCGCGGCGGCCGATAGCACCCGGCTGACCCGTATGCACAACACTCTGCTGACCGAGACCCGAATGTGCCTTACGGCGCTGGAGAAAAAGTATCCCGACCCGCATGCCCGGGTGGCCGAACACCAGGCCATCGCCGAGGCCTTGGGGGACGGGGACCAGGAGCGCGTGGGCAAGCTTTTGATCAGCCACATGGAAGACGCGTTGGAACGCCTGACCGGCGGCAGCGGCGATGCCGAGGTTGCGACCGCCTGACCAGGCCCCGCGCCATGACGCCGCCGCGGAAATGTCACCGCGTAAAAAGAAGGGGGCCGGCTGCACAATGGGCGGTTTCTAGGGGTCGTTGCAACACCTGTTGGTTAGGTGGTTAGTAGTAAATCACGTAAGCGCTCGGCTGGGGTCTTCCAGCCGAGCGTTTTGCGTGGGCGGCCGTTGAGTTCCTGGGCGACGTGTTCGAGGTCTTCGGGTCCGTAGACGGACAGATCGGTTCCTTTCGGGAAGTACTGTCGCAGCAGTCCGTTGGTGTTCTCGTTGGATCCGCGTTGCCAGGGGCTGGCGGGATCGCAGAAGTAGACCTGCATGTCTGTGGCGAGGGTGAACGATCTGTGTCCTGCCATTTCCGCTCCCTGATCCCAGGTCAGTGAACCTCGCAGGTGCTCCGGCAAGGCGGACATGGTCTTGATGAGGCCGTCACGGACAGTTTCAGTGGTGTGGTCGTCCTGAAGATGGACGAGCATGACGTAGCGGGTGGTGCGCTCGACCAAGGTCGCGATTGCCGATTGGTTGTGGGCGCCGGTGATCAGATCGCCCTCCCAATGGCCGGGCACCGCGCGGTCCTCGATTTCGGGCGGCCGCTCGGAAATCATGATCATGGGGTCCACGAACCGGGGAGTGCGTTGTTCCCCGGTGGTATGGGGTTTGCGGCGGGTCCGGCCGGTGCGCAGGGCTGCCTGTATCTCGCGTTTGAGTCCGCCTCTGGCTTGGAGGTAGAGGGCTTGATAGATCGTCTCTGGGCTCACGCGCATCTCCGGGTTGTCAGGGAACTCTTCGACCAGCGTGTTGCTGATCTGTTCCGGAGACCAGCGTAGGAGCAGCTTGTCCTTCACATACTCACGCAGCGTTGACTCAGCGGCGAGTTTGGCTTTTTTGGGCCGGGTCCGCCGGGCTGCGGCCTTCCGGTGAGCCCCGTGCGGCAGGTAGCCCATCCCGGGATCGGCGTTTCGGGCCAGCTCGCGGCTGATCGTTGAAGGCGATCGTCCCAGTGCGCGGGCGATCGCCCTGATCGAGGACCCGGCTGCGTGCAGGTCCCGGATCAGCTCCCGTTCCTTGACGTCGAGGTATCGCGGGTCGATGCGTTTCTCCAAGGCCGAAACCGGGACCGGTGTCGTTCCGGCCACGCCGCCGCCGGGAGGGGTCATGGTGGTCACACCACGTTTGTAGTCGACCACCCGGCCGTCAGGGTAAATGCGTCGCCCACTGGATTTCCGGATTCCTTGATCCCACTCTTCGGCGGTCCGCAGATGTATCCCGACCGCCGCGGCGGCTTTCCGCCGACTCACGCCGGTCTTGCGCAGCTGGAAGTACTCATCCCGCCCCGGGTGCGGACCCGTCCCCGTTTTCCCATGGCTTCTCAGCCCGGATTTACGGACCCAGCCGGCACATGTTGCGAGATTCAGCCCCAACTCCCGTGCGGCATGCGTCGTGCTCTTGAGCCGGTCGAACACCACGAAGAACTCAGCCTTTTGGGCAGCGGTGTATTTCCGCTGGCCAGCTTCACGGTCCCGCGGGACCCGCTCCGGGAGCCGTGATTTATGCACCCACTGGTAACACGTCATCTGATTGAAGCCAAGCTCCGCCGCGGCCGCGCTCACACTCCCACAGCGGTCCAACACAAGGAAGAACTGGGCCTTCTGCTCAGGCGTGTACTTCCTCCGCCCGACAGCTTCCCCCGTTAAAGACGACACGGTCGTTGCAACTCCCAAAAATTCTGGGTGTTGCAACGACCGCTAGAACCCGCCATGTGCAGCCGGCCCCCTTCGCATTAAGTGTTGATCTGTCAGCTCCTGCCGTGCCGCAGGCAAAGCAGCGCGTAAGCGCGCGCAGCGGCGACAATCTCGGCAATGCTGACGGATTCGTTGACCTGGTGGGCCTGGTCGTTCAGTCCGCCGGGGCCCATCACAATAGCGGGCACGCCGAGGTCCCGGACCACGAAGCCGCCGTCGCAGGCAGCAGTCCAGCCGCGGATGGCGCTGTCCACGCCGGCGTCAGCCAGCGCGGCCACGGAGTTCTGCACCAGCGGGTGGTCCTCGGGGGTGCGGAAACCGGGCATCTCCATGGTGACCCTGGCCGAGACCGAGATGCCGTCCGTGTCGATGCCTGCCTCCCGGACCTGTGCCAGGAGGCGCTCCAGGATCTGCTGCGCGTCGTCGTCGGGCATGAGCCGGCGGTCGAGTGAGATGGTACATTCCGCGGCCACCATGGAGGTGCCCGTGCCGCCCTGGATGAGGCCGATGTTCCAAGTGCCCGCGCCCAGTAGCGGGTCCTGGTCCTCCTGGAGCAGGGTGTGGTCCTTGCGGACCAGTTCCAGGATCCTGGCGGCGGCATCGATGGCGTTCCGGCCGTCGGCGGGCCGGCCGGAGTGGGCTGACTTGCCGGTGACTTTCAGCTCGATGTAGCTGTCACCCCGGCAGCCGATCACGGTCTCCAGGTCGGTGGGCTCGGCCACCACGCACGCCGAATAACTGAAGGCCGGATCAGCTGCGGCGGAGACGGTGTAGGCCCGGATGCCGATGCCCAGGTCCTCCTCATCCACGGTGCAGGCCAGTGCCGCGTTGAACGGAAGCTCGGCACCGGCGTCCTTGAGTGCCTTGAAGGCGATGAGGACGGCGGCCAGGCCGCCTTTCATGTCCGTAGAGCCGCGGCCGAACAGCCGTCCGTCCCGTATGTAGGGTTCAAACGGGGGACGCTCCCAACCGGTTCCGGCCGGAACAACATCCGAATGGCCCAGGAACAGCATGCCTGGCAGGCTGCCGCCGGGCAGGACGGCCGTGAAGTTCGGCCGTCCCTCCGCGACGGTTTCGGTGACAACGTCCAGGCCGGCGGCCCGGCTGAACTCCGTCAGGACCTGCACGGTGGCTTCCTCGGTCCCGCCGGGGTTCTCGCCGCCGGCGGTCACGAGCGCGGTGGTGAGCGCCACCAGGTCCGCTTCGCTGATCAGGCCCAGGACCCTGTCTTCAAGGAGCTGCAGATCCTGCTGGAGGGCGGCACTCACGCGCCTGCTCCGGCCTTAAACGCTGCCAGCTCACGGTCCATGGCCCGGCCAAGCCGGATGATTCCTTCCTCGGCCCGCTCCGGAGTGGTGGTTGCGAAGCAGAGGCGGACGGCGTCGTCGAACTTTCCACTGGCGGACAGCGCCGGTCCCGGGATGAATGCCACACCTTCTGCGAGGGCCGTTTCGAAGAGCTTCCGGGTGGAGATCCGCGCATCTTCGCCCTGCAGGGTGAGCCAGAGGAAGAAGCCGCCTTCCGGGTCGGTGGTGGTGACCCGGTCGCCGAGGTGGCTGCGGAGGCCTTCCTGCATCGCGTCCTTGCGGCGCTTATACTCCGTGCGCAGGCCTGCCAAGTGGTTGTCCAGGCCGCCGCGGCGGATGAATTCGGCCACGATGTGCTGGTTGGGGACGTTGGTGCAGGTGTCCATCGCCTGCTTGGCGTTGATGACCAGTTGGCGGAGCGCCGGATCGGTGTCAACCCAGCCGACGCGCAGGCCAGGGGCCAGGATCTTGGAGAACGTGCGGACCGAGAAGAGCAGCGGATCGCCCGGGCTCAGAGCCTGGAAGGACGGCAGGTCCTCGCCCTGGAATCGGAGGAGGCCGTAGGGGTCGTCGTCGATGATCACGGCGTTCCACTCGTGGGCCAGTTCCAGCAGCTGGTGGCGCCGGGCCAGTGACAGGGTGACGCCGGACGGGTTCTGGAAGTTGGGGATGGTGTAGATGGCCTTGGGCGTGCGTCCGGCGGCGGCCACCAGCTCCGGGAGGGCCTCGACGATGAGGCCGTTGTCGTCCATGGGCGCTTCGAGCAGTTCGGCGCCGTAGCTCAGGGCGGTGGCGCTGCCGTTCGTGTACGTGGGGCTTTCAACAATCACCAGGTCGCCGGGGTTGATGAAGATCTTGCAAGCCAGGTCCAGGCCCTGCATGCCGCCGGCGGTGATGGTGACGCGGTCCTCCGTGGTGGGATCCGTGGTCCCTGCAAGGTAGTCCACCAGCGCCTTCAGGAGCACGGGCTCGCCCTCGGTGGCGCCGTAGGTCATGGAGCTGTGGTCGATGACCTTGTCAGCGATGTCGCGGAATTCATCCAGCGGCACGGCCTCGTCCGCGGGGGAGCCCATGGCGAAGCGGACAATGTCGTGGGTCTGGGCTGCGAGCAGGGAGGTGCTGGAGTCGATGACAGAGCCTACAAGGCTGGCTGCGCGGTCTGCCAGCGGCAGTGCCTGGGCGCGGGTAGCAACGTGGTTCATGGCCTAGCCGCCTTTCTGGATGAGTTCGCGGGGGAAGCTGGTGAAGGTTTCCACCCCGTCGGCGGTGACGCGGATGGATTCGGAGAGTTCGTAGCCGTAGTTGTCCATCCACATGCCTCCGATGACGTGGAAGGTCATGTTCTCCTCGAGGATGGATTCCTCCTCGGAGCGGATGGAGATGGTGCGCTCGCCCCAGTCCGGCGGGTAACCGACGCCGATCGAGTAACCGATGCGGGACGGCTTCTCCAGGCCGTACTTGGCCAGCGTCCAGTTCCAGGCGCGGGCAAGTTCACGGACGGGAACGCCCGGCTGCACCTCGGTGAGCACGGCGTTCAGCCCGTCGGCGACGGCGTCCGCCAGCTTGGAGAGCCGTTCCGGCTTCTTGCCGAGCGTCAGGGTGCGCGCAAGGGGCGTGTGATAGCGATGGTGGGCGCCTGCCAGTTCGATTACCACTGCCTGGCCGTCCTCGAAGCGGTCCTCGCTCCAGGTCAGGTGCGGGGTGTCGGCAGCTTCGCCCGTGGGCAGCATCGGCACGATGGCGGGGTAGTCGCCGCCGATGCCGTTGGCGCCCCGGATCTGGGCCTGGCTGATCGCCGCGGCCGCGTCGCATTGGCGAACGCCGACGTCGATCGTTTCCACAGCAGCATGCATTGCCGCCATGCAGACCTGCGCGGCACCGCGCATCAGCTGGATCTCGGCTGGGGACTTGACGGAACGTACCCAGTTGACCAGCTCGAAGCTGTCCACCAAGGTCCATTCGGGGATGGCGTTGACCAGCGAACGGTACGCCTTGGGGGAGAAGAAGTGCGAGTCCATCTCCAGGCCCACGCAGCCCTTGGCGGCAGGGGCAATGAGGTGGCGCTCGCGCAGCGCAAAAGCCACCCAGTCGAAAGGGTGGACATGCGGGCGGTGGACGTACTGCTCGGGATATCCGACGACGCATTCCTCGGGCAGCCAGGTGGTGCGGGTGGCGCCCCCGGCATCCATGGCCCGGCTGAACAACAGCATGGGGCCGTCAGCCGGCACAAAGACCAGTTGCGGGGTGTAGAAGGACCAGGCGTTGTAGCCGGTCAGGTAGTAAATGTTGGCAGGATCGGTGACCAGCAGGGCTGACAGCCCCTGCCTGGCCATGCGCAAGCGGACGCCGGCGAGCCGGGCGTCATATTCCTCTTGGCTGAACAGCAAAGAGACACCTCCGATGATTAGTAGATTGTTTACAATTTACGCTATGTGGCATGGCTCACACAAACCGGCGTGCAGCTCTGCGGGCAGGGGTGTCTGCAGGACTACCGGCTGCTGACGTAGCCGCGCTGCTTGTCCACCACGTTGTTGAGCTGCACGCCGCTGGTCCAGCGTTCGAGATTCTCCTGGAACTGACGCGCCAATGCGTCCCGCCACCCGACCACGTCGCCGCACATGTGGGCGGACATATGGACGTTGTCCATGGACCAGAAGGGGTGCGCGGCAGGAACCGGCTCCTCGGTGAAGACGTCCAGGGATGCGGCAGCAATCACGCCCTCCTGGAGGGCCTCGATCAGCGCCGGCTCGTCCACCAGGGCGCCGCGGCCCACGTTGATTACGTGCGCGGACGGCTTCATGGCGGCGAGGACCTTGCGGTCCATCATGTTCCTGGTCTGGTCGGTCAGGGGCGCAATGAGCACCACGTGGTCCGCCCAGCCCGCGTGCGCAGCCAGGTCCCCGCTGGCCAGGACAGTGCCGAAGTCCGGGTCGTTGTCACGGGCGGTGCGGCCCACGCCGCGGACGTCGATTCCCACCGCGCGCAGGAGCCGGGCCGTTGCCCGGCCGATGCCACCGGTGCCCACTACCAGCGCACGGGAACCCTCGGTGCGGGTCACCTCGCGGTGTTGCCACGTGGCCTGCTGCTGCAGGGCCTTGCTGCGGTGCAGTTGCTTGTCGTGCGCCAGGATGGACGCCAGGACGAATTCTGCTATCGGCCGGTCAAAGGTGCCATGGGCGTTCGTCACCACCACGTCCGAGGAGCGCAGTTCATCGAACATCATCGCGTCCACTCCGGCCGCCGCCACGTGCACCCATTTAAGGGCATCGGCGTGAGGCCAGGCTTCGCTCAGTGCTGATGAGAAGAAGTCCCAGAGGAACAGAATGTCGGCTCCGCGCGATGCTTCCGGGAGTCCGGCTGCGTCCGTGAGGGCCACGTCGGCCACCTGTTCAATATCGGTCAGGTTGTAGGGGCGGGGCTGCCCTTCGGCGACCAGGACCACAACCCGGGGCTTCGTTGCTCCGGAGGGTCCCGCCGAGGCCGGTAGGGGCTGGCTTTGGATGTCAGTGTTACTCACGCCACAACCCTACGTGATATTAGGATTGTTGACAATAAACAGATGTGACCTGCATCATGGATCGCATGACTTCCCTCAGCCCCGCACTCAAGCAAGCAACCCCCGTCGTCGTGGACCACGCCCTTGGCAGCTGGATCCACGGGACGGACGGCAAAGACTACCTGGACTTCACCACCGGCATCGGCGTGACCAGTACCGGCCACTGCCACCCGAAGGTGGTGGCCGCAGCACGCGAACAGGTGGGCAAGATCATCCACGCCCAGTACACCACCGTGATGCACAAGCCACTGCTGGAACTGACCGAAAAGCTCGGCGAGGTCCTCCCCGCCGGCCTGGACTCCGTCTTCTACGCGAACTCAGGTTCCGAAGCTGTGGAAGCTGCCATCCGGCTGGCCCGCATGGCCACCGCCCGCCCCAACATCGTGGTTTTCCAGGGCGGCTTCCACGGCCGCACCGTCGCCGCCGCTTCCCTCACCACCGCCGGCACCAAATTCTCCGCCGGGTTCTCCCCGCTGATGGCGGGCGTCCACATGTCCGCGTTCCCCTACGCCTACCGCTACGGCTGGGACGAAGCGCTCGCGGTCGAGTTCGCCCTGCAGGAACTGGACTACCTGCTGCAGACCCGCACCGCCCCCAACGACACCGCCGCTTTCCTGATCGAACCGGCACTGGGCGACGGTGGCTACCTGCCCACTCCGCCCGCCTTCATGGAGGGCCTGCGCGAGCGTGCCGATAAGTACGGCATCAAGCTGATCTTCGACGAGGTCCAAGCTGGCGTGGGGCGCACCGGAAAGTTCTGGGGCCACCAGTACTCCAATGCCACCCCGGACATCATCATCACTGCCAAGGGCATCGCCTCCGGTTTCCCGATTTCCGCCATCGCAGCCTCCACCGAAACCATGTCCAAGGCCTGGCCCGGTTCCCAGGGCGGCACCTACGGCGGAAACGCGGTTTCCGCTGCGGCCGGCGTCGCCACCCTCGAAGTCGTCAAGGAAGAAGGCCTGGTGGAGAACTCCCGGATCCGCGGCGAGCAGCTCCAAGCCGGCCTCAAGGAGATCCAGCAGCGGTTCCCGGTCATCGGCGACGTCCGCGGCCGCGGCCTCATGCAGGGCATCGAATTCACCGGCGAAGACGGCAAGCCGGACGCGGCCACGGCCGCAGCAATCCAACAGGCCACCACGGACCAGGGGCTGCTGACCCTGACCTGCGGCCCTGCCGGCAACGTGGTCCGCCTCATCCCGGCACTGGTGGTCACCGCCGAGGAGATCGCCACCGGCCTGGAGCGCTTCGAAGCCGCCGTCGGTGCCGTGGTCGGCGCTGTCCCCGCCACCGCCGGAGCCTGAGCCGCGCGATGACTGTATCCTCCCTGCCCGCCGCCCGGGCCGACATCGTATCCGCTGCCGCGCCCGACGCGGAGCAGCAGCGGATCCTGCGGCGGCTGTCCGCGGCCGGAATCGACGCGGACACTTCGCCGCGGCGGCTGGCTGAGTATTCCTATGACGCCTCCAATTACCGTGTGGCGCCGCTCGCCATCGTGTTCCCGCGGTCCACCGCGGACGTGGTGGGAACGCTGGTGGCGTGCCGGGAGACAGGCACCCCGCTGATCAGCCGCGGCGGGGGTACATCCATGGCCGGCAACGCGATCGGACCCGGCGTGGTGCTGGACTTCTCGCGCCACATGAACCGGATCCATGGCATCGACGAGGCCACCGGAACCGTCTCGGTGGATCCCGGGGTAGTCCTGGCAGTGCTGTCCCGCGAGGTGGAGCGGGCCACAGGCAACCGCTACACGTTCGCCCCGGACCCCTCGTCCAAAAACCGGGCCACCATTGGGGGTTCGCTCGGGAACGACGCCTGCGGGAACCACTCCGTGCGCTACGGCCGCATGTCGGACCACGTGGTGGAGCTCGACGTCGTCACCTCCGACGGCGCCCGGCTCACCGCCACAGCGGATGGCCTGCGCGCCACCGACCCCGCGGACAAGGCCAGTGCTGCACGCGCGGCCTCGCTCACCGGTTCGCTCAAGGAACTGGCGCACATCAACCTGGCCGAGTTCCGGGTTGAGCTGGGCCGGATCCAGCGGCAGGTTTCGGGTTACCACCTGGATAACCTGCTACCGGAAAAGGGCTTCAACGTGGCGCGCGCCATGGTGGGCTCGGAAGGAACCTGCGCCATCATCACCGGCGCGCGGATGAAGCTGGGCCCCAAACCGGCCAGCGCTCTGCTGGTCTGCCTGGGGTACGCCGACGTCGTGGAGGCAGCGCGGGATATCACCACTATTCTGGAATTCTCGCCGGCCGCCGTCGAAGGCATCGACGAAGCCATCGTGGACACCATGCGTTTCCGGCGCGGCGCCGACTCGGTGCTTGGACTTCCGGAGGGTAAAGCCTGGCTCTATGTGGACCTCGACGGCGACGATCCCGCCCAGGTGCGTGCCGACGCTGACCGCCTGCTGGCCCGGCTCCGGGAAAACGGCCGCCTAGTGGCTGGCCGCCCGGTTCCCGACACCGTGGAGCGCGCCTCGCTGTGGCGGGTCCGCGAGGATGGCGCCGGTCTTTCCGCCCGTCTCGCCAGCGGTGGCGAGTCATGGCCCGGCTGGGAGGACTCGGCCGTAGCACCGGAAAACCTGGCCAGCTATCTTGCCGATTTCCGCGGGCTGCTGGACAGCTTCGGGCTGCAGGGGGTCATGTATGGGCACTTCGGCGCAGGGTGCATGCACATCCGCATCACCTACGATCTCCGTACGGAGGAAGGCCGCGAGGTGTTCCGCCGGTTCTCCGCGGAGGCGGCGAAACTGGTGGTCCGGCACGGCGGCTCCCTCTCCGGCGAGCACGGGGACGGCAGGGCCCGATCGCAGCTGCTTCCGCTGATGTACTCGGCTCGGATGCTGGCGGCGTTTTCAGACTTCCGCCAGCTGTGGGATCCCGTTTCGATCCTGAATCCCGGCTCCCTCACCGACCCTGACCCGCTGGATGAGAACCTGGCATTGGACGGCGTGCCGCAGCGGGAATGGCGAACCAGCTTTGACCTGCGGCCGCTGCACTCCGGCGGCGGTTCGGCCAGCGAAACGGATAACCCGTCCGACTCCGCCGGCAGCGGCAACGACCCTTGGGTCCACGCCGTCCAGGCATGCATCGGCGTCGGCCGCTGCCGCACAGACGCCGGCGGCGTCATGTGCCCCAGCTACCGGGCCACCGGCGACGAGAAGGATTCGACCCGCGGCCGGTCCCGCGTGCTGCAGGACATGGTCCGCGGCGCCCGCACCGTGGACGAAGGCTGGAAGTCCGAAGAGGTACGCGAAGCGCTTGACCTGTGCTTGTCATGCAAGGCATGTTCCAGCGACTGCCCCACAGGCGTGGACATGGCCACCTACAAGTCCGAGTTTTACAGCCACTACTACCAGGGCAAGCTACGGCCGCTCTCGCACTTCTCACTGGGATGTCTTCCGCGCTGGCTGAAGATCACCGGGCACGTGGCACCGCTGGTCAATGCCGCCCTGGCCACGCCCCTGGGGAAGCTGGCCGCCGTGCTGGGCGGCCTCACCACACACCGTGACCTGCCCCGGTTCGCCGGCGACAGTGAATGGCGCAAAGAGGTAGCCGCGGCTGACGTGGGAATGCCGGGCCGCAGGATCCCAGGGCAAAAAACCGGTGGGAAGTACGATGGCGGGACGCGCTCCCGCCGCGAGGTCATCCCGGGCGCTTCGGCCTCAGGCGTCGTGCTCTTCGTAGACACCTTCACCAAAGGATTCCGGCCCGAGGTGGCCGGTGCCGCCGCCCGGGTGCTGGCCGGCACGGGGGCCTCCACGGAATGCGCGGCAGATGCGTGTTGCGGGCTGACGTGGATCTCCACTGGCCAGCTGGACACTGCAAAGAAGCTGATGGCGAACGCTGCCGAAGTCCTGGACGACGGCACCGACCGTCCCATCGTGGTGGTAGAGCCCAGCTGCGCAGCCGCGCTGCGGAAGGACCTGCCCGAACTGGTACACACGGACCAAGCCCGGCGGGTGGCCGCGAGGGTCCGCAGCTTCGCCCAGCACGTTGGCGAGCTGGCCGCCGCAGGCTGGACTCCGGTTCCTGCAATGCCGCTTCCGGACCAGGTGGTGCTGCAGACGCACTGCCACGAATACTCGGTGTTCGGCGCCAAGACCCAGCGCGGCGCCCTGGCCTCCATTGGCGTCGCAGATGTGGTGGATGCCCCCGGCTGCTGCGGAGTGGCAGGCAACTTCGGGTTCGAAAAGGAGCACTACGAGGTGAGCATGAAGGTCGCCGAGCAGTCGTTGGCCCCGGCGCTGCGTGCCACAAGAGCGGGATCCGTGGTCCTCACCGACGGGTTCTCCTGCGCTATGCAGGTGAAACAAATCGATCCCGAACGCCCCGGAAGGCACATTGCCCAGCTCCTGGACCCGGGAGAAAAAGCCCCAGGAAAGACTGCCCAGACCACGCCTGACGCTGCCGCAGGCTGACCCACATTTTGCACCATCTCCAACGAAAAGGATTCTCGATCATGACAACCCAGACCACCCAGACCGCCGGCACCTCGCAGCAGGCCAGGGACGCCATCGCCAAGGTCAGCACCGGCCTCTTCATCGACGGCGAGTGGACCGAAGCCGCCTCCGGCGCCCGCTTCGACGTAATCAACCCCGCAACCGAGGAGGTCATCGCCACCGTGGCCGACGGCGGCCCCGAAGACGCCCGCCGCGCCATCGAGACCGCAGGCCGCGTCCAGGCAGACTGGGCCAAGACCGCGCCCCGTGAGCGCAGCGAAATCCTCCGCCGCGCCTACGATCTCATCATGGCCCGCCAGGACGAACTGGCCCTCATCATGACCTCCGAGATGGGCAAGCCCTTCGCCGAAGCCAAGGGTGAAGTGGCCTACGCGGCCGAGTTCTTCCGCTGGTTCTCCGAGGAGGCCGTCCGGATCGGCGGCGACGTGACCACCACCGGCGACGGCAAGAACCGCATCCTCGTCTCGAAGCAGCCGGTCGGACCGTGCGTACTGGTCACCCCCTGGAACTTCCCGCTGGCCATGGGCACCCGCAAGATCGGCCCCGCCATCGCCGCAGGCTGCACCATGGTGTTCAAGCCGGCCAACCTCACCCCGCTGTCTTCGCTGGCGCTGGTAGACATCCTGATCGAGGCAGGCCTGCCCAAGGGCGTCCTGAACGTGGTCTGCACCACCAAGGCTTCCGCCGTGGTTTCCCCGTGGATGGCCAGCGGCATTGCCCGCAAGGTCAGCTTCACCGGCTCCACCGACGTGGGCGTCCGCCTACTGGAGCAGGCTGCCCAGCACGTCATGCGCTCCTCCATGGAGCTGGGCGGCAACGCGCCGTTCATCGTGTTTGAAGACGCGGACCTGGACCGTGCGGTTGACGGCGCCGTCGCAGCCAAGATGCGCAACATGGGCGAGGCGTGCACGGCTGCCAACCGCCTCTTTGTCCAGCGCCCCATCGCAGACGAATTCGCACGCCGCCTCGCTGCCCGCCTGAACGCACTTTCGGTGGGCGACGGTGCCGAGACCGGGACCGACGTCGGGCCCCTCGTTGAGGAAAAGGCGCTGACCAAAGTGCAGGAACTGGTGGACGACGCGGTGGCCAAAGGCGCCACCGTTGTCTGCGGCGGCTCACGGCCTGACCGTCCGGGCTACTTCTATTCGCCCACAGTGCTGTCCGGCGTAAACCCGGAGTCGGACCTGATGAGCCAGGAGATCTTCGGCCCGGTGGCACCCGTGGTGCCGTTCGACACGGAAGGAGAGGTTACCCGGCTGGCCAACGACACTCCATGGGGCCTGGTGGGGTATCTTTTCACCCAGGACGTGGACCGCGGTTTCCGGATGGGCGACGCTCTCGAAGTAGGCATGGTCGGGCTGAATACAGGAATTGTCTCCAACCCGGCGGCACCGTTCGGCGGCATCAAAGCCTCAGGCCTCGGCCGCGAAGGCGGACGCGTAGGCATCGAGGAATTCCTCGAGACCAAGTACATGTCCGTACCCCGCGGCTGAAAGCAGCTTGAAAGTCCTGCGCCAATTGCCCGCGCAGCCGAATACAAGTCCAACAACAGGTGGCCCGCAATGACAACAACTTCACTCAAGGACGAACCAATGATGACCAGTCCCCAACCCGTGCATGACAAGCGTCCTGACCCTCAGACCGCACCCGGTGCGGAGCCCTCCACAGAAGAGGGAAAACGTTCGCTGCGCCGCTCCATCCTGGGCTCAGCGCTCGGCAACGCCGTCGAGTGGTTCGACTATGGCGTCTATGGCTACCTGACCATCTACATGGCCACCAACTTCTTCGGATCAAAGGAGGGGGACGGCGGTCTCGGCGTCACCCTCACCCTCGCCACCCTGGCCCTGTCCTTCCTGGTGCGGCCGCTCGGCGGCCTGATCCTCGGCCCGCTGGGCGACAAAGTTGGGCGGCAGAAGGTCATGGTGCTCACCGTGACCCTAATGACACTGGCCACCGGCGTCATCGGCCTGCTGCCCACTCTTGACACTGTCGGCTTGCTCGCCCCCATGCTGCTGCTGGCCTGCCGGCTGGTGCAGGGCTTCTCCGCAGGAGGCGAATATGGCGGTGCTGCCGTTTACATGGCCGAGTCCGCACCCGACCGGCGCCGCGGCTTCCTGGGATCGTTCCTCGAGTTCGGCACGACGGTAGGATTCATGCTGGCCGCGGTCGTCTGCACCACCTTGATCGCCGTTGTCGGCGACGGAGGCATGGCAGCGGGCTGGTGGCGCGCACCGTTCCTCCTGACCATCCCGCTTGGCCTCACGGCGCTGTGGATCCGGACCCGGCTTGTGGAGGCGCCCGTGTTCTCCGAGGCCTCGCAGCATAAGGAGACCACTAAGTCGCCGTTGCGGCACGTTCTGCGCAACAACTGGCGGCAGCTGCTGGTGCTCGCCGGCTTCGTGGTGCTGCTGAACGTGGCGTTCTACCTGATCCTGGGCTACATGCCGACGTACCTGAGCGGCCAACTGGGCCACAGCACTGCTCAGGGCAACTGGATGTTGGTGGTTATTATGGCGCTTATGCTGGTGGCCATTCCACCGGTGGGCGCGCTCTCCGACCGCGTTGGACGCAAGCCTCTGCTGCTCGTGGCCGCCGCCGGGTACACACTGCTGTCCGTCCCGGCGGTCATGCTGCTTGGCATGCAAAACCTCATCCTCCAGTTCCTCGGACTGGCCGTGCTGGGGCTGCTGCTGGTAATTCTTGTGGCCTCGGTGTCTTCAACCCTCCCGGCGCTGTTCCCCACCGCCGTGCGCTACACCGGCTTCGCGATTGCCTACAACTTCTCCACGGCGTTCTTCGCAGGTCCGTCACAGACCATCGCCAATCAGCTGATCGAAACCACTGGCAACCAGTTGGTGCCGGGCTGGTACATGGCGATCGCCGGCGTGATCGGTCTGGTCAGCATCCTGTGCATGCGGGAGACGGCGCAGGCGACCCTTCGTGGAGAGGAGCTTCCTGGCACCCCGGAGTCCGTAGGCCTGCCCAGGCCCGGCTACGTGGAGCGGAACTGTCAGGATGCGGAGGCGCGACGGGCCATATTCTGACTACTGAACTGTGACGGCGGGCGCCCACCAGGCGACCCGCCGTCGCCTGTTCCTTCAAGGTCCCTATGCGTTAGCGAAACTGACTATCCTTCTGGACCGTTGACTCAAGCGTTTCGGTGCGGCGGACGAGAGCTGGGCTCATAGCCCGTGATTGCTCGCGCGCTTCTCCCATGCCGGACCGCCTTCACCCCGGGGATCCATTCCAGGCAGCCGGACCGAGTTGCTCAATAGCTGCAGGACGAGGCGTTGACAATGTCAACAGATCTCTCTTCGGTTCGGGCCGTACAGTTCTCGAACTGCTTCGGATTCCGCATGTTTTCGCGGATTCCCAGTGTTTGCAAGGCCTGAAATGCAGTTCGAGTCCCACCTCGGGCACAGTGTTTCCGCAGGTCAGTGGCTTTTTCATCCTTTTGTGTTGACAAAGCTTGACTTTTCGGCAGTCGTAGCGTTGGTCACCCACGTTTCATCCGAGAAAGAGCGCTGCATCCTATGCACCTCCTGGACCCGAGGTTTGCGGTGCTCACCTGAATCCCTCAGCGAGCATTCAGGTCCAGCGGAGGGTGCAGCTCGCACGTCAATTCTTGGATTTCCGGCCTGCGTTTGTGTTGTGGCTACAGGGTTGATTAGATCACCAGCTGTCCCGGACCAGGTCGCCCCCGATGTGGCAGTCACCTTTGCCGCCACAGCGCCCGATTTCGGCTCCATATTTGTCTCGGCGCCACGGTCGGCAATGAGCCTCTTCCAAAGAAGGTGCTGCGAATCTTAATTGTGTGTGGATACGGAGTTTGGGGAGTGAGACGTGACGAAGCTTCTGAATGTAGTTGACGACCGTAAAACCTCATGGGTTTACCTAGTGCCCGTGGGAGTTCTACTTGTTGTGTTCTTCGGCGTACTCCAAGGACCAAACGGAGACTCCAAGCTGCAAGCTGCGCTCTTGCTGGGGCTTGCAGCCCTAGCCATGGGTATCTGCTGGATGTGGGCCAGCAAGTTGTCCAGGGCGGAGTTATCTCCAGTCGACTACATCAAAGGGACCACAACATCCAGGACAATGCTGTGGTACTGGATGGTTTTTGGCATTGCTGCCTTGGTGGCCCAAGTTCTTGACGTCGGAACCCAGATGTTTGCACCCCTTTGGGAGTCCTCGCTTCTGACATTTGGGGGAGTCGGATCAATCCTGCTGACGGCAGGACCCGCATATAAGGAGTTTCGAGAGGCTCAAGCCGCCGCAGTGGCTACTTGAAGCGAAGGATGAAATCTACTCATCCGGTCTTTGGTACGTCTTGCGCGCTGATACCACGATTGGCTGCGCAACCAGCACCAGCATTTATTTTAGGTCCGTTTTGCCTACACTCCACGGATGTATGCAACGCAGAGCCGCGCCCGATGACGTCCCCGAATCCGAGGTACGTTAGCAACGGCCACAGGACTGGAGCCCTGGTGCGTAGTTCGCGTGAGTGGCGTGGCCCCGGGCCGTAGGCGGGACCGGCGGCCTCTTCGGAGGCAGCTGTCCGCTACTCTGGCTAGCGGCATGCACGATTCTCAGGTGCAGTTGGCGCTGTCTAGGGGTACTGAACTGTTACTCTTTGAATAAATTCATGGGGGATTTATGGGAAACAGGCGACTAACAATCTATTTACTGCGCAACGTCTCGCAGCCAGACGACGCGATCGCGCCAGATAAAAGCCCACAGCCTCAAACGCTGGATGCTTCCTCCGGCGTTGAGGGAAAGTTCTATTTCTCGTCCCGCCGCGCCGACCCGCCCCCATGGGTTTCATTCGTTGAACCGATTCTTTCCTCCCCGCTGCAATCTGTGACGACGTCATCGGCCTCTGGTCTCCTAATCATCAAGGCCAATGACAGACATTTCGCTCTTACCTTCGGGTACGGACGTGGCTTTATAGATCCTTCTAAGGTCGAGCACCAGTTTGGGCTTCGAGTCGCTCTCAATCGAATTGATCCGGGCCATATCCGTAGCCTCGACACCAAAACGTTTGAAGACATGGTGGTAACCAAGAACACACAATCGAGCAAAAGCTCCGAGTTGCCAACATTTGGGGTTGACGTATCTCGTGACATGCTTCGCGCTGTTACTGGCGAGCCCCGAGATAAAACCCTAGCGAAGCGTCTTTCCGGTTCGGATGCCTTGGTCCTCAACGTGGAGATTCTTCCCGCTGATCTACCGAAGCTATGCGAGGAACTTTATGAAGCCTTCCAAGATGATGCATACAAAGCGAACTTCGAGTGGATCGACCACCTGGCGCTCGTCACAGATCCAGAGTCTGTATCTAAGCTCAATGGTCTTCTCGAAAAACAACTTGTCGCCGGCGATACCTCCAACACGCACATGGCGATGCCAGAAGCAATCGACTGGGAGGATGTCGACGCGTTCAGGATTGGGGGAACTCGAAAGGAGGAGTACGAGGACCTGGATCTGGATGACTATCTCGGCCGTTTGGGCGAAGGAAAATCGGACATTACGATTGAGCGACTGCGGACCCGCCACGTGTCTGTACGCTTTAGTCGTTCCGGTGACTTCGACTCTCGATGGAACGTCTATCAGTGCCTGGTGACAGAGCAACGGCTTGAATCACAATTGCATGTGTTGATTGAAGGCCGCTGGTTTGTGGTGAGTGATTCGTTGGTGGCGAAGGTTGATGAATTCGCCTCCTCCTTGCCGGAACCCGTAACTGCTCTGATCGAATCCAAGGCTGGAGAGATTGAGGCAAAATACAATGCACGTTTAGCCGATTCAGCACCTTCGAACCTCCTCCTGCTTGACGCGCGCATCAAGAGGCCAGGAGGAGCATCCAGCGGGATCGAGCTCTGCGACGTCCTTTCGGCCAGTGGAGAATTCATACACGTTAAGAGGAAGACGCGATCTGCGACCCTGAGTCATCTGTTTGCGCAAGGCGCGGTGTCGGCAACGACATTTGTTGCTGATGGAACCTTCCGTGATGAGCTGCGGAAAGTTGTTGAAGCTGAAACACAAGAACCCCAGAGGACAATCTGGCTCGACTTGATTCCGAACGGAAAATCCTTGGTGGATCGGTCCAAGTACTCGGTTTCCTACGCTGTGATTGCCAATTCCAGCCGGTCGGGAACGGACTGGTTGCCCTTTTTCAGCAAGCTGAACCTGATGCAGAATGGCCAGCAATTGCAAAATCTTGGCTTTCGGGTCTCAATTTCGAGAGTCCCCATCACATGATGGAGAGGCCCCGCTAGACCAAGTGGATCTCTTGATAGTTCTTCAGGGTAGATGATTCGTTACATGCCACTGCATTTTCTGCATTGAAAATAAATAAGATTAGCTCGTACATGATGTAGGTATGTATTGCACTAACCGATTGCGTGCACCTACCTCCGAAAGGGTGGGCTGGATGGGTTTTGGGGGACATCAATATGGCAAGGACAGTTACGCAGGTCTGCTCTACCGAAGGCTGTGGCAAGCTTGCGGCTTTTAGGACCACCACCAGACCTTCCTGGTGTTTAGACTGCATTGACCAGCTTTTTCGTGTCGGTGGCCTGATCCCCCTTGAGCCTTTTGTTGACCGTAAGTCCTACCGCCGTACAGAGTGCATCGCCTGCAAATCTCGCTTGCCCTACCGGTTCGATTACGTGCTCGATCAGCGGCCGTACGGGCCGGTGTGCAGAGTGTGCCACTGGCGCGAATGGGGCGAGCAAAACCGCGCTAGGACAAAGACGGAACTGAATCAAGTCGTGGGTGCCGCACTGCAGGTGGCGACTGGACTCAGCGAGGCAGACCGGGAACTGCTCGCGACAGACGCGGCGGTGCGAGCATCGGTGAGGAGATGGTGGTGGCCCACGGAACGCATTCAGGCGACCGTTGGGATGCTCCACCATGACCTATTGTTCGATACCGCAGAACACAATGACGGCATGGACCCCATCGCCATCAAGTGCCTGAATTGCGGCTACGAGCACGTAGAGCTGCCCGGCCGTTTGGCCGCGGAGCTATCTGGTCACTGGTGCCTTTGCCCGATTTGTAACAACCGCAACAAAGGGATCTGCGCCTCCGATGTCGTTGTCGGGTTTTCGTCCCATGGCATGTCCGTCGCTGAGCCAGAGGCAGGAACCGACATTGTCCAAGCAGCGAGGTGCGCACGCTGTGGGACACCCCGGCGGATTTCCATGCGACGCCTAAACAGGGGCGCCGTCCCATGTTATGTGTGTGATGGCGCCGCGGATCCCTCGAGCCCTCACCGCGTGTACCTCTTCCACTTTCCGGATTGGCATGCATATAAGGTCGGAATTACTAACAGCGGCAATGATTCACGCCTGGACAGGCACCGGCTTGCAGGTGGCCGGCTGCTTGAGCTCATCGAAGTACCCCACCGGGGTGCTGCCTTCTGGGTTGAACAAGAAGTCCTCAATGCTATGATGCCCTGGCCCGCTACGGGCCTACCTACAGATCGGGTCATCAGCGGGTGGACCGAGATGTGGGACGACAGCGCCCCCATAAATGTTCGGCTGGGAGACTACATCGAAGCGGCCAGCGCCATCACCCTTGACCGCGAGCTCATCGAGGATTGGAAGCGCAACAGGTCCGTGCCGGTCCTGCCGTCTTCAGACTTCACACTGAATCGCGGCGATACCGTTTGCTTCACTGGGTCGGGTCCCGAGAAGTCCAGGGCCCAGTGGAAAACGCTGGCTCAAGGAGTCGGACTCCGCGTCGCAGGTTCCGTCACCTCGATTACTTCGGTGCTTGTTGCTCCTCCCGGCGGCAGCCCGAACGCGAAAGTCGTTGCGGCATTGAGTACGGGTGTACCGGTCATCAGCTATGAGGTTTTTCTTGCGGCTGTTGAAGGCCTTAAGTAAGCCCCTGACTTCGTCCTCCATCTGGGTCAGGTAAGGATTCGGCCGAACCTGCATAGCACCCGCGCCGGGCGGACCAGCCCGTCCGGGTTCAGGCGGAGCTCACCCGGTTTGAAGGAGCCCGCACTCTATCCCTGTCCCCGAATTGTATGCGGCCTACTCTTGCTTCCAGCTGCGGAGGGCATCGGATAGGGCTGCGAGTACAAGCTGTATCTCGGCGTCGACGATCTCGAAACTTTGCCCAGGGCATGTCGATTCCACGAGGCCGTACAACGGCAGGTGTTCACCGAGCCCGCTCAGCGTGGGCGGGATGAGGTAGTGCATGCACCGGTTGCGCAGTTTCCGAAGCGAACGGAGGTTTACTGCTTCGGGGGAATCGATGACGCTGCTGATTCGGACCATTCCCGGGGTTTCAGCGAGTTGCGGATATCTGTTGCGGACTTCGTTCAGAGCGTTGAGTGCATGGGAGACAGTGACGAACTGGACGCGGAAGACCGGGTTGGTAAAAGGTCCTTCGACTGGTTTGAAGGCGTGCAGGCAGCTGTTGACCGATCCTTCGATGACACATAGGACATCTTTGAGTGCAGCCGGGAACTCGGGTTCGAACCGCGTCTCGTAGTAGACTGCACGGTCGAGTGTGATTTCCGATGGCGCCTCGCCCCACTGTTTGACCGGCAAGGGCGTGAATTGTGGCGCATGACCAAATTGCCGGAGGATCAGTGCCGCTGCGTGCCCGATGTCGTAACCGAAGCGTTTGGAGTAGTCATGAGGGACGATCGTCCGCTCAGTAAGCCGCCCGGACTGTTGGAATTCCGATGAGCGGCTGGTCGAAAATACCCGGCCGTCCCGGATCCCCAAGCCGAGATTACGGCCGGGAGACCACGCATTGGAGTGTTCCCCGTCTATACGTTCAAAGTCCTGAATCACCCCTTCGTATAGCTTCTTGGTGTCATCGAGGAGTTTGACGGTGTGTCTGGCTGCTTCGATCTGGGTCGCAAATTTCAGAGTGACTGCCTGGACCTGGGTCGGCCGTCGACGCCGTAGCAAGTCCATTCCCTCATGGACGATTCGTGCCATATGGGGCGTTAGCACCAGCCCAATGATTCCTTTCCATTGTGCGTTTGACTGGCTTGCCTCACCCATGGAGGCGATCCAGTTGATGTCATCCTGGAGCATGCGCAGATCCAACGCCGCCCAGTCGGCTTTGGCCGCTGATTTGTCCTGTCGCCGCTGTAGTTTGGAGCTTTTTCCGCTCATGTTTCCGACACTAGCCCACACCGGTGAGCAGCACCCGGCCGTCGGTGAGCAGGTCACCGTCGCCTGCCGCGAAAGAGCCCAGAACCAGGCTGTCGGGCCCGGCTAGGAAAGCAACAGCGAGTTCCTCGGCCGTGTCGGCCTGATGCTGACCGCGGCCTTCACAACGCTTGGCGTCATCGTGATCGTTTCAGCGCTGAGGAGGAGACGACGGGACAGAGTCCGCAGTTCGAACGTGCGGAGCCGTGCGGAGCCGTGCGGCAGAGTCGTGAAGACCTTGACTTGGGACTTGAAGTGGGCGTGGCGGTTTTGTAGATCTAGGGCCGTACCCCGGGAATGGTCCTGCCTGAAAGGAACGCCCTCAGTGCTTCCGGCTCCAGAAGAATCTCTTTGTTCATCGCCTGGTTCACGTTCACGTCGCCGATCTGGTCATGAATCGAGACCCTGGCCAGAGACACCTCCGGCGAGTACAGCGCGTACGCATCCTTGATTGCGTCGTAAATGGCCCGCTGCTTCCAACGGGAAGAGCCCAGCGGGTTGAGAACCCCTTCCTCATCGGAGCTTCCGAACATGCGGTCCGAGGAGGGGTTGGCCCACTTTCCGCCGTGACTTCCGGCTTTCAAGCACATACGCTCCATCCCCGTGGAGTAGGCGTCGTAGGAGATGGACCAGGGCAGGTCGGAAGCCCACGGAGTGGCGAGTGAAATGGTCCGGTATCTGTTGAAATGCAGGTCCTCGTCAAACTCGATGAGGATCTGATCAGCCTGCATATCCCATCCACTGGGTGCCAGGGCTGCCTCGTGGGCCGGCACACCACCCAGGTCCCGGAAAATAACCAGCAGCGTGTCCGCGGCCGAGGCGGGAAGCGCCTCTATATTCGCCCACGGGACCACGGTCTTCCTTGGCTTCCACCTCACGCTGTAGCCGGCGGCCTCCAAGGACTTCTTGAAGGATCTGGCCCGGATTTCTCTCTTCCCCATGCTGCATCCTATTCACGGCCGGGAAGGGAAACTGCCAGTCTTCTTCGAGGTCATCTCCATGTCACGGTAACCAATGCAGATTCCATAGTCCCGCCTGGCTTCTGACCCTGGTCGAGTTGCTGCATCAAGAGAACAGCCGCGGTAGGGTGCTGATACGCAGGGCGGACGAACCCGGGCGACGACGAGTGATAGGTGGGGGCATGACTTGGTGGAATCCGGAGTTCGATACCAATTTGCGTGAAGAACTCGTTCCGAAGATAGCTGCCGCATTACGCGATGCAGTACCGGGCGCCACGCATGCCCACATACACGTCAATGAAGCAGGGACCGATGCCCCATACCTCTACGCAGGGATAATCCTGAACGCTGAGGGCAAGCGCATCGAGACGGAAGATCCCGGGGCACCGGAAAATCAGGTCATCAATGCCTTGGTGGATGCGAAGACCAAGAACTCGTGGGACGGCTATTCGCTCCCCTTGGACCTGGTCCGGGGTGTCGAAATGGACGACAATGTAGACGTTTTCGACCTGATTAGCGGCTGACCTCTTGAGGACCGGAAAGAGCGCGGTGGAACTTCCCGACATCCTAAGCGACCACAATTTGAAAGCGGCCGCCAAGCTACTGCATCGGTACTACCACGAACGCGATAAGAAAGGGCTTCTTAGCACCGGAAGCTACTTCGATGAATGGGCCGGCCGCGGAGACACCGCAACCAAAGACGTCATCACCGACAGCGACGCCGTGGCTGTCTCCATGCTGAGCGTCACCGTCCCGGCGAAGGCCATGATCGGCCTCGCGGAGCCGGAAACAGCAGCGCGCATCACCGACTTGCTGAAGCAGATCCCCACCGACACGGCCCTGAGCAGCCTCAGCCAGGACCAGGCCGAAGCCCTGCTCGTGGACCAAGGTCCCGCGGCCCTGCTCTGGAGAGAACTCCGCAGTACGAAGAACAACCGCTGGGGCATCGGCGCCACGACCGCAAGCAAGATCATGGCCAGGAAACGGCCCTACCTGATCCCCATCTGGGATGAGGTCATTGGCCAGGTCTGCGGAGCGGAAAATTCCGACGACCAATGGATGAACTGGCACCGGCTCTTGACCGACGGCACCGGTCTACCTGAGCGCCTGGCTGAAATTCACCGGCTCTCGGCAGTGGAGCTGCCGTTGTCGGAGCTGCGGATCTTGGATGTGGTCCTGTGGCGTTACGGGAAGGATCAAGGGCTCGGTGTACGTCGCCGGAGGGGCCGAAAAGCATAGGCCGTTTCAGGAGCAGACAGAATCCGGCTGTCGGGCCCACAGCCGCATTTCGTTGGGGCGTGTAGCCTAACCGCAGAAGGCTCGTCGTGGGGGAGTAGCCCTCGGGTGGGCGAATGGACACAACGCCTACTATCTAGCCGGCCAGGAGCGCCAGGCTCCTACGGTGGAGGACCCTCAGTGACGATCATTCAGCCAAGCATCTACCTTCCACCGGCCATTGAACTCGGCCTTCTTGCAGGCACACTCATTCGCGAAGGCAGCGTTGTCCGTGACGGAGTGTCCAAGCAGATCGTCAAGCACTTGAAGGAAGTCCCCGACGCCGGCGAGACAGCGGAGAAGGTAGCAAGTGCCGCGGTTCGTTTCCGGGGGTTGCCACGGAAGCACGTCGTCATCACCACTATTGCGGTGGCGGCTGTTGCTGTGACTGGAGTGGTGGTACTCCAACAGGTGAAGTCACGTGCTGAGCGAAGCTTGCCGGAGTGTGTCAGGACTTTCGGGGCTTCATGGGACAGGTACCCGGCGGCGATTCGTGACAAATGCCTGGATGTCGAAATCATCGACCAGCTCATTTCAGATTTTGACGGAGTGAGGCAGTACTTCGAGGAATACGGCGAAACGCTGGACTTCAGCCAGGGGCAAGGGAAATCGGTCGTCAAGTTCGTGGCCGAGTACACGAGCAAACTTGCCGACGTGAACAGCATGAATCTGGACGAGCTTCGGGAACAAGAACCGACCCAGGAACCAGGCCGGAATGAGGCCGTCGTCGACTTGCGTCGCAGTCTCGCGATCCAGCGGAGGATCTTCGGCAGCGCGGCGTAGGCGGTGGTCCAACGGCGAAGACTCCTGTGAAGCCGGGGACAATCGGGTTATGCGGTTCTGAAGGACCTGGACGACACAAGTCTGCTGGTGGACCCCTCGCTAGCCATGCAAGTGACCTTTCGGAGGCTTCCCACGCCTTGGAAGCTGGTGAAGAGTCTCCACTCCGGGTACCGCTGACTTGACACGTCGTCACGGCCTACATCCGCCCGTTCATACTCTCCAAGGTTCTTGAGCGTCTGGATGAGATGGCAGGATCTCAGCTATGCCAGCTGCTCTTCAAACCCGTCCACGATTTTGTTCGGAAGTATCGCAACACTACAGTTGCGCATTCCCAATCTGACTTGGCAGTGCCGGTGCCGGTGGCAGTCCTGGATGCAACAGGGTAGGTCGTGAACGTGATCGGGGTATCCCTGATCCAGTCGATGCCACGATTCCTTGCTGAACGATTCCAGAGCCTGATCTTGGTGATGGAAGAGGCTCTGGGTCAGCGCAGGCCTGGAACGACGTCCCCGGCTGCCCGATGACTCCAGCTATGTGAGGGGACGTGCGGAACAGAGGGAATTGAAAATATTGGGCGAACCGGACTGACATGCCGCACGGGCCGAACCGGTGTGATCGAAGGGACCGGCAACACTGGGCCCGAATGGGCTCCTCTGACAAAAGCAAATGGGGCGCCTTCGAACCGCAGGAATCCATTGGAGAACTTTCCCAATTCGGATCCCCTCAGGTCGAAGAGCGTCCCGTTCTTTGTCCAAGCAACGACCGCGCCATCCAAGCTGCGGATCGCATCGTCATCCAACCAGCCGATAACTGCCCCATGGGCGTTGTAGATAGGTTCCATGCCATCGACCTTAGTAGTCGGCACATACAATTTGAGTGCACGCGCAGACCTGGACCAGGCCCTGGCTCCCCGGCGGACCGGGACGTAGTAGCTGGGATATGAGCCTGAGGCCTCACGGCACGAATCCTTTCCGGGTTGGGGTGTTGACATTGTCCACACTTTTGGTTTCAGACCGCGCAGTAGATGGGCCGGATCGGGCCGGATTCCGCATGATTCCGGAACTTCCCAGTGTTCGCAGGGGCAGGAAGGTAGTTCGAGTCCCACCTCGGGCACGACGTTTTCCCTCGTCAGAGGGGTTTTTGCTTTGACGTGTTGACAAAGCTTGTGGTGGCGTCCCTCTGACGCTAAGTTCGCGGGCTTCTGCCGGGCTGCCGCGGGCCTATACAGGTGTGTGGGGTGGCGGCTCAAGTCCGTGGCTGGTGGGCCTTCCGCCTGCTGGTGGGTTCTTGGGTTTCCTCGTTCCGGTTCTGTTGAGTAGGCCGATGGGGGCCTACACCTATTCATGGGCCGGGGGAGTGGGGACGACATGACCACAGCGGAGTCGACGCACGGCTTCCGCACGAGGGCTCCCGAAAGAGTTCGAAAAGCCGCCTGCCTGGGTTTGTCCACTCAAAGGGGAGGTGTGGACATTGTCCACACTTATATGCGCTTTATCGAGCGTGGGATCGGTATCCTCGCTGGGCTTGTAAAGGATGGGGTGGACGGCTGAATAGTGCCACAGCCTGTGGCAGTATTGCCGCAGATTCCAAGCCAGGCAAGGCTCAGACGGATGGAGCGCCGTGCAGCTCGGATTCTCAGTTGTCCTGACTGCCTCTGGACAATTGTGCAACAGGCTGTTGCACAATTACTACGCATCCGCATATAGAGGCTCAGCATCAGGGACGGAAGTCGGATTTGGAATCTAAGACTGCTCACTCAGTTTGGGCTGTACGTCATGCCCTGCGGACCGGCCGATTTGCGCTGCAAGCCTCCACGGGAAATCGTAGGGCGCCGGGGGAGTCCCAGTGCCCTACGATTTCCCGTTGTTAGCTTGCTTCGTCGTTAGAGGGCTGCTGTGCGAGTGGTCGTGACTTCAGCCTCTTCGGCTGCAAAGGGCTGCAGGTCTGCTTCCAACATGGAGTTCTTGGAGGGGTCCTTGACCATGATCGCAGCGACCAGGGTGAGCGCGATGCAACCCGTCACGTACCAGAAGAATGTTGACTCCATGCCTGCTTCTTTCAGTGCGAGAGCGATGGGCTCGGCCGTACCGCCGAAGGTCGCTGCTACAAGGGCGTGCGGAAGGCCAACGCCAAGGGCGCGGACGCGGGTCGGGAACATTTCGGCCTTTACGATCGCGGCACATGCTGTGTAACCGGAGCAGAAAACCAGTCCGAGCATCATCATTCCGAATGCTGCCCAGACGTTGGTGGTGCTTGCCAGGAGTGTCATGACGGGAACGGTGATGAGTGTCCCGCCAATTGAGAAGAACAGCATGATCTTCCGGCGTCCGATTCGATCCGACACTGCACCGGCGATTGGCTGCAGGAACATGAAGACCAGCAGGGCGTAGAAGCTAATGACGGAGGCGTCTTCCTTGGCGATGCCGGAGGTGTTCACCATGTATTTCTGCATGTAAGTGGTGAAGACGTAGAAGGAGACGGTGCCACCGATGGCGAGGGCGAAGACGGCTGCCAGCTGTTTCGGGTACTTCATGAGCGCCCGCAGTGACCCAACGGGCTTGGCACCGTTTTCGAGGCCGGCCGCTTCGCGGGCCTTTTCAATCTTGTAGTGTTCGGATTCGTCCATGGTGCGTCGCAGGATCATCACAACGAGACCGGCGACGGCGCCAATGATGAACGGAATGCGCCACCCGAATTCGGTCATCTGTGCAGGTGTCAGAACCCGCTGCAGAAGGATCATGACCAGCAAGGCAGACAGTTGGCCAATGATGATCGAGACGTACTGGAAGCTGGAGAAGAATCCGCGTCGCCCTGGCGTGGCCACCTCGGACAGGTATGTCGCGCTGGACCCGAATTCGCCTCCGACGCTCAGTCCCTGCAGGAGTCGGGCGATGACCAGGATGACCGGGGCCATGATGCCGATGGCCTCGAATGACGGTGTGAGGCCGATGGCCAGCGATCCGCCGCTCATCAGAAGGACAGAAAGCGCCAGGGCGTTGCGTCGTCCGTGCCGGTCGGCGTACATGCCAAGGATCCAACCGCCCAGTGGGCGCATCAGGAAACCGACGGCGAACACCGCAGCGGTGGAGAGCAACTGCACAGTGGTGTTGCCGGCCGGGAAGAATTCCTTTGCGAAGTAGATGCTGAATGAGGCGTAGACAAACCAGTCGTACCACTCGATCAGGTTGCCCAGGCAACCCTTGACAACGTTGCTGACCACCCGCGGCTTGGCTGCCGGGGCTGACACCTGTTGCGTGTTCATTTGAACTCCCTTGTTCGTGGCTAAGGCCACCGGATCGCTGTTGCGGGGCCTCGTTTCGGGTCTTCCACCCGTGAACTAGTTCAAATGTGTCTCAGCTCACTGCTGATGAAAATAAGAAGCAGGATTTCTTAGGATTCCCTTAGGGTTGTGGTGCTTCGGGGCTACACGCGGGTCAGCTTTGACGTTTTGCCAGTGGTTTCTTCTGGCCGTTCCACGCCACGTTCTGGCGCTGACACACGTTCGTCAAAATGTGCGGCCAGCAGTTCCCCCGAGTGCATGATGTGTTCTTCCATTTCCTTCCTTGCTGTTGTTGCATCCTTGGAGCGGATGGCTTCAAGCAGTTTGGAGTGGTCATCGACTGTGGCTTTTGGCCAGCCGGGAATGCTGGAGTAGAAGCGCCGCGGCACGTATCTGGATACAAGGCCCATGACCCAGATGATCTTTCTGGAGTCAGCCAGCAGGTTGATTTCCCGGTGAAACGCGTGGTTCTTTTCTTCCAGGAGCACCTCGTCATTCCGGGCGGCAGCAGCGATGAGTTCGTGATGCAGGGCTTCGAGTTCAGCCAAGTCGCTCTCAGTCGCCTTCTGGGTGGCCAGTGCTGCGAGTTCGCCGCCGATCAAGGCCTGAACCCTGAAGATGTCACGGATGTCTTGTCCGGTGAGTGGTGCTACCTGGAAACCTTTGCGGGGCACGAGTTCCAGGAATCCTTCAACACGGAGGGACTGTAAGGCTTCCCGGACGGGTGTGGTGGAGATTTGAAGTGCTTCACCGAGTGCTTCGGGACGTACTTGTGTTCCCGGCCGCAGGCTTCCTGACATGATGAGGCCGCGGATGTAGGCGGATGCTTCGTCGCTGAGTTGCGGACGGACGCGCTTACGCTCAATCATGGCTGTTTCTCTCTCTACTGGCCTGCAATTTCCAAGTTACGGCATTCATGAGGCGTCAGCCGTGGTGACGCCGGTATGCCGCGGCCGCACCGGGATGCAGCGGGATGCCTGATGTATAGATAAGAGCTCTGGTGTCAAGATATTGGACGCCGGCCGTCCCCGGGGGCACCAGCTCCGAGGATCGCTCAATGAGAACGTTTACGATGCGACCGACCGTTTCGTCGGGAAGGTCCTGCCGGGCCAGCAGGAGGCTGGCGATGCCGATCGATCCTACCTCGACAGGCGAACCGTAGAGTCCCACCGGTAGCCTGACGGGCTGGTACACCGGCCCGTACTTTGCCTGCAGTATGGGGAGTTGTTCGGAAAGGTCAATGAGGCGGACGCCGGCGGCTGGTCCTCGGCCGCCTTTGTTGATCTCTGGGTGGGGGACCCCACCGGCGAAGAATGCGGCGTCGAGTTGGCCGCTGGCCAGCGCGTCCAGCACTCCCGTGATCGGGACCGGCCGGACGATGATGTCGGATTCGGAGAGTCCGGCAGCTGCGAGCAGCAGCCCGCCCGCCCTGGTCGTCGCCGAGCTGGCGCCCAGGCTGACGGAGTGGCCGCGCAGGTCTGCCAGGGTCCGGATTGATGAATCTGCTGGAACAGCGAGTTGAAGGTAGTTCAGGTAGACCCGGCCGACCGCCCGAAGATCTTGTCGGTCGCTGGCGGCGACGTCGGCCAAGGCTAACGCCAGGTCCAGTCGTCCCGCCTTCACGTCGGGTATGTTCTGGACCGAGCCGCCTGTGATTTTGGGGTCCACCCGGAATCCCACTGCCGCACGCTCGACAGCTGCTGTGAGGGACTGGCCGAAGTCGTAGAAAAATCCTTTTTCTTCCGCAGTGCCCAAGCTGTAGGTTCGTACCTCTTGCTGGCATGCGCTCAAGTAGGTGGTGGCAGTTATCGCGGCGGTTGCTGTTAAGAAGTACCTTCGGGAGAGGGGACGCGTGTGGCTGAAGGGCATGCTCATGTGTCCCCTGTCTTGGCTGTGCGGTCAACGTCCGCCTCAGGGTTGGAGGCGGGATGGCGGGTGTCGCCAGGAGCAGCTTCAAAAGACATCACGACTGTGAGTCCTCCGCCTTGGGTCCGGCCCAGTTCCATGGATCCGCCGTTGCTTTCGACCAGCGCTTCCACGATGGACAATCCCAGGCCGGTGCCTCCTGGCCGGACTCCGTCCTCCTCGGGGGCGCGTGATGTGCCGCGGAAGAACCGCCGTGAAATTAGCGGCAGTTCTTCATCTTTTACCCCCGCGCCGTTGTCGGAGACTGTCAGCACGGTGCGTCTGTCTGTCGGGAGCGCGTCGGCCGTTTTTCCGATGGTGTCCGACGAGATCCGGACGGTTGTCCCGCGGCCGGAGTATTTGCAGATGTTATCGAACAGGACGTCAAGGATCTGCTCGAGATCGCCGGCGCCAATTCGTGCCGTCGGCTCGTCCGGGCGTTCCGCGACTTCGAATGTGACGCCTGCTTCCGCTGCGGTTTCGTGCCAGTAACCTGCGCGTTCTACGGCTATGGCGTGGGGCGTGCAGGTTCGTTCGTCCCCAGCAGCTTCACGCCGCGGAACTTCAGCGACGGAAAGCGCCAGCAGGTCATCGAGGATCTTCTCGAGCCGGATAGCCTCGTCTATGGCCCGTTCGTGGCTTCGTCGACCTTCCTCCTGAACCCGTGGTGTGAGTGTATCCAGCCTTAGCTGCAGGGCTGCCAGGGGGTTGCGTAGCTGGTGGGCGGCGTCTGCCACGAGGCGCCGTTGCGCTTCTCCTGAAGTGATGACTGCGGTGTCCATTTTCTGGAACGCGGTGGAGAGGGCCCGGAGCTCCGGCGGACCAGCCCTGCCGGTGGGGGTCGTGACATCGGTGTTGCCGCTGTTGAGCGCGACGAACGGAAGACTCCTGGTGAGCTGCTGCATCCGGGCGCTGACATTTTCAAGGGGGCGAAGAATCCAGCGGCTGACGGCAAGGGCAAGGGCAGCGAATCCGATGACGGCTCCCAGAGCTCCGGCGCCGATGGCCAGCCACCCGCGCAAGATATCTATACGCGCTGATTCGGTGGAGGCCATGATGACGACTGCACCGTTGACTTGAGCGCCAGTTCCGATCGGTTTTCCGAAAACGGCGGTCCCGGTGCTCCATGGGGTTATGAGTTCGACTGCTGAGGATCTTTCATTTCGCAGGGCGCGTTCGATCGCGGCGGATACCTGCGGTTCGTCCAGGCTGGCACCGGCGGTGGTTATGGGCGCCGAGCCGCGGGTCGATACGACGGCCAGCGCCTCCCCGTACAGGGAGGTGTACGCCTCGGCCTCTTCGCGCAGCAGACCAGTGTTTCCGGTCCGGGCATATCCGTCCGCAAGATCAGCAAAACGCTGAAGGTCGGCGTCGCGGCTGAGGACGAACTCCCGGGTGCGTGCTTCGGCCACCGTTGCCGCCAGCGGAAATGCAAAGGCGGCTACGACGATGGCTCCCAGCACGGCCAGAACTAAGAGCAGACGCGTCCTCATGGTCTAGCCGATCCACCGGTAACCAAAGCCACGGATGGTTTCGATGCGGGCAGGACGGCCAAGCTTTGCGCGGAGCGCTGTCATGTGCACGTCCAAGGATTTGGACACTGAAACAAAAGTATCTCCCCAGACTTGATCCATTAGCTGCTGTCTGCTGGTTGCTGTTCCCGGGTTGTCCACCAGCGCGGCGAGAAGATCGAATTCCTTGGTTGTCAGGGGGACGGCTTCTCCGGCAACGCTGATGTTTCGGCCGGCGAGGTCAATGGTGAGGTCGCCGAACTCCCGTGTGGTGGTGCTAACCGTTTGCCGCGCACGGGCGGCGCGTCGACGGATGGCCTCAACCCGGGCCAGCAGTTCGGTCATCCGTGCCGGTTTGACCAGGTAGTCGTCGGCTCCGTTGCGCAAACCTCGAACCACCGATCGTTCGTCATCGCGTGCGGTGAGGATGATGACCGGTACCGCTGAGATCCGGCGGAGGCGGCGGAGCACCTCGATCCCGTCCATGTCCGGCAGGCCCAGGTCCAGGAGGATCAGGTCGAAATCAGGGTGTCGTATCAGGAGATCCCCGCCACGGGACATGCGCTGCGCGGTGATGCGGTTCGCTTCCAGGGCGTCCATTAGTGCATCCGCCACGCCGTCATCGTCTTCGACGACTCCTATGCGCATTTAGTACTCCTTTCACGAACACCGGGCGGTGCAGGAAAGCCCTGCACCGCCCGGCGCCTTTCGATACTGTAGGCCTCTTGTCAGCCGATACGGTAGTCCACTTCGCCGACCTGGGCGGCGGCGGTCAGCAGCCGCTCTTGGCCAGCCTTGTGGGCAGCCGAGTACCCGTCTGCCGGGGAGGCCGCTTCGGGTCGGCCGACGTAGCCCAGCTGGAACTTTCCAAGGCCGAGTCTGAGGAGTTTGGGCAGAACGTAGTTCCAGGCTCCCATGTTCTCCGGTTCCTCCTGAAGCCAGACAATCTCTTCAAGTGCAGTGGCTGCGGCAACTTCCTGCATGATTTCTTCATGCGGGAAGGGGTACAGGCCTTCAACCCTGAGAAGTCGCACACCGTCGCCGATCCGGTCCATGATTTCCACGCCGACCTTTCCGGAGCACAGCAGCAACCTGCGCGTCTTGCTGCTTTCCGCGCCGCTGGCCAGAACGGAGCGGAATCTCACTGGAGCGAACTCCTCCACGGGTGACTTGGCTGCCTCTGCGCGCAGGAGCGACTTCGGCGTGAAAATCACGTGTGGGCGGGGGTTATCGGCGGCCGCAGCTCCCACCAGAGCAGCAAAGTACTGGGAGGCGGTGGTGGGTACCAGGATGCGGGAATTGTCCCTGGCGGCAAGCTGGAGGAAGCGTTCCAGGCGTGCGGAGGAATGTTCCGGGCCGGCGCCTTCCCAGCCGTGGGGGAGGAGGACAACGACGCGGCTGTCGCGGCCCCATTTGTCGCGTCCGGCCATGATGAACTGGTCGAACATCACCTGGGCCACGTTGACGAAGTCGCCGAACTGGGCTTCCCAGATCTGCAGGGAGTTGGTGTTGGTCCGGCCGTACCCGTATTCGAACCCGACGGTGGCTACTTCTGTCAGGGGCGTGTTGGCCACGAGGAAGGGGGCACCGTCGAAGCTGATACGCTCGGTCTTATCTCCCGTGGTGGCGTCGTGCACGACGATGTGGCGGTGGCTGAAGGTGCCGCGCTCCACGTCTTCACCGGTGAGGCGGACGGGGACGCCTGCCTCGTTGATCAGCTTTAGGGCCAGGAGCTCTGCCTGTCCCCAGTCGACCAGGGTATCTTTTGCCCTTGCGGTCCGGCGTTTGGAGAACTGACGCATGAGCTTGGGATGGATGGTGAAGTCCTCGCGGTCTTGCTCGGCCAGGTCGAGAACCTGCAGCGCCCACTCTGCGGGCGCTGCCTCCAGTGCTGACCGGATGGCCGGGCGGGCCGGCAGTATCTGGTTGACGACTGAGTCGAGATCGAAGGTGCGCGCCTTTTCCAGTCCGTCGACCAGGGCTGCGCGCGCTGCCGATTTGGTGCTCTCGACGTAGTCGGAGGGCACCAGGCCTGAGGCCTCGAGCCTGGCTGCATAGATTTCGTGGACGGGAGGGTGCTCGTCGATGTCGGCGTAGTAGACCGGCTGAGTGTAGCGCGGTTCGTCGGTTTCATTGTGTCCGTGCCGGCGGTAGCCCAGGACGTGGATGATGATGTCCTTGCCGAAACGCTCGCGGTACTCAAAAGCAATCCTGGCGGCGACGAGGTTGGCGTCAACATCGTCAGCATCGGTGTGGATGACGGGAACATCGAAGCCCTTGACGACGTCGGAAGGCCACAGGGTAGAGCGAAGCTGGAAGGGGGTTGCGGTGAAACCCAGACGATTGTCCTGGACGATGTGGACGCTTCCCCCCACATCGTAAGGCGCCAGATTCTGAAGGTTCAGGGTTTCGTACACCACACCTTGGCCGGTGAACGCCGCATCCCCGTGGAGAAGGACCGGCAGGACGCGTCGTCGGGCTTCTTCACGGGTCATGCCGGCGGCGACGAGCTGGTCCTGTTTGGCCCGGACGGCACCCAGTGCCACCGGGGAGACGAACTCGAGGTGGCTGGGGTTTTGTTCGAGGGTAACGCGGATGGAAGCGCCGTCGACATCCTCGAAGCGGCCTTCGCCGCCCAGGTGTTGACGGACATCGCCCACGGGAGCCTTGGGGGTGGCATGGGCGGTGGGAAGGAATTCCGCGAGGAGCCGCTCGGCGGGCCAGTTGAGTATGCGGGCCATGATGCTGAGCCGACCGCGGTGGGCCATGCCGATGACCGTGTCCGTGTAGTTGGCCTGGGCTGCGTGGCCTGCCATTTCGGCCAAGGCCAGGACGGTTGATTCAAGTCCCTGTACTGAAAGGGTCTTCTGGCCCAGGAACTGGGTTTGGAGGTAGGCCTCGAAGACATCAAGTTCAGTTGCCAGCTTCAGCGCCTGAAGACGCCGGGAGGAAGCAGGCGTCGGGATGCCGTTGCGCAGCAGCTCGGCCAGCCATTGACGGGAGTCGGGGTCGGACAGGTGGCTGAACTCAACTTCAACTCCGTTGGGGAGCCATGAGCCTTCATGGCGGGCCCGGACGGGCTCAAGCCGGGCGACTGCCGAGCTTGCGCTGCTCTCGTATTCGGCCAGCCTGATGTCGTCGTGGTCCGAACCCGGCTGGGCGGGAAGGTCGAGCAGGACGCCGGTCGGTGTGCCGCGCAGTTCGCTTTCGAGTTGGTCCAGGAATTCCGGGGACCTCAGCAGTTTTTCAACCGTGCCGAGGAACATCCCCGAGTCGGCGCCCTGAATGGCGCGGTGGTCGTAGGTGGAGGACAGGGTGATGACGGGGTCCACGTGCTGCGTGCGCGCAAGCGTCTCGAGGCCCGCCGGGATGCCGATGGCCCCGGCGGCGACGATGATGCCGGGACCGGCCGGCAGCAAGGGCACGCCGGTGGTTGACCCGAACCGGCCAGTGCTGGTCAGGATCAGTCTGGCTCCGCGGAGGTCCGCTACCGCCACGGTTCCAGTGCGGCACGCCTCGGACAGTTCCCCCAACCGGGCAACGAAGGCAGGGAAGGTCAGGCTGGCTGCATCCCTGATCACGGGCACCATGATCGAGTGGCCTGAAGCAGTCTCTACGTCCACAGCTACACCAAGGTTGACGGTGCCTTCTTCCACCATCACCAGATCCTTCTCCGCAGCTTCTATCCGGCGACGGGCTGCAGGGACCTGGTTCTGGGCGGCCCGAGCCATGGCAGTGGCAAGTACCGCGGCGATGGGAACATTGAAGCCCTCAGTGCGCAGTCGTTCCCGCCACTGCATCAGTGCCGACACTTCGAAACTGCGGATGGTGGAGGCAGTGGGAATTGCAAGGCTGGCCTCCATGTTCCGCGCCATGGCCGCTGACCGGCCGCGGAGTACTTTGCGGGCGTCCGTTTCGGGTGTGGAGCCGGGCTGGCTCGGAGTGAACGAGGAACTAATGTCTTGGAGCATTTCTAGTCTTTCGCGGGGGCGGGGGAGATTTCGGGACCGGGACGGATGTTTGGTTCGCCGCCGAACGTGATGTGTTCCATACTTACTGTTATGGAATCGCCTTACCAATACTTTTCCGTGATGGGTCGATGCCCGACCGTGATAATGCCGGAAGGGGATGTCGTGTGGAAATAAGGCATTTGCAATCTCTCCTGGCCGTTGCGGACACAGGAAGTGTGACCAGGGCAGCCGAACTGCTCCACGTTGTACAGCCGGCCGTAACACGACAGATCCATAACCTGGAGAGCGAGTTGGGCACATCCCTGTTTGAACGGAGCCGCACGGGCATGCGGCCAACGGACATAGGGCTGCAGGTCATCGAGCGCGCACGACGCGCCCTCTCAGAGCTTGAGCGGGCACGGGAAGAGGCGCGTTCCTCAGGAGCGGCCCTGCACGGCATCGTGACCGTTGGCCTCCTGGCGAGCACCGCCCCCCTGCTCGCCGCGCCTCTCGTTGCTGCCGTGGCCAACGCACATCCCGGCGTGAGGTTGCGTCTGGTTACCGGCTTTGGCGGGCACCTGAGTAGGTGGCTAGAGGCCGGCGATGTAGACATTGCTTTGACGTACAACCAGCCTCCAGCCGCAGCCCTGAGCGTGAAACCCCTTCTCGATGAAGACCTGTGGGCGGTCGGACCAGTGGAAGCGCCCAGTGTCGGCTCGGCTGGATTTGGGCTCCGAGACCTCCTGCAACGTCCGCTGGTGATGCCCAGCGCGCCCCACGGCATCCGCTCGCTTGTGGAAAGCGCTGCGGCCCGCCTCGGCCTCCCGCTGGACATTGCGGTGGAAACGAATGACGCGGGAGTCCAAAAGCAGCTCGTCCAGAACGGTTTCGGTTGGACCGTACTGCCGGGGATCATGGTTGCCGACGAGGCTGCCGGCGGCACGCTCAATTCGGCACCCATTGTAGATCCGGGTATACCGCGAAGAATCATATTGGCCAGGCCGGGCAATGCCAGATCCTCATCTGCCGTTCGGATGACGGCAAAGCTTCTCGAAGAAACCGTGGTCGGCCGTATCCACGCCGGAGGATGGCCTTCCGCCCGCCTGATCGCGGGATAGTCCTGCGCCGCCATAAGAAGCTTCTAGAGGAACCTGACCGGTGCGGCGAGGGGCCTGGGATGAATCCAAACCTCGTAGTTGTCTGCTGCGGCGAACATTCTGCGCTGGTCGTTGGCGTCAGCTGACAACCACAGCGCGGACGAGTCCGGCATGGCTTCCGCCACGACCCCCCTGGAGACAGTGACCTGATTTCGCCGGATTTCAACGAACGCACCCACGAGCTTCGTCCAACTGCGCTTTGTGCAGCCATCAACCGTTTGAGCCTTCATCGTTTTCCTAGTAGGACCGGGGGAGGCCGAGGACCTTGTTGGCGATAAAGTTCTTGATCATGTTGTTGTTCACCGGAGCAACCTGGAACATGCGGGTTTCCCTGAACTTGCGCTCGACATCGTATTCGTCAACGAATCCGTAGCCGCCGTGAGTATCCAGGCAAGCATTGGCCGCGGCCCAGCTTGCTTCTGATGCGAGGTGTTTTGCCATGTTCGCTTCAGCGCCACAGGGCAGTCCTTCATCAAAGAGGCGTGCCGCTTCATAGCGCATCATGTCCGCGGCCCGGACCTTCATGTAAGCGTCGGCGATCGGAAACTGCACGCCCTGGTTAGCGCCGATGGCCCTGCCGAAGCGTTCGCGGCTGCTGGCGTACGACACTGCACGCTGGGTGAACCAGTAGCCGTCACCCACCGCCTCAGCAGAAAGCAGAATGCGCTCTGCGTTCCAGCCGTCCAGTACGTAACGGAAGCCCTTGCCGACCTCGCCAATGACGGCGGAAGAGGGAACCCGCATGCCCTGGTACCAAATCTGGTTTGTCGCATAGTTGAACATCGTGCGGACTTTGACCACCTTCAGGGTATTCGGTTGCTCCTGCCGCACCTGGCGCAGGTCGACCAGGAACAGGGTGAGCCCTTCCGTCTTGCTGGTGCTTTTCGCGGCTGTCCTTGCCAGAACGAAGGCGAGATCCGATTCGTCAATACGGCTGGTCCAGCTCTTGTGTCCGGTGATGATGTAGTCCTCACCATCGGGAACCGCTTCGGTCTCGATGCTGGTGGTATCCGAGCCGGCCTTGTCTTCGGTGATCGAGAAGGCCTGCAGGCGGAGCTTGCCAGCGGCGATCTGAGGAAGGTAGTCGCTCTTTTGGGCCTCACTGCCATGGCGCAGCAAAGCACCCATCGTGTACATCTGCGCGTGGCAGGCAGCGGAGTGCCCGCCTGACTTGTTGATCTCCTCCATGATTACGCTGGCCTCGGTAAGGCCCAGCCCCAGCCCGCCGTACTCGGTGGGGATCAGCGCCGACAGCAGTCCGGCTTCGGTCAATGTATCCACGAATTCCTGCGGGTACCGCCGGTTGCGGTCCGTTTCACGCCAGTACTCGTCCGGGAACGCGGCGCACAGGTCACGGGTGCGTTGCCGTAGCTGTTCAAGAGAGTCGGTGGTGGGCATCTTTGCTCCTTAGTCGGTGATGGGTGCGCGTGTCGCTGACCTACGTACGACCGTACAAAATATATTGACTGCTTGGCAATACCCACAACCATCTAATGTTGCAAGCAAAATCCTTGACTTAGCAGGCATCTGCTGAGAAAAATAGATCGAGAACAAAATATATTTGATTCCGCAGGGCAGTGGATGCCCAGCAAAGGAGATGCTCGGATGTCAGAAATATCCAACCAAGAAGCAGCAGCGAACAGCCGCGTTGTCCCCGGATGGAACGGGAGGCTTTTCGAGGACTTCTCTGTGGGAGATATCTACTACCACCCGTTCGGAAAGACGGTAACCGAAGCGGATAACCACAGCTTCACGCTGATGACCCAGAACGTGTCCAAGACCCACGTCGACAGGAATTTCGCGGCCGCCACAGAGTTCGGGCTGCCGCTGGTGAACTCGACGCTCACGCTTGCGCTCGTCACGGGCCAGTCCACCATTGACCTTTCCATGAATGTGTTCGCGAACATGGGATGGGACGAAGTACGCATGCCCAATCCCGTCTTTGAAGGCGACACCATTTACTCCCGGTCCAAAGTGCTGGCCACGAGGGAATCCAATTCCCGGCCCAGCCTTGGCCTGGTGACCGTTGCCACCGAAGGGTTCAACCAGGACAAGAAAATCGTCATCAGCTACCGGCGGACCTTCATGGTCTACCGGCAGGGCCACCTGCCAGGAGTCGAATCTGCCCGCCCCGATGAATCGAGCCTGCCGAAGATCGGAGAGCAAAAGTGACGGCAGCGGGGACCCTGCCTGAGACCATTGCCGGCGCAGAAGTCATCACACAGGCAGTTACCGCCCTGTTCGTGCCCGGCGACCGCCCCGAACGCTTCCAGAAAGCCGCCGCTGCCGACGCCGATGTCGTCATTATCGACCTCGAAGACGCAGTCGCCCCTTCCGAAAAGTCACTGGCATTGGCCTCCACGGTTGATGCCTTGGTCCGGGGTGGAATCCGTGCGTTGGTCCGGGTAAACGCCGCTGACTCAGCAAGCCATGAGACGGAAGTAAAATCCCTGCTCGCCATAACTGAGCTGAAGCACCATGGTCTTTTAGGCCTGATGGTTCCAAAGGCCGAGCAGGCTGGGCCCCTAACGGCCTTGCGGGAGGCGCTGCCAGAAAATCTTGCCTTGGTGCCCCTCGTCGAATCAGCGCGCGGCCTTGTCCAGGCGCAGGTACTGGCTTCGGTGCCAGGAGTGACGCGTCTGGCCTTTGGCGCCGTCGACTTCGCATTGGACCTTAACGCCGACAGCGACGACCGCTTTCTGGACGCCGCACGTTCCCAGCTGGTCCTAGCCTCCCGGGCAGCTGGAATTGCCGCACCACTGGATTCGCCGTGCATCGAAATTCGCGACGTGGACCGCGTTGCCAGCTCTGCACGGCTGGCCAAAAAATTCGGATTCGGAGGAAAACTCTGCATACATCCGGCTCAGGTCGCCATTGTCAACGCAGAATTCCTTCCCAGTGACTCCGACATTGAATGGGCCCGCACGGTTATCGGTGCCGAGGGTGGTGCCGCCCAGGTGGACGGGCGGATGATTGACCGTCCCGTCACTGAACGCGCAAAACGTATCCTGCACCAGGCCCGGAAAGGTTCATCAAATGGCTGAGCTACCTTTGGCAGGTATCACTGTCGTCTCCCTGGAACAGGCCGTGGCCGCTCCATTTGCCACCCGCCAGCTGGCAGACCTCGGCGCCCGGGTCATCAAGGTGGAACGGGACACCGGTGACTTCGCCCGCGGCTATGACCGGAAAGTCAGCGGAATGTCCAGCTACTTCGTGTGGCTGAACCGCGGAAAAGAAAGCATTGTCCTGGACCTCAAGTCAACCGAAGGGATGGGGGTCCTCAGGGAATTGGTATCGCGAGCGGACGTCCTGGTCCAAAACCTCGCTCCCGGCGCCATTGAGCGGCTGGGCCTGGGCCCGGATGATGCGCTGGCGCTGAACCCGAAACTGATCCACGTGTCCGTTTCGGGATACGGCCGCGGTGGCGCACACGAACAGAAGAAGGCCTATGACCTTCTCATTCAATGCGAGACCGGGCTGCTCAGTGTCACAGGAACCCCGGGCGCGCCGGCCAAAGTCGGCGTCTCCATCGCTGACATCTGCGCCGGAATGTATGCCTACTCCGGGATCCTGACATCCCTGCTCCAGCGGGCAACTACCGGACGGGGTGATGTGCTGGAAGTATCCATGCTTGAGGCGCTGGGGGAGTGGATGAGCCAACCCTATTTCTACGCACAGTACGGCGGTGCGCCCCCGATAAGCAGTGGAGCGCAGCATGCAAGCATCGCACCCTACGGGCCGTTCACCACCGCGGATGGAACCGTCTTCTTCGGAATTCAGAATGAACGCGAATGGGCGGCATTCTGCACGGACGTCCTTCAGCAACCCGAACTCGCCCAGGACGGCCGTTTCAACTCCAACACCAAGAGAGTAGAGAACCGGGCCGACCTGCATAGCGTTATCGGCAAGGCCTTCGGGGACCTGTTCACGGAAAAGGCAGTTGCGCGGTTAGACGAAGCCGGCATCGCCAACGCACAGCTACGCGACATGCACGGATTCTCCGCACACCCCCAGCTCGCCTCACGAAACCGCTGGCGTGACGTTGAATCACCGGTCGGGCCGCTGCGCAGCCTGATCCCTCCGGTAAATTCCCGGGAAGCAGCCTTCCGCATGGGAGCAGTCCCCGAGCTCGGCGAGCATACTCAAAGAATCTACTCCGAACTGGGAGTCCGCGTCCCATGAGCGAAGTTGCCTGGGATCGGGACGACTGGGCACACCTTGTCGGAGGAGTGGTCGAAGTGCGGCTCAATGGCCAACTCGTTCGAGTGGGCAGAATGGAACAGACCACACCGGATTCCAGCATGATGTGGGTGGCAGCGGATGCTGTCGAGCAGCGCACGCTGTACATGAAGGCCTGGGGCTACAAGGTTCGGCTCAGCATTCCGGTGAGGCCCAACAGCGGAACGGCCGAACCGTGTAATCACCGATGCGCCTGCGGCAATCCAGCGGTCGCACCCATCTAGTCATTCTCCTTCGCCAGGCGGATTAGATAAGCGGCTTCGGGGCTCAGCCCACGACGGGTATTCCGCCTGACCCTCCGGTAGCCCGGGGAGCTTTTCAGCGGATTGTCCGCATATTGACCTTTTTGTCTCACACTTCGGATTACATGCAAGATCGGGAAATGCATCGATTCACAATAAGCAACCGCTATTCGGCTACCGGCGCCATCCCGGCAGCCGCATGGCTCATGCTTCTGCTGGGAGTTGCGGCTCAGGCGGGAGGCTCACTCGTTGTGTCCATCCCCGCCTATCTGATCCCGTATCTCCATACGGAACGGGGATTGTCGCTGACCGAAGCGGGAATGCTGGCTGCCACTCCCACTCTCGGAATGGTAATTACATTGGTTGCCTGGGGCGCAGCGGCGGATCGCTACGGGGAGCGATGGGTGATTGCGGGTGGCCTCGCTGGCACCGCGATCTTCACGCTCCTTGCGGTATCGGCCACCGACACTGCAGCGATGGGTGTGATGCTCGGACTGGCGGGTGGAGCAGCAGCCAGCAGCAACGCGGCCACCGGTAGCGTGGTCGTGGGATGGTTTCCTCGATCGCGCCGCGGTCTTGCCATGGGTATCCGGCAGATGTCCCAGCCGCTCGGTGTCGCCGCCGCGGCACTGACCGTGCCGACGATGGCCGCCCATTACGATGTGGCGGGGCCCTTGATCATATCGGGTATCACGGCTCTCGTCCTGGCAGTCGCGTGTGCAGTCGGGATCCGGAACCCGCCACGTGTCAGACAAGACGTCACCTTTGTGAAGTGCAACCCCTACCGGGAATCAACGTTCCTGTGGCGCATCCACGCAGTGTCGATGCTTCTCGTCGCGCCTCAGTTCACCCTGTCCATCTTCGGGCTGGTGTGGCTCACCTCAGTTTTGAGATGGGAGGCTACCCCTGCCGGCATCGTCATAGCCCTGGCCCAATTCATTGGTGCACTCGGAAGGATCGCTGTCGGCCACCTTAGTGATCGAGCCGGAAGCCGCGTGAGGGTGCTGCGATGGGTCGCGGTCAGCGGCGTCATGGTGATGCTCCTGCTGGCGCTCACCGGATGGCAGGACTGGTCGCTGCCGGGCGCGCTGGTCCTGATTCTTGCGACTGTGGTTTCCGTGGCAGATAACGGAATCGCCTTCACTTCCGCAGCCGAGGCCGCCGGGCCCCGATGGTCCGGTCGTGCACTCGGCACCCAAAACACCGGCCAATTCCTGGTCGCGTCCGCCGTTGGTCCTGTAGCGGGAACACTGATCGGCTTTGTTGGCTATCCCGCCGCCTTCGCTTTTGCCGCCCTCGCACCCTTGATCTCCCTTCCACTGATCCCCGCCACAGACCCACTCACGGCCCGTGGCAACATGGCTCGACCATTGGTTTACGACGAAGGCGATGATGATTCTGGGCAATCACCTGCCAGAGCACAGTAGGAAAACCCGCTGTGCCCGCCCGGGCCCCAACGGAAAGGGCTTCACACGGGGCGCCGGCCAAACATGAACCGGTTTCGTCCTGGCACTGACATGAAAACCCGCATCGACCGACCCAGTAAATCGACGGTCCGCTGGGCAATGGTTGCGTGCTGGGCCCTATCGATTGGAGCCGGGGCCATCCTCGGGTCCTGCTTCTTGCTCCCGTTCAGCCCTAAGGGGCTCTTCGCGGTTGATGGGGATATGAGTTCGTGTCGTTGAAGACAAAGGGGCCCGTGGCCCTGCTGGGATGAGTGTGTCTAGCATTCAACCTGG
>NZ_JBHVTN010000011.1:0-75602 GCF_042884655.1 Pseudarthrobacter sp. NPDC058119
TCAGCCCGCAGAAACGCCCTCCCGGCATGGCTGCACCACTACAATCACCACAGGCCCCACACCGCAATCGGAGGCCACCCGCCCATCAGCCGCTTGACCAACCTCCCTGGGCAGTACACCTAGGTTCCGCAACCCCGCACGACGCAAAAGGCCCTGTCCTTCCGGAATTCCGGAAGGACAGGGCCTTTGCTGTTGACGACTCAGGCTAGCCGTCGTGCCGGCGTGCCGGCAGCGGAGCAGGCTTGAGATTCCGGTAGCCGGTGCGGACCGGCGGACGGTCCGTGGGAAGTTCCTGGATCATCTCCTTCAGGGCCCCGATGCCGTACTCCAGCTGGGGGTCCCGCCCGGCGGCGTACGCGTGCGGCGGGTAGGTCACCTCGATGTCCGGGTCAACGCCGTAGTTCTCGACGCTCCAGCCCACGCCGCCGCCGAACCAGTTGGCATAGCGGGGCTGGGTGACGCCGGTGCCATCCGCCAGTGTGAACCGGTTGTCGATGCCGACGACGCCGCCCCAGGTGCGCGTTCCGATGACCGGGCCGATCCCGCGGAGCTTTGACACCTGGGTGATGATGTCGCCGTCGGACCCGGCGAACTCGTCCGCGAGGATGATCACAGGACCGCGCGGTGCATGGTGCGGGTAGGTGCGCGGCTTCTCCCCGCGCGGCATGCTCCAGCCCGTGACCTTGCGGCCAATGAGCTCGGCGACAAGCTGGGAGGTGTGCCCCCCGCGATTGCGGCGCACATCGACGATTAGTCCATCGAATGCTGTTTCGGTATCCAGGTCGCGGTGGAGCTGGGCCCAGCCGTTGGCCATCATGTCCGGGATGTGCAGGTAGCCGAAGGTTCCGCTGGAAGCCTCGCGGACCGTCCGCCGGTTTCCCGCCACCCATTCCTGGTAGCGGAGGCGTTCCTCATCCTTGACCGGCACGACGGCGACCCTCCGCTGGGTGCCCTCGGCGCCGCCGTGCCCGGGGCCGTTGAGGAGGGTGAGCTCCACGGCGCGGCCGGCGGCCCCCACCAACTGCATGGCAGGGGTGGTGCTTTCGGACAAGGGGACGCCGTCGACGGCCAGCAGGACGTCTCCCGCCTTGGCACCGACACCGGGCCGGGTCAGGGGCGAGGTTGCCAGCGGGTCAGAGGACTCGCCCGCCAGGATGCGGGTGATCTCCCAGCCGCGGGCGGTGTGGACGAGGTCGGCGCCGAGCCTGCCCTGTCCACGGCTGCCGCGCTCGGTGACGGCCGCGGGACGCACATAGGCGTGGGACGTCCCCAGTTCGCCGTGCAGTTCCCACAGGAGGTCCACGAGGTCGTCGTGGGAGCCGAGCCGTTCCACCAACGGGCGGTACCGGGCGTGGATGGATTCCCAGTCCTGCCCGGCCATGTCCTCGGCCCAGAAGAAGTCGCGCTGCAGGCGCCAGGCCTCGTCGAATGCCTGTCCCCAGACGCTGAGCGGGTCCATCAGCACGCGGATCCGGCCCAGGTCCACCTTGACCAGCTTGCCCGATTCCTCGTCCGCCTTGGCGTCCGACGGAACAACAGTCACCTGCTTATCGGCGACGACCGCCACTTTGCTGCGGTCACCCGAGAGCCGGTAGCTGTCGACGGCATCCACCAGGGTGGTCTGCTTGCGCCGGGCGATGTCATACCGGACCAGGCTGGGACGGGCGTCCTTGTCTTCCTGGCTGGCCTTCCCGTCGCCGGTCACGCCCGCCAGGACGGAGTCGAGCCAGAGGAGCGCGCCGTCAACAGCCTGCAACGAGGTGTAGTTGCCCTGGGGCACGGGAACGCCGATCACACGATGGGCCAGGCCCTCCGGATCGACAGTGACGGCGGGCGCTGTGCTGTCACCGGCACCTTCCGCGGCTTCTGCCCCGGCGCCGGCATCCGGTTCCCCGCCCGCGGGATCAACCGAAGGGCCAAAGGGCGACGGCGTCCCGGCCGCAAGCGCCACCAGGTACGGCTTGATGGGGCTGGGAAAGGAGAGGTCGAACGAGTGCCCGTCGTACACGGGGTCGAAGCTGCGGTTGGACAGGAAGGCAAGGAATTTCCCGTCCGGAGTGAAGGCCGGGGAGGCGTCGCGGAAGCGGCCGTCAGTGACCTCCACGGGTTCTGCGTCGAGACGGTCCACGGTGGCCAGGCGCAGCCGGCTCCGCGAACCGAAGGAGGTGACGGGCTCGGACCAGGCCAGCCAGCGCGAATCCGCCGACCACCCGAGTTCGGAGATGCTGCCCTCCCCGATGCTGGCTACCTGTGTGAGGTCTCCGGAGCGGGTGTCCACCACGAAGACATCACCAAAAGACGTCCCGAGGGCAACCCAGCGGCCATCGGGGCTCGGCTCCAGCGAACTGGCACGGGACGGCGTCGGCACGGTGACACCCGCGTCCACGGCGGGAACCCGGGCTTCGGTGCCGGCGGCATCGGCCTGGGGCGCCACGTCCGCCTGCTGCTCGTCATCGGTGGACACGTGTGCCGTTGCTGCCGCCGGTACTTTGGTGCCCGACGCCGGGACAGGCTGGGGCAGGCTGACCGCCTCCGCTTCCTCCCCAGCGGGTGCCGGGCCGGCCGGGGCGTCAGGAGCCTGGGTGCCCGGTTTCCCGGCGGTGTGCGGAACGGGCGCGGCGATGTCCTTGATGTGCAGTGCTTCCACGCCGTCATGGTCGGCGGTGTACGCAATGCGTCCGTCTCCCAGCGGCCTGGGCAACCGGCCGCGGACACCCGGGGTGGCCTCGATGATGCGCGACGGGCCGTCCTTGTGCCGCAGCCAGTGGATGGTGCCATGGGATTCGACGGCGCTGGCGGCGCCCGCAACATCCGGCGCCACCGCACCGAGGTGCTTGACGGCGTCGAGCAGTGCGGGGCGCCTCGACTGGCTGGCGGACCCCAGGCTGATGTCCAGCTTTACCGCGTCCGAGCCAAGGTCGTGGAGGACCCAAAGTTCACCGGCCGATTCAAAGATGACCCGCTTGCCGTCAGTGGCCGCATGCCGGACATAGAAGTCCTGGTGGTCGGTGTGCCTGCGCAGGTCCTTACCGCTGGGGAGGACCGAGTACACATTGCCGTAGCCCTCATGGTCGGACAGGAAGGCGATCCGGCCGTCCACCCAGAGAGGGTCGGTGAGGTTGCCGTCAAGGTCCGGCAGGAGGCGTTCGAATTCGCCGTTGCCATCGCGGTCGATCCACAGCTTCCCGGCCGTTCCACCCCGGTACCGCTTCCACCATGCCGGTTCGCGGGAGAGCACACTCGCCAGGACCACGGGGCGTTCATCGCCAACTTCGGGGCCGAAGGCAACGGCCTCCACCGGTCCATAGGGCAGCTCCTGGGCCATGCCGCCGTCGAGCGGGACGCTGTAGGCGTGGGTGTGCCGGCTTTCGGCCTGGCGGAACGCGCTGGTGACCACCACGGAACCGCCGGTGGTGAATCCCTTGACCTTGGTGGTGCTGTGGCCAAAATAGGTGAGCTGCCGGTACCCGCCGCCATCCACCTGGGCGGAAACTACCTCCGGCGCCGTTCCCTGGACCACGGTCCACACCAGGCGCTTGCCGTCAGGGGTAAAACGCGGGTTGCGGGCAGGGAGCTGGAGCGACGAGACGCGCCAGGCGCGCCCGCCGTCCAGGGGCGCGATCCACACGTCGTCCTCGGCCACGAAAGTGACCAGATCACCGTGCAGATGCGGGAAACGGAAGTAGCTGGAAGAGGTCATCGTTCGATCATAGCCATCCCCTCCCCTGCCCCGCGGGAGACACACAACCCGTGCTGCCGTGGTGAGATGGACCATGCACATCGTCATGGCCGGCGCCTCCGGGCTCATCGGCACCTCCATGTCCGCCGCCTTCCGCAGTGCCGGCCACTCGGTGGTGACACTGGTCCGCAGGCCCCCTGCCAGTGCCAGCGAAGTCCGCTGGGATCCGGCTGCCGGTGTCCTGGATCCCGGAGTGCTGTCCAGCGCCGACGCTGTGGTCAACCTTTCCGGCGCCGGCATCGGTGACCGGCCGTGGACGCGGCACCGGGTGGAGGAGCTCTTCAGCTCCCGTTTGGCCCCTACCCGGACCCTGGTGCAGGCCATGGCGCACACGGATACGCCGCCGGCAACCTTCATCAGCCAGTCGGCGTCGGGATACTACGGCGACGCCGGCAATACCGTCCTACGGGAGGACGCCGCGGCAGGCGAGGGAACACTCTCGCAGATCTGCATTGAGTGGGAGCAGGCCGCGCTGATGGCGCCGGCGGGCGTCCGGGTGGTGACACCGCGGACCGGTGTGGTGTTCAGCCACTCCGGCGGGGCGCTGGGCAAGCTGCTCCCGCTGCTGCGCCTGGGGTTGGGCGGCCCGTTTGGCAACGGCAGGCAGTTCTGGCCCTGGGTGACGCTGCCCGATGTTTCGGCCGCGTTCCTGTTCCTGCTGGCCGCTCCGGTCTCGGGCCCAGTCAATGTGGCCGCCCCTGACCAGGCCGACGTGAACACCATCGTGGCGGCCCTGGCCAATGCGCTGCACCGTCCCGCGTTTCTGCGGGTCCCCGACCCCGTGCTGCGGACCGTGCTGCCCGGCCTTGGTGAGGAACTCCTGCTGTACAGCCAGCGGATGGAACCGGCCGTCCTGGCAGCTGCCGGGTTCCAATGGCAGCACGGGCATCTGGCAGATGCGGCCCGCTGGGTGGCAGGAAAGGCCGCCACGCCCCAGCGGGGGTAGGCAATGAGCCGACCCGGCAACGCTGGATGCCAGGGGTTCCCCGGGGCTGTTCACTGGCCGGGCAGGATGTCGCTGACCCGCCACCGACCGTCCACTGACACCAGGACCAGCCGAAGCGGCTGCGGACCGCTCGCCGGCCCGGTGGCCAGAACACTATCGTCCGGGTCCAGCACCCGGTAGCCGGACGTGGTGGAGACTGCCCGCACCACCGCGTGCACCCCGGTTGCCCCGTCCTCCACAGCCACCCCTGAAAGCGTGGTGCTGAATCCGGCGAGCCGCCGGCCGGCCGCAACCTGGCTCGAGATCCTCTGGTCAGCCGCGGCCGCGGCCGACCCGGGGGCGTTCACATCCGCCAGCAGTTCCATTCCCCCGCTGCTGAAGGCGTAGTCGCGAACCGCGGCCAGCCCCTGTGCGGCTATGACGGGATCAGCTGCCCCTGCCTGCTCCCTCGCCACGTCCAGGGGCGCGGTGCCCGGGCCCCCTCCACCTGTGGCGGCCGGGGACGCAACCTGTGGGACCGGACCGTGGGCAGAATTCCCGGGCCATGTGCCGTGACCGGCAAACGCTGACAGCCACCACAGCACTGCCGCAGCCGCAGCAACGAGCGGCAGCACGGACCGCCGCAGAAGCCGGAGCACCTGGCCACCGGCCAGGTGCTCCGCATGCTTTCCGCGGGCCGGCGCGGCTGCAGTTGTTGCCGCTCCCGGCCGCGCGGACCAGCGGGAGGCCACCGCCGGCGGCGAAGCCCCTGGACCTTTCCCCGGAGTCCGCTGCCCCGCGACGGAGCTGGGACGTGGCGGCGGGTCAGCAGTTCCGGCAGGACGCTGGGGTGGACGGCACCGGAAAGGTCCACGGGTTGTGGTTCCGCACTGCGGTACACCGCGGTCGCCAGCGCCAGCGCGTCAGGCCGCAGCCTGCGCTCATCGTTCAGTCCTGCTTCCAGGGCGGCTGCCAGGTCTTTGGGGACGCCGGGAACCAGCAGGGAGAGGGGAGGCCTGTCGGCGGTCCGTCCAGGAGCATCACCGGTCAGGCAATACCAGCCCAGGGCAGCCACCGAGTACACGTCGCGCTCCGGCTGGAGGCCGGCGCGCACTGCGTCCACCGGTGACGGGTCCACGAATCCTCCGGTTCCGGCGGCCCCGGCACAGCCCGGATCGCCGAGCATCCGGGCGATTCCGAGGTCTGAGAGCATTGGTTTTCCCTGCCCGGTGAACAGGACATTTCCCGGTGAGACATCCGAGTGCGTGAACCCCTTGGCATGCAGGTAGGCCAGGGCCTGGGCGATAGGCGTCAGGACGGTGACCGTCTCCCCCACGCTGATCCTGCCCCGGGAGGAGACCAGCTGGGCCAGCGAACCGCCGGCGGCGTAATCCATGGTCAGGGCCGCGCCGCTGCCGGGCCCGGTGCCCTGCACCGCACCGTAAGCCTTAACCAGGTGCTGGTGGTCCAGGACTGACAGGATGTGGAGCTCCCGCCGAACATCCTCCCCGGTGATTCCCGGACTGCTGCGCGCGCCGCTTACGTCCGCGCGGAAGCACTTCAATGCGTATTCCTGTCCCGTCCGGCGTTCCGTTACCAGCCACACGTCCGCGCTGCCGCCCCGCCCCAACAGCCTGCCGACGTCGTAGCCCGGTATGTCGGGTGCCTGTGCATCGTCCATGGTCCATGTCTAGCCGACTTCCGGCAGCGCCGCAGAAGTTATCCACAGCCCCCGCGGTGCGGTCACAAACAGTGCAGCCGGTGAGCTTGGACACTAAACCGGGCCGCTGCGGCTGCGGGGTCTAAGCTGGATGCCATGACTCTTGAGTTTTCACAGCTGGGTCTTGCCCCCGACTTCGTTGATTACATGGAAGGCTGGGATGCCCAGCGCGAACTCCATGACAAAGTTGTCGCGGGAAGTGCGCCCAGCACAGTCCTTCTCCTGGAGCACGCCGCTGTTTATACGGCCGGCAAGCTTACCGAGGACCACGAGCGGCCCTTTGACGGTACGCCGGTGGTCGCGGTGGACCGCGGCGGCAAACTTACGTGGCACGGCCCGGGCCAACTGGTTGCCTACCCCATCCTGAAGCTCAAGAACCGCGCAGGCATCCGCGACTACGTGGAACGCCTCGAAGAGATCATGATCACCGTCATGTCGGACTACGGCATTAACGCCGAACGGATCAAGGGCCGCGCGGGTGTATGGATCAAGGCCGATTCGAAGGGCCCGGATCGCAAGATCGCCGCGATCGGCATCCGCGTCCTGAACGGCGTGACCATGCACGGCATCGCCATTAACTGCAGCAACGACCTTGCGCCCTACGGCCAGATCATCGCCTGCGGCATCACCGACGCCGGAGTGACCACCATGTCCCTTGAAACGGGCAGGGAAATCCAGCCCGCGGACATCGCGGAGCGGTTCGTGGAGGAATTCCGCAAACATGAAGAAGCATTGGTTTCGAGCCCTGAAGGAGCTCTACTGTGACATTGGCACCTGAAGGCCGGAAGATGCTGCGGATCGAGCAGCGCAACGCTGCGGTCCCGGTGGAGCGCAAGCCGGAGTGGATCAAGGCCAAGGTCCAAATGGGCCCCGAGTTCGTCGGGCTGAAGAACCTGGTCAAAAAAGAAGGCCTGCACACCGTCTGCGAAGAGGCCGGCTGCCCCAACATCTTCGAATGCTGGGAAGACAAGGAAGCGACCTTCCTGATCGGCGGCTCCGAATGCACCCGCCGCTGCGACTTCTGCCAGATCGACACCGGCAAACCCTCCCCCGTGGACATGTTCGAACCCACCAAGGTGGCCCGCTCCGTCCAGTCCATGGCCCTGCGCTACGCCACCGTCACCGGCGTGGCCCGCGACGACCTCGAAGACGAAGGCGTCTGGCTCTACGCCGAAACCGTCCGCAAGATCCACGAACTGAACCCCGGCACCGGCGTCGAACTGCTCATCCCCGACTTCTCCGGCAACCCCGACCACATCAAGGCGATCTGCGACTCCGCCCCCGAAGTCTTCGCCCACAACGTCGAAACCGTGCCCCGGATCTTCAAGCGGATCCGCCCCGCGTTCCGCTACGAACGCTCCCTGGACGTCATCACCCAGGGCCGCAACCACGGCATGGTCACCAAATCCAACCTCATCCTGGGCATGGGCGAAACCCGGGAGGAAATCAGCGAAGCCCTCCGCGACCTCCACCAGGCCGGCTGCGACCTGATCACCATCACCCAATACCTCCGCCCGAGTGAACGGCACCTGCCCGTGGACCGCTGGGTCAAACCCCAGGAATTCGTGGACCTCCAGCACGAAGCCGAAGAAATCGGCTTCCTCGGCGTCATGTCCGGACCCCTGGTCCGCTCCTCCTACCGCGCCGGCCGGCTCTGGGCCACCGCCATGCGCAAAAAAGGCCGCGACATCCCCGACAACCTCGCCCACATCGCAGAAGGCATCCAGGACTCCGGCACCACCCGCCAGGAAGCCGCCACCCTCCTCGCCGCACACTCGTGACCCCTCCTTTGTAAAGTGGCAGAGGGCCGGGCGCTGGAAGAATCCAGCGTCCGGCCCTTTGGTTTAAGTCACGTAGAATTGAGGCACTATGGCGAAATCCCCTGACTCCAGCAACTCCACCCCGGCGGGCTCCAGCGCGGTGAAGCGCGGCCTGTTCACGCGCAAGCCCAAGGAAGCGAAGGCCAAGAAGCCCAGCAGGCTCAAGCAGATCGGCGAGGTCTTCACCATGACCCGCCGCCACGATCCCATGGTCCCGTGGCTCATGCTTTTGGTGTTCCTCGGCGTCGTGGCCGTGAGCTTCCTGGTAGGTTTCTGGCTGGATAACTGGATCACGGGCCTGATCATCGGAATCCCGCTCGGCCTGCTGGCCGCTACGTTCATCCTCTCCCGCCGGGCCGAGCGTGCTGCGTTCGCGCAGATTGAAAACCAGCCCGGCGCTTCAGGCGCCGCCCTGGGGACGCTGCGCCGCGGCTGGATCACCGAAGAGCAGCCCGTTGCCGTTAACCCGCGCACGCAGGATGCCGTGTTCCGCGCCGTAGGCCGTCCCGGCGTCGTGCTTGTCAGCGAAGGGCCCACCCACCGGGTGAAGCCCCTGCTCGACGCCGAGCGCAAGCGCCTTGCACGCATCCTCCCCAACGTTCCGGTCCACACCATCCAGACCGGCCGCGGCGAAGGCCAGGTACCGCTGAGCCAGGTGGCCAAGCAGATGGGCAAGATGAAGAACGAACTGACCAAGCTTGAGGTGAGCACGGTCTCCAAGCGCATCGCTTCCATGGGTACCAGGCTTCCCATCCCCAAGGGCATCGACCCGTACAAGGCCCGTCCCAACCGCGGACGCTAGCTGGTGAAACGCCCCGGTACCGGCACTGCCGTTGGCCGGGGCGTTTTTCGTTGCGCCCTCCGTGCCGCGCTCAGGCGTCCGCCTTCGGCGGCACCGTTCATAACCACGACAGGACATAACCATGCCCCTTAGGACAACGATGATCCGCGCCTTCCGCATCCTCGCCGTGGCCGAGGCCTGCAGCTGGGCAGCGCTGCTGGCCGGCATGTATTTCAAATGGATCGCCGGCACCACGGAACTCGGCGTCCAGGTGGCGGGCCCAATCCACGGCGCCCTGTTCATCGGCTACGGGGCTGCCGCGCTCATGCTGTGGCGCGTGCAGAGCTGGCCGTTCCGGGTGGCCGCACTGGCCGGGTTCTCGGCAATTTTCCCCTTCGCCACCCTCTTGTTTGAACGCTGGGCCGGACGCCGTGGGTACCTCAGCGCAGCCAAAGCACCGGACTCCGCAACATCCCTCGAATCAAGCCGCGCTTAGCGGAACAGGGACACCGCAGTGGAATCCGTTGAGCAGGGACTGGCGGCACGGCCGCCCGGCGCCGTGAAGATGCAGGCTGGCGGTGCCCCACGCCGCAAGCGCACCGTGGCCGTCTTCTCCCTGCTGGGAGCAACGCTGTTCTGGGCCGGCAACTATGTTGTGGGTGCGGGCGCCGTCCACAACATCGACCCCCTCAGCCTGGTCTTCCTGCGGTGGGCGGTTGCGCTGGTGCCGCTGTTGCTGATCGCCCAGCTTGTGGAGAAGCCCTGCTGGCGCTCCGTAGCAGCTGCGTGGCCGTGGCTGCTGGCGCTCAGCGTGTGCGGGCTGCTCGGCTACAACCTGCTCCTGTACTTCGCCTTGGAACATACCGATGCGTTCAATGCCTCACTGATCAATGCCTTCAACCCGGCGCTCATCACGCTTGCGGCCGCGGTGTTCCTGCGCGAACGGCTCACGCCCCTGGCGGTGGCGGGCGTCGTGATGGCGCTGGCGGGCGTCCTCATCGTCATCAGTGGAGGGGACCTGGGCAGGCTGGCCACTGCGGGTTTCGGCACCGGGGAAGTCTTGATGGTGGGTGCAGTGGTGGTGTGGACGGCTTACACCGTCACGGGCCGCCTGGCACCGAAGGTTCCGCCGATCACGGCCACGGCCGTACAGGCTGCCGTGGCCGTGGGCTTGCTGGCGCCCGTCCACCTTGCCAAGGGAGGCTTGGCCCTCCCCGCAACAGACGGTGCGTTGGCGTCCTTGCTCTTCATTGCGATTTTTCCGTCGGTACTGTCCTACGTGCTGTGGAACCGGGCACTGACGGTCCTGCCGGCGGCCGGTGCGGGGGTGTTCCTTAACCTGATCACCGTCTTTACCGCGGTCCTGACCCTGCTCGCCGGGCAGGTGCATGCGGCTGCGCAGTTTGTGGGTGGCGCCATCGTCGTTTGCGGCGTGGTCCTCACGAATGTGCCCGCCTTCCGCCGGCAGCGACGGGACGCGCAACTGCCCCGCGGCTAGGACCCCTATGCCTGCCGGCGGGTGGGGTCCTACCGCCGGATGAGGAGCATGTTCATTGCCTTGTCGTGCAGGCCGCGCTGGTCCGGGTCGAAAATGACGGCGGGGATGACCAGGCATAGGAGCACCGCCCTCACCAGGCCGGCCAAGGGCCCGGGGGTGCCGCCGCCCGGCTTGATCACGGCTATGCCCATGATGCGGTGGCCGATGCTGTAACCGAGGGTTCCCACCAGCAGGGTCTGTTCGATGGCGAAGACGCCCAGCGTGGCCCAGGAATCGCCGCCAAAGGCAAAGTTGCTGATGAGCAGGGCGATGGCCCAGTCGATCATGATCGCTACGATCCTCCGCCCTGCCCGGGCAATGGACCCCGGACCCGACTCAGGCAGGCCCAGGCGCTCCCCCGGATATTTGGAGATGCCGGAAGTGTCCGGTCCGGTGAGCCAGGAGCCTATGTCTTTGCGATCTACCACCGTCCAAGTTTACCGATCCGGGCACCGCCGGGGCGCCCACACTTTGGATAGGGCTCGACCACAGTGTGGACGGACGATACCGTGGTCATAGCAGGGCATTCTGTAACCTGCCCGAAACAATGCGGACACGGACGGGAAATCCCGGATCCATAGTCTGTTAGAAGTTTCAAGCAATCCCCCGGCAGGTACACGCGACAGGGACAACAGGCGTTCTCCCTGATTTTGGATTGCGCTGGATCACATGGCGTGCATGCCAGATATTTACATATGCGTTAGGAGCATAGATGTTCAAGACTGCGGACGAAGTCCTCAAGTTCATCAAGGACGAAGATGTAAAGTTCGTCGATATCCGCTTCACCGACCTTCCGGGCGTCCAGCAGCACTTCAACGTCCCCGCGAAGAGTGTCGACGCCGATTTCTTCGTCAACGGACAGCTCTTCGATGGTTCCTCCATCCGTGGATTCCAGGGCATCGCCGAATCTGACATGCAGCTGATCCCGGACGTCACCACCGCGTTCCTGGACACCTTCCGCATGGAGAAGACCCTCGCGCTGAACTTCTCGATCGTCAACCCGCGCACCGGTGACCCGTACCACCGCGACCCCCGCGGCGTGGCCGAGAAGGCCGAAGCATACCTGGCCTCCACCGGCATCGCCGACACCGCGTTCTTCGCTCCCGAAGCCGAATTCTTCGTGTTCGACAACGTCCAGTACCAGTCCTCCCCCGAGGGCAGCTTCTACAAGATCGACTCCGAGGAAGCCCACTGGAACACCGGCCGCGAGGAAGAGGGCGGCAATCTGGGCTACAAGACCCCGGTCAAGGGCGGTTACTTCCCGGTCTCCCCCACCGACAAGCAGGCTGACCTGCGCGACGCCATGTGCGTTGCCCTGGACGAAGCCGGCCTCGAGGTCGAACGCAGCCACCACGAAGTTGGATCCGCCGGCCAGGCCGAGATCAACTACAAGTTCACCACGTTGACGCACGCTGCCGATGACCTGCAGAAGTTCAAGTACGTCATCAAGAACACCGCTGACGCCTGGGGCAAGTCCGTGACCTTCATGCCGAAGCCGGTCTTCGGTGACAACGGCTCCGGCATGCACTGCCACCAGTCGCTGTGGAACGGTGGCGAGCCGCTGTTCTACGACGAGAAGGGCTACGCCGGCCTGTCCGACACCGCCCGCTGGTACATCGGCGGCCTGCTCAAGCACTCCTCCGCCGTCCTGGCCTTCACCAACCCGACGGTGAACTCCTACCGCCGCCTGGTGAAGGGCTTCGAGGCCCCCGTCAACATGGTCTACTCGCAGGGCAACCGCTCCGCCGGTATCCGTATCCCCATCACGGGTTCGAACCCCAAGGCCAAGCGCATCGAATTCCGCGCGCCGGACCCCTCCTCCAACCCGTACCTGGCCTTCGCTGCCCAGCTGATGGCCGGCATTGACGGCATCCGCAACCGCATCGAACCCCCGGCTCCGATCGACAAGGACCTCTACGAGCTCCCCGCCGAGGAAGCCAAGGACATCCCGAAGGCTCCGGGCACCCTGGAGGAAGCCCTGGAGGCCCTGCGCGAGGACAACGAGTTCCTGCAGGCCGGCGGCGTCTTCACCCAGGACCTGATCGACACCTGGATCGAGTACAAGTACGAGAACGAGATCCGCCCGCTGTCCCTGCGCCCGAACCCCTACGAGTTCGAGCTCTACTACGGCGTCTAGTCCGCGGCCTGCCCCGCAGGAGCGCTGAAGCAAAGAAAGGCGGCCACCGGTTCAACCGGTGGCCGCCTTTCGCGTTGTCCGGGCCGCGTGGCCGCGGACGGAGACCGTAAGGTGGGGGCCCGGCTCCAGACGTGCTGAGACCGGGAACCGGACCCCCTGACGAATGCCCCCCGAGACGAAGACTGTCCAGCCTTCCCCCCAACAAGGTTGGAGAACACCGCCATCCACATAATCGGGCAAACGCTTGCTAAGCGCAATGCCGGCCCGGCGCGTTACGCGGCGCGGCGACTTCGAAGCTGCGGAACATGGTCCGTTGCGGCCCCGCGGAACCGCCCAGGTACCGCCCGGCGTCGACGAAACCGGCGCGGCGGTAAGCGGACAGGCCCGCCGGGTTCCCCTCGTTGACGGACAGTACGACGCCGGACTCGCGGCCTTGGTGCCGGGCGGTGAGCTTGCGCGCGGTCTCCACAGCGGCGGCCGCTGCCAGGGTGCCCAGCCCCTTGCCCTGGTACGGGGAGTCGATCAGGAAGCCCCGCAGCAGCCAGGCTGAGCTGTCGTTGGGCCACCCCGCCAGGCCGGCCGCCCCTGACTGGAGCGTCAGGATGCCGACAGCATCGCCACCGGACTCCACGACGCAGGGATGCCGTGACCCATCTGCCAGCCCTGCCAGGGCCATGCGCAGGGGGTCGCCCACGAACCGTTCCTGTCCGGGCAGCAGCGACATGTCCGCGATCGCCCCGAGCTGGATGGCCCGGGCATCGGCGTCGAGGTCGCGGAGCGGAATGAGCCAGACCCAGTCAGTGCCCATAGAAGACACGTTCAAAGACTGCCCTGGCCCGCCGGGACACCCGCAGGTAGTCCTCCTCCAGCGCAGCAGCGTGGCCCGGCTCGTAGCCGCACCAGCGCGCCACGGCCTCCAGGTCGCGGCGCGAGGACGGCAGGAGGTCCGAGGCCTTGCCGCTCCAGATGACATTGGCCGACCGGATGCGGCTGGCCAAGCGCCAGGCCTCGGCCAGCAAGCCGGCGTCTGCGGCGTCCAGCAGGCCAAGGTCCGCCGCGGCTTCCAGGGCCTCCAGCGTGGACGTGGTCCGGAGTTCCGGGTGCTTGCCGGCCTGCTGGAGCTGCAGCAGCTGCACCAGCCACTCGACGTCGCTGAGGCCGCCACGGCCCAGTTTGAGGTGCCGGGCAGGGTCGGCGCCGCGCGGGAGCCGCTCCGATTCCACCCGGGCCTTGATGCGCCGGATCTCGCGTACGTCCTGTTCAGCCACGGTTTCCGGGTACCGGATGGGGTCGATCAGCTTGAGGAAATCAGCGGCCAAGGCATCGTCGCCCGCCATCGGCCTCGCCCGAAGCAGGGCCTGCGCTTCCCAGATGAGCGACCAGCGGCGGTAGTACTCGGCGAAAGAGTCAAGGGAGCGCACCATGGCGCCGTTCTTGCCCTCGGGCCGGAGGTCGGCATCCATCTGGAGGACGCGTTCTGCCATGATGGCCGGTTTGAGAGGCTGGGTGAGGAGGCTGGACACCTTCGCCACGATGCGGGCAGCCTGCTCCTGCGCCTCGGCCTCGGAGAAACCCGGCAGGGCACGGTGGACGTACATGACATCCGCATCGGACCCGTAGCCGATCTCCCTGCCGCCCTGGCGGCCCATGGCCACCACCAGCACGGTGGTCTTCAGCGGTCCGGCGGCCGAGACGATGCCTTCGGCCACCCGCAGGGCGCCCAGGACGGCGGCGCGGTCAGTGTCAGCGAGGGCACGGCCGACGTGGTCCTGGTCCAGGAGGCCGGCGGAATCGGCGATGGCGATGCGGAGGATTTCCCGGCGCCGGATCAGCCGGATCAGGCGCATGGCGCTCTCGGGGTCCTCGTGCCGCGACATCTTGGCAGTGATTTCCTGCCACTGGGCTTCGAAGCCCACCGGAATCAGGTCCTTGTCCTGCCCCAGCCACGCCACGGACTCCGGCGAGACTTCCAGCAGGTCGGCAATCAACCGGGAATTGGACAGCATGTGGCACAGCCGTTCGGCGGCAGCGTTGGAGTCCCGGAGCAGTCCGAGGTACCAGTGCGTGGTGCCCAGCGCCTCACTCACGCGGCGGAAGGCAAGCAGGCCTGCGTCGGGGTCCACCCCCTCGGCGAGCCAGTCGAGCAGGATGGGCAGGAGCTGGCGCTGCAGGGCTGCCCTCCGGCTCACACCGGCGGTCAGCGCCTCTATGTGGCGCATCGCGCCCTGCGGGTCCTGGTAGCCGAGCGCGGCAAGCCGTCCCTGCGCCGCCTCGGGGGTGAGCCTGGCATCCTCGCTGCTGAGCTTGGCCGCCGTGTTGAGCAGCGGCCGGTAGAAGATGCGCTCGTGCAGTTCGCGGACCGAGCGCTTGGTGCGCTGCCACGCGGAAAGCAGGGTGTCCGGGCTGGGCCGTTCATTGGAAAAGGGCCCCAAAACCGCCTTGGCCAGGGAGCGCAGGGCCGGATCCGCCACCGGCATGAGGTGGGTGCGGCGGAGCTGGAACAGCTGGATCCGATGTTCCAGGAGGCGCAGGTAGCGGTAGGCGTTGTCAAAGGCGGCTGCGTCGGAACGGCCAATGTAGCCGCCCGCCGACAAGGCAGCGATCGCCGAGGTGGTATCCCGCCGTCGTAAGCTCTCATCGGCCTTGCCGTGCACCAACTGGAGCAGCTGGACGGTGAACTCGACGTCGCGCAGCCCGCCGCGGCCCAGCTTGATCTGGCGCTGCTCCTCGGCGGCCGGAATGTTCTCAGTGACCCGGCGGCGCATCGCCTGCACGGATTCCACGAAGCCCTCCCGCCCGGCCGAACTCCAGATCAGCGGGGCCACGGCTTCCTCGTAGGCCCGGCCCAGTGCGGCGTCACCGGCGATGGCACGGGCCTTGAGCAGCGCCTGGAATTCCCAGCTCTCGGCCCATCTGGCGTAGTACGTCTCGTGCGAGGCGAGGGTGCGGACCAGCGGCCCGGACTTGCCCTCCGGCCGCAGGTTGGCGTCCACCTCCCACAGGCCCGGTTCCCGGGCCACGGACGATATGGCCCGCGAGATTCCGCTGGCCAGCGCCGTGCCGATGGTGTTGGCCTGCGCGTCCTCCAGGCTTCCTGCATCCACCACGTAGATGACGTCCACGTCGGAGATATAGTTCAGCTCCCGTGCTCCGCATTTGCCCATGCCGATGACGGCGAGGCCGACGTCGGCGATGTCGGCTGCGCTGTGCTGCTCCGCGGCTTCGGCCCGGGAGACGGCCAGGGCGGCCTCGATGGCGGCGGCGGCGAGGTCCGCCAGTTCGCCGCCCACCGATGGCAGGAAGTCCAGCGGGTCCGCGGCGCAAAGGTCTTTCACGGCGAGGTCCACCAGCCCGCGCCGGTAGGCGGTGCGCAGCGCGGCGTAGGCGTCCGTGCCCGTGGCTGCGGCAACCGGCCGCGCGGCGCGTGGGTCGGCGCCCACGGACTGCAGGAGGGTGGCGCGCAGCCGTCCGGGATCTGCAGGCATTGGCTCGGGACTGGCCCGGACCTCGAAGGCATCCAGGTGCTCCGGGTGCCTGATGAGGAACTCCCCCAAGGCCTCGGAGGCGCCCAGGACCCGGTACATGGGTTCGCTTTCCTCCAGGTCGGCAGCGGCCAGGTTCCGGAGTTGCGGATGCTTTTCGATCAGCCGCACCAGGGACTGGAGGGCGGTGTCGGGGCTGGCGGCGAGCTGCAGGCCGGCAAAGAGCCTGTCCTGGTCCAGGCCCTCGAGTTCGCGCGCGGCCAGGAACCGTTCGCCCTTTTCAAGGTCGCTGAATCCGGCCGCGATGAGGCGGCGCGCCAGGCTCACGCCGGGCACCTAGAGGATGCCGAGGTTGCGCTGCAGCTCGTAGGGCGTCACCTGCAGCCGGTAGTCCTGCCACTCGGCGCGCTTGTTGCGCAGGAAGTGCTCGTAGACCTGTTCGCCCAGGATCTGCGGCATCAGCTCGGAGTCTTCCATGGAGCGGATGGCGTCGTGCAGGCTGGCCGGGAGCGGATCATGGCCCATGGCGCGGCGTTCGGCGGAACTCAGCGACCAGACGTCGTCCTCGGCTGCCGCCGGGAGCTCGTAGCCTTCCTCGATGCCCTTCAGGCCCGCTCCGAGCAGGACGGCGTAGGCCAGGTACGGGTTCGCGGCGGAGTCGATGCCGCGGTACTCGATCCGGGCGGACTGGCCCTTGCCGGGCTTGTACAGCGGCACACGGACCAGCGCGGAACGGTTGTTGTGGCCCCAGCTGAGGTAGCTGGGCGCCTCGCCGCCGCCCCACAGGCGCTTGTAGGAGTTGACGAACTGGTTGGTGACGGCGGTGAACTCCGGGGCGTGCTTGAGGATGCCGGCGATGAACTGGCGGGCCGTCTTGGACAGCTGGAACTCCGCTCCTGCCTCGAAGAACGCGTTGCTGTCGCCCTCGAAGAGCGAGAAGTGCGTGTGCATGCCGGACCCGGGGTGGTCGGTGAACGGCTTGGGCATGAAAGTGGCATACGTGCCCTGCTGCAGCGCCACTTCCTTGATGACGGTGCGGAACGTCATGATGTTGTCCGCCGTCTGCAGGGCGTCCGCGTAGCGGAGGTCGATCTCGTTCTGGCCCGGGCCGGCCTCGTGGTGGCTGAATTCAACCGAAATTCCCACGGATTCCAGCATGGTCACCGCGGTGCGGCGGAAGTCCTGGGCCACGCCGCCCGGCACATGGTCGAAGTAGCCGCCCTCGTCAACGGGTACCGGAGCGCCGTTTGGACCCGGCTCGTGCGACTTGAGCAGGTAGAACTCGATTTCGGGGTGCGTGTAGCAGGTGAAGCCCATGTCCGCGGCCTTGGCGAGGGTCCGCTTGAGCACGTTGCGCGGATCGGCGGCGGAAGGCTCGCCGTCGGGGGTAAGGATGTCGCAGAACATCCTGGAGGTCTGCTCGGTCTCGCCACGCCATGGCAGGATCTGGAAGGTGGCAGGGTCCGGCTGGGCCAGCATGTCGGATTCGAACACACGGGCCAGGCCCTCAATGGAGGAGCCGTCGAATCCGAGGCCTTCCTCGAATGCCCCTTCCACTTCCGCCGGAGCCAGCGCCACGGACTTCAGCGAACCCACGACGTCGGTGAACCACAGGCGCACGAAACGTACATCGCGCTCTTCGATTGTGCGCAGGACAAATTCTTGCTGGCGGTCCATGATGGCCTCTTCTCCGGTCAACGTCCATGCTCCGGGTCCGCGCAAAGGGGAAAGCCGGCAGCAGTTCACCATCACTGTACTAATCATTCGGCGCCGATGCTTGAGCCTGCGCCGTGCGTAACACACCATTAACCTGGCGGTTCCGCGGTCAAGCCTGCGCGCCGGCCCCCGCGGCGGTTCCGGGACCCGCTCATGGACGGACTTATGGCGCTTATCACCTTTTGGCCGGGGCGCCCGCGGTAGCTAGGACGGCCGGTACCGCACTACGCTCATCCCATGGCCTCCAACAGCTCCGACTCAAGCGCGTCCGCAGAAGTACCCGCCCCGTACGGTAAGGGCCCCGGCGTGCCGGCTCCTGCCGAACGGAAGCCCGCCAAGGTCCGCATCCACCACCTTCAGCAGGCCAAGCGGGACGGCACCAGGTTCGCCATGCTCACGGCGTACGAACAGTACACTGCCGAGATTTTCGACGACGCGGGCATCGAAGTGCTCCTGGTCGGCGACTCGGCGTCCAACAATGTCTTTGGCAACGAAACCAGCCTTCCGGTGACCGTTGACGAACTGCTCCCCCTCTGCCGTGCGGTGGCCCGGTCCGCGAAGCGGGCCCTGGTGGTGGCAGACCTGCCGTTCGGCAGCTATGAGGTCAGCCCGGAACAGGCAGTTGCCGCCGGTGTCCGGTTCCTCAAGGAGGGCCTGGCCCACGCGGTAAAGATCGAAGGCGGAAAGTACTACGCTTCCACCGTCCGGGCCATGGTGCAGGCCGGTATCCCCGTCATGGCGCACATCGGCTTCACGCCGCAGAGCGAACATGCCCTCGGCGGCTACCGCGTCCAGGGCCGCGGCGATGACGCCGGGCGGCTGATCGAGGACGCCCGCGCACTTGAAGAGGCCGGAGCGTTTTGCGTGCTGATGGAAATGGTTCCCGCCGGGACGGCCGCGGCGGTCGACGCGGCGTTGACCGTCCCCACGGTGGGCATCGGCGCGGGGAAAGCCACCACGGGCCAGGTCCTCGTGTGGCAGGACATGGCCGGGCTCCGCGGCGGCCGGATGGCGAAATTCGTCAAGCAGTACGCGGACCTGCGCAGCACCCTGCACGACGCCGCAACCGCCTACGGGGACGATGTCCGCTCCGGTACGTTCCCCGGCCCGGAACACTCCTTCTAGGAAGGAAGCAGCCGGTCAGTCGTCGTCGCCCTTTTCCCAGGCCTCGTTGCGCGCCTTGACCTTCTCGATCGCGTGCTCCGCTTCTTCGCGGGTCTTGTAGGGCCCAATGAGCTGGCTCCAGTCCGAGAGCCGGTCTTCTTCCACTTCGTGGGTGTTGATGTTGAACCAGTACTCAGTCATGGTTGCTCCTTGTTCCGGCGACAGGAAACCGGGCGTGACCCACGTAACACAAACACTTACGCGCGGCCTGCCCAGCTTGTCGGTTGTTAGGCGTTCTGTGGTGCCTTATATGATCAATCTATGCCTTCCCTTGCCTCCACTGCACCCATTGGCACCCTCACCCCGGGTACCTTGAGTCCGCAGCGTCCCGTTCCGGCGTCCATCCCCCGCCCGGAGTACGTCGGCAAACCGGCACCCGCCAAATTCACCGGCTCCGAAGTCAAGAGCGCGGAGACCATCGAGAAGATCCGCATTGCCGGGAAGATCGCGGCGCAGGCCATCGTGGAAGTGGGCAAGCACATCCGGCCCGGTGTCACCACCGACGAGCTGGACCAGGTGGGCCACGAATTCCTGCTGGACCACAACGCATACCCCTCCACGCTCGGTTACCGCGGCTTTCCCAAATCGCTGTGCTCTTCACTGAACGAGGTCATCTGCCACGGCATTCCGGACAGCACGGTGGTCCAGGACGGCGATATCCTCAACATCGACATCACCGCGTTCATTAACGGCGTCCACGGCGACACCAACTACACGTTCCTCGTGGGAGACGTGGACGAAGAATCCCGGCTGCTGGTGGAGCGCACCCAGGAGTCGTTGAACCGTGCCATCAAAGCCGTTGCCCCCGGGCGTGAAATCAACGTCATTGGCCGGACCATCCAGTCCTACGCCAAGCGTTTCGGCTACGGCGTGGTCCGCGACTTCACCGGCCACGGCGTCGGTGAAGCCTTCCACACCGGACTGATCATCCCCCACTACGACGCCGCTCCCGCCTACAACACCGTGATTGAGCCGGGCATGGTGTTCACCATCGAGCCGATGCTCACCCTGGGCACGGTGGAGTGGGACATGTGGAGCGACGACTGGACCGTGGTCACACGGGACCGGAAGCGCACCGCCCAGTTCGAGCACACCCTGCTGGTCACCGAGACCGGCGCCGAAATCCTTACCCCGCCGTAGCCTGTCCCATGCCCCTGGTGGGCATGCAGCCGGCGCCACCCGGCTGCCACCTGTCATGGGCCGCACCCCAGCAGCCCCTTTCCTGCCCGCCCCTGTCAAGAACGGAATCCCATTGGCCAAGAAGGACGAAAAGTCGCACAAGAATGCACCGCTGATCGGTATCGACATCGGTGGTACGGGCATCAAGGGCGGCATTGTCGACCTGAAGAAGGGCAAGCTCCTGGGTGAACGCTTCCGGGTGCCCACCCCGCAGCCCGCCACGCCTGAGGCCGTCGCGGAGGCCGTGGCCCTGGTGGTCGCCGAACTCTCGGCCCGACCCGAGGCCCCGGAGGCCGGCTCCCCGGTCGGCGTGACCTTCCCCGGAATCATCCAGCACGGCGTGGTCCACTCCGCCGCCAACGTGGACAAGAGCTGGCTGGACACGGACATCGATGCCCTCCTCACCAAGCGGCTGGGCCGTCCGGTGGAGGTCATCAACGACGCCGACGCCGCAGGCCTGGCAGAGGCCCGCTACGGTGCGGGCGAAGGGGTCGCAGGCACCGTCCTGGTGATCACCCTGGGCACCGGCATCGGTTCAGCCTTCATCTTCGACGGAAAGCTGGTGCCCAACGCAGAGCTGGGTCACCTTGAAATTGACGGCCACGACGCCGAATCGAAGGCGTCCGCCGTTGCCCGCGAACGGGACGGCCTGTCATGGGACGAGTACAGCGTGCTCCTGCAGCGCTACTTCTCGCACGTGGAGTTCCTGTTCTCACCGGAACTGTTCATCGTGGGTGGCGGCATTTCCAAGCGCGCCGACGAGTACCTTCCCAACCTCAAGCTCCGCACCCCGATTGTCCCGGCCGTCCTGCGGAACGAGGCAGGCATCGTGGGCGCCGCCCTGGAGATCGCGCTCCAGCACAAGCTGGCCAAGTAGGAGTGGAGCCGGTGGCGGCTGCGGCTTCCCCTCCGCTGCCGCCACCGGAGTTTTAGAGGGGGCTCTTCTCGGAGCTCTTTGCCGCACCGGCTGCGCCCTTGGCGCCTTCGCCCGCCTCCTGGCGGAGCAGTGCAATGGCAGTCTCAAAGTCCTCGAGGGAATCAAAGGCCTGGTACACGCTGGCAAAGCGGAGGTAGGCCACCTCATCGAGTTTCTGCAGCGGTCCAAGGATGACCAGGCCCACTTCATGGGCCTCGATTTCGGCGGCCCCGGACGCACGGATCTGCTCTTCGACTTCCTGGGCGAGCATGGCGAGGTCGTCCTCGCTCACGGGGCGGCCCTGGCAGGCCTTCCGCACACCGTTGATCACCTTGCTGCGGCTGAACGGTTCACCGACGCCGGAGCGCTTGATCACGGACAGGCTGGTGGTTTCCACCGTGGTGAACCGGCGGCCGCATTCCGGGCACTGCCGGCGCCTGCGGATGGCCGAGCCGTCGTCCGTCATCCGGCTGTCCACCACTCGGGAATCAGGGTTGCGGCAGAACGGGCAGTACATGGCGTTCCCCCTTTTCGCTTGTGGTGTGCAACGGTATGGAAGCCAGCAGCACCGCCGGGGGGCGATGCCGTGGCCTATCCCAGTTTACGGGCAGATCTTGGGTAATAACAATCCTGTAATTACTACATGTAGTGGTCACTGATCGCCGGGGAACCGGGCAGTGACGGCGTCCCCGTGCGCCGGGAGGTCCTCGGCCCTGGACAGGCTCACAATGTGCCCGCTGACCACGGCCAGGGCGTCCCGGCTGTAGTTGATGACCTGGATAGCCCGCAAAAAGGTGGTCAAGTTCAGGCCGGAGGAAAAAGCCGCCGTCCCGCTGGTGGGCAGCACGTGGTTGGAGCCGGCGCAGTAGTCGCCCAGGCTGACCGGGCTGTAGTCGCCCACGAAGATGGCGCCGGCGTTGCGGATGCGGGCGGCCACGGCGGCGGCATCCCGGGTCATGATTTCCAGGTGCTCCGCGGCGTAGGCGTCACAGGCTGCGACGCCTTGTTCCAAACCGTCAACCAGCACCACGCCCGACTGCGGACCGGACAGCGCCTCCTGGACCCTGGCGGAGTGCTTGGTGGCGGCGGCCTGCAGCGCCAGTTCGGCACGAACGGCGGCGGCCAGGTCTTCGGAGTCGGTGATGAGCACTGACGCGGCCTTGGGATCGTGCTCGGCCTGGCTGAGAAGGTCAGCGGCCACCAGGGCGGGCTGGGCGGAGTCATCGGCGAGGATGGCAATTTCCGTGGTTCCGGCCTCGGAGTCAATGCCTACGACGCCCTTCACCAGGCGCTTGGCCGTGGCGACGAAGATGTTGCCGGGACCGGTCACCACATCCACCGGTTCCAGGGCGGGCCCCGCCGCAGCGGCTTCGATGCCGTAAGCGAACGCGGCGATGGCCTGGGCTCCGCCGATGGCGTAGACCTCGGTAATGCCCAGCAGCGCTGCCGCCGCCAGGATGGTGGGGTGTGGCAGGCCACCGAATTCCTTTTGCGGGGGCGATGCCAAGGCAATGGATTCCACGCCGGCCGCCAGGGCGGGCACCACGTTCATGATGACCGACGACGGGTACACAGCGAGGCCGCCGGGAACATACAGTCCCACACGGGCCACGGGCACCCAGTTCTGGCTCACCACGGCGCCGTCGCCCAGCTCAACGTCGACATTGCGCGGGCGCTGCCCGTCCGCGAACTTCCGCGCACGGCTGATGGATTCCTCCAGTGCTGCCCGCACAGCCGGGTCAAGCTGGTCCAGCGCTGCGGCGATGGCCTCCCCGGGAACCAGCGGGTGCTGCTGCTCCACGCCGTCGAACCGTTGAGCCAGTTCCGCCAGAGCCGCGAAGCCGCGCTGCCGCACGGCGGAAATGATCTGCAAGACCTTTTCCTCGGCGTCGGCCACGGTTTGGCCCTTGGCACGCGGCACCGCGGCCCGAAGGGCCTGGAGGGTCAGGTTGCGGCCCCGAAGGTCGATGGTGCGGAAGTCGACGGCGGCTGTCACGGGTGCGGGGAACTCCGGGGATGTGGTCACCGCTCTATTTTACGGGGCCGTTCGCGCCTGCCGTTTCCAACCCTGCTTCGCCGGGCTTCCTGCCGGCTGCGCCCACCAGTTCCAGGATGAAGACCGACACGGCGGTCGCGGCGGGCCAGAGCAGCAGGACCGGCCACGCCCGCAGCGAGAAGGCGATGCTGGCATTCGCTCCGGCGTCCACGGCAGGGCCCCACAGCCGTCCGGCCAGGATCCCTGTCCCCCAGGCCACGGCGCTGCCTGCCACCGCCCCGGCCAGTCCGGCCAGCAGGGCCGCCTGCGGGTCAGGCCGCTTGCCGTCGGCCAGGAATACCGCCAGCAGGCAGCCGGCCAGCACCAGGATGCCTGCGAGGGTGAGGTCGCGGGGCAGCCACACCAGGGGCGCTGTTCCGGCCGCCAGGGCGGAATCCCGGGTGATCAGGTTCAACCCGCCCGGCGCCAGGATCCACCAGAGGAGTCCCGCCGGAATGCCTGCCGCTGCCGGGACTAGGAGCAGGGACCAGGGCAGCCGCCGCCTGGCGGGGCGGGCGAAGTTCGTCATGCAACACACCTTAACAAAGGTTCCTGCAAGGTCATTCGCGGCCATGCTCCCGGAGCCTGTTTTCCGGCCATGACCGCGGGCCAATACGCTTGGGGAAAGAGTTACGCCACCTAGTCCAGGAGTTCCGGTGACCGACAACAGCGAGCCGTTCGAGCAGACGTTCAGGGAGATGTTCCGCCGGCATGCCGCCGGCGTCGCCATCATCACCGTGAATTTCCAGGATGAGCCCTACGGCTTTACCGCCACATCGGTGGCGTCCCTGTCGGCGAAGCCGCCGCGTTTTACCTTCAACATGGCGCGCAGTTCCAGGTCCTGGCCCGCCGTGGCCAACACGCAGTACCTGGGCGTCCACATGCTGGGCCTGGACAACCAGGAACTGGCGGCCCGCTTCGCCCGTCCCGGCAACCGCTTCGAAGGCAACCACTGGGAGATTGGTCCCCATGGCGTACCCGTCCTCAAAGATGTCGCCGGATGGCTGATCGGCGAGATCCAGATGCGCCTTTCCTTCGAGAACAACGCCGTCGTGGTGGTCCAGGTGGTGGACGGCCAGGTGGGCGGCGAGGGATCGCCGCTGCTGTACCACGGCGGCGCCTATGGGCAGCCGGTGCCGCTGGACTACGAGATCTGACCCACGGGGACTTGGCGGGGCACCAACGGGTGGCCGACGGCGGGAGGTGATTCCCGCCGTCGGCCGCCTGTTTGTCAGGCGTCCAGGCAGGCCGGGCCCAGCAGGACCTTCAGGTCGCCGAACAGCGACGGGCTGGGATTCACGCGAAGATGGACGGGCAGGCCCATGATTTCAGTCCGGGTGTCGCCTTGCAGGTGCAGCCGGACCTCCGAGTTGCCCCGGTGGGTGCGCAGTACGTCCCCGAGTTCCGTCACCACGGCCTCGGTGGCCTTATGGGTGGGCATGGTGATCACCAGGGGCCCGTGCAGCCCTTCGCTGAGGTCCGGAACGGAGAGCTCCATGCAGTTCAGCGTGATGGCGCCGTCGTCGCGCTTCTGGAGCCTGCCCTTGACCACGACGATCAGGTCCTCGGCGAGCACGGAGGCGATGGGCCCGTATACCTGGCCGAAGAACATGACTTCGATCGAACCGCCCAGGTCCTCGATCTCCGCCCGGGCGTAGGCGTTGCCGCTGGCTTTGGCGATGCGGCGGCTCAGGGAGGTGATCATGCCCGCGATGGTGATGATGGCACCGTCCTGCGGGCCGTCCTCGCCAAGGATGGTGGTGATGCTCATTTCGGCGTGCTGGGCCAGGAGGCCTTCGAGTCCCTGCAGCGGGTGGTCGGAGACGTACAGGCCCAGCATGTCGCGTTCGAAGGAGAGCTTGTCCTTCTTCTCCCACTCCGGCAGGTCCGGAATCTCGATGCTGAGGGAGGCCTCGGATTCGGCTTCCTCGAAGCCGGCAAAGAGGTCGAACTGGCCGATCGCCTCGTTCCGCTTCAGGGTGATGACGGAGTCGATGGCCTCCTCGTGGATCATGGCCAGCGCACGCCGGTGGTGGCCCAGGGAGTCGAAGGCCCCGGACTTGATCAGGGATTCGATGGTCCGCTTGTTGCAGACCACCGCCGGTACCTTCATCAGGTAGTCCTTGAAGGACGTGTAGGCGCCCTCGCTCTCGCGCGCGGTCACCATGGCATCGACGGCGTTGGCACCGACGTTGCGGATGGCGCCCATGCCGAAGCGGATGTCATTGCCCACCGGGGTGAAGTTCAGGGCGGATTCATTGACGTCCGGCGGAAGCACCGTGATGCCCATGCGGCGGCACTCGTTCAGGTAGATGGCGGACTTGTCCTTGTCGTCGCCGACGGAGGTCAGCAGCGCTGCCATGTACTCGGGCGCGTAGTGGGCCTTCAAGTACGCGGTCCAGTAGGAGATGACTCCATAGGCGGCCGAGTGGGCCTTGTTGAACGCGTAGTCGGAGAAGGGCAGGAGGATGTCCCAGAGGGTCTTGACCGCTTCCATGGAGTAGCCGTTGTCCTGCATGCCCTGGGAGAAGCCGGCGAACTGCTTGTCCAGTTCCGACTTCTTCTTCTTGCCCATGGCGCGCCGGAGGATGTCTGCCTGGCCCAGCGAGTAGCCGGCCAGTTTTTGCGCCACGGCCATGACCTGCTCCTGGTACACGATCAGGCCATATGTTCCGCCCAGGATCTCCTTGAGGGGTTCCTCCAGCTCCGGGTGGATGGGAATGACTTCCTGGATCCCGTTCTTGCGGAGCGCGTAGTCGGTGTGGGCGTTGGCGCCCATGGGGCCGGGCCGGTAGAGGGCCAGCACGGCGGAGATGTCTTCGAAGTTGTCGGGCTTCATGAGCTTGAGCAGGGACCGCATGGGTCCGCCGTCGAGCTGGAACACGCCCAGGGTGTCGCCGCGGGCCAGGAGTTCGTAGGACGGTGCGTCGTCGAGCTCCAGGTTCTCCAGGTCCAGGTCGATGCCGCGGTTCATCTTGATGTTCTCGAGGGCGTCGGAAATGATCGTCAGGTTCCGCAGGCCCAGGAAGTCCATCTTGATCAGGCCAAGGCCCTCGGACGTCGGGTAGTCGAACTGGGTGATCACCTGGCCGTCCTGGAAGCGGCGCATGATGGGGATGACGTCGATGATGGGGTCCGAGGACATGATGACGCCGGCGGCGTGTACGCCCCACTGGCGTTTCAGGCCTTCGATGCCCAGGGCCGTTTCGAAGACCTTGGCGGCCTCGGGGTCGGCGGCGATCAGCTGGCGGAAATCGCCGGCCTCGCTGTAGCGCTTGGCGTCCGGGTTCTGGATGTCCGCGAGGGGGATGTCTTTGGCCATGACCGCGGGGGGCAGGGCCTTGGTCAGCGTCTCGCCCATGCTGAAGGGGTAGCCCAGGACACGGGAGGAGTCCTTGAGTGCCTGCTTGGTCTTGATGGTGCCGTAGGTGACGATCATCGCCACGCGTTCATCACCGTATTTGCGGGTCACGTAGTCGATGACTTCCGAGCGGCGCCGGTCATCGAAGTCGACGTCGAAGTCGGGCATGGACACGCGGTCGGGGTTGAGGAAGCGTTCGAAGATCAGGCCGTGGCGCAGGGGGTCGAGGTCGGTGATGCGCATGGCGTAGGCCACCATGGAGCCTGCACCCGAACCACGGCCGGGGCCAACGCGGATGCCGTTGTTCTTGGCCCAGTTGATGAAGTCGGCAACCACCAGGAAGTAGCCGGGGAAACCCATGGAGGTGATGACGCCGAGCTCGTAGTCGGCCTGCTTGCGGACCTCGTCCGGGATGCCGCCCGGGTAGCGGTACTGCAGGCCCTTGTCCACTTCCTTGACCAGCCAGGAGGTTTCGTCCTCGCCGGGCGGGCAGGGGAACCGCGGCATGAAGTTGGCGTCGGTGTTGAAGGAGACTTCGCAGCGTTCGGCTATCAGGAGGGTGTTGTCGCACGCATCCGGGTGGTCACGGAAGAGCTCGCGCATCTCCTGCGGGGACTTGAGGTAGTAGCCGCTGCCGGAGAACGCGAACCGCGAGCCGCCGTTGTCGTAGGTGGGTTCGAGCAGGGTGGAGCCGGACTGGATGGCCAGCAGGGCCTCGTGCGCCTTGGCGTCGTGCTCGTGGGTGTAGTGGAGGTCGTTGGTGGCCACCAGGGGCAGGTTCAGGTCCTTGGCGAGCCGCAGCAGGTCGCCGGTGACCCGCCGTTCGATGTCCAGCCCGTGGTCCATGAGTTCGCAGAAGTAGTTTTCCGCGCCAAAGATGTCGCGGAACTCGGCCGCGGCTTCCAGCGCTTCGCGGTACTGGCCCAGCCGGAGCCGGGTCTGGACTTCGCCGGAGGGGCAGCCCGTGGTGGCGATCAGCCCTTCGGAGTAGGTGTTTAGCAGTTCCCTGTCCAGCCGCGGCCACTTGCCGAAGACCGAGTCCAGGGAGGCGATGGACGAGGCCCGGAAGAGGTTCCGCATGCCCACGTTGTTGTAGCTTAGGAGCGTCATGTGCGTGTAGGAACCGCCGCCGGAGACGTCGTCCTTGCGCTGGGACTCATCGCCCCAGCGGACGCGTTCCTTGTCCGTCCGGGCAGTTCCGGGCGTCACATACGCTTCGACACCGATGATCGGCTTGATGCCCTTGTCCGTGGCCTTGCGCCAGAAATCGAAAGCACCGAACAGGTAGCCGTGGTCGGTGGTGGCGAGGGCCGGCATGCCCAGTCGCTCGGTTTCATCGAACAGCTCCCCCAGGCGGGCAGCTCCATCCAGCATGGAATATTCGGTGTGGGTGTGCAGGTGGACAAACGAATCATTGCTGGAACTCACCGCACCATTCTAAGCGCTGCCCCCGGGCGGTCCGGCCAGGCCGGCCGTGTCAGGCCTGGCCGGACTCCAGCAGCTCCAGTGCGTAGGCCAGGTCCTGGGGGTACTCGCTGCTGACCGTAACCCGTTCCCCCGTCACAGGGTGGTCGAAGGCCAGTTGACGGGCGTGCAACCACTGCCGGGTGAGTCCCAGGGTGGCTGCCAGGCGGGGATCGGCGCCGTAGGTCAGGTCACCCGCGCAGGGGTGCCGGAGAGCAGAGAAGTGGACACGGATCTGGTGCGTACGGCCCGTTTCGAGGTGGACCTCCACCAGGCTGGCCTTGCCGAACGCCTCCAGGACTTCGTAATGGGTCACGGAGGGGCGCCCGTCCTCGATGACGGCGAAACGCCAGTCGTGGCCGGGGTGGCGGCCGATGGGGGCGTCGATGGTTCCTGTCAGGGGGTCGGGCAGGCCCTGCACCACAGCGTGGTACACCTTATCCACGGTGCGTTCCTTGAAGGCGCGCTTGAGGGCCGTGTAGGCGCGCTCGGATTTGGCCACCACCATCACCCCGGAGGTGCCGACGTCGAGCCGGTGGACGATTCCCGCCCGCTCAGGGGCACCCGAGGTGGAGATCCGGTACCCGGCGGCCGCAAGGCCGCCCACCACGGTGGGTCCGACCCAGCCCGGCGAGGGATGGGCTGCCACGCCAACGGGTTTGTCGACGACGACAAAATCGTCGTCGTCGAGCAGGATATTCAGGCCTTCCACGGCTTCCTCCACGACTTCAAGCGGGTCCCGCCGTTCCGGGACGGTGACCTCGAGGGTGTCCCCGGTGACAAGTTTTGCCGACTTGCCCAGCGCCTTGCCCCGGTTGAGCACGTGGCCCTCAGCGAGCAGTGAGGCGGCGACGGACCGGGAGACGCCCAGGATGCCTGCGAGGCCGGCATCGGCTCGTGTGCCGCCGTACTCTTCCGGGATAACGACGTGTTCAGTCATGGGCGGCCGTGTCCTTGTGTGCGCTCCCCAGCCGGGTGCCATCCAGGGCGATCCCGCGGATGGTCAGGATGCAGATGATGGCGACGGCGGACACGACGGCGGAGTCGGCGATGTTGAAGATCGCGAAGTTGGGGAGCTGGATGAAGTCCACCACGTGTCCCATGCCGAAGGACGGTTCACGGAACAGCCGGTCGGTCAGGTTGCCCAGGGCTCCGCCCAGCAGCAGGCCCAGGGCCAGGGACCACCAGGCGGAGCCCAGCCGGCGGACCTGGAAAAGGATGGCGATGGCGACACCGGCCATGATGATCGAAAACACCCAGGTGACGTTTTCGCCAATGGAGAAGGCAGCTCCGGAGTTCCGGATGAAGTACCAGTGCAGCAGCGGCGGCAGAACGGGGATCCGCTCCCCTTCCACCATGGTGGAAGTCACCCAGAGCTTGGTCAGCTGGTCCAGGACGTAGGCGAAGACCGCGAACCCCGCGAACAGGGACAGCAGCACCGCCCGGCGGCGGCGCGGCGACGGTGGGACAGGGCGTGCCGCGTCAGCGGCAAGGTCGTCAGTCATGGTGCTTTCAATTCGTGGAACGTGGATCTGAATGCCAAAAGCCGGTGGCCGAGGAATCCTCAGCCACCGGCTTTCAGAATACGTGCTGCCAGCCTTAGTTGGCTTCGCTGACTTCCGGGGTCGCCACAGAGCCGCGGGCATCCAGGTCGCGGAGTTGGCCCTCGATGTAGGCCTTGAGGCGCGAACGGTAGTCGCGTTCGAAGCCGCGGAGCTGCTCCACCTTGCGTTCCAGGACGGAGCGCTGCTGTTCCAGGGCACCGAGGATCTTGCGGGACTTCTCCTGCGCGTCGTTGACCAGGCTGCTGGCTTCGATCTGCGCTTCGGCGATGATCTTGTCCTTCTGCGCCTGGCCGTCGGCGACGTGGCGGTCGTGCATCTGCTGTGCCATGGCCAGCAGGCCGGCGGCGGATTCAGCAGAAGGCGTGGCAGCGGCGGGCGCGGCCGGTGCGGCTGCAGCCGGGGCGGCCTGCTGGACGTCCTTCTTCTTGTTGGCTTCGGCGGCCTTGGCCTCAGCCTCTGCCTTCTCGCGGGCCTCGTCCTTGTCGGCCTTGACCGGCGCGGGGACCTTCTCCACCACGGGAGCTGCGGCAGAGCTTGCCGGAACGCTGGAACCTGCTTCGGCGAGCTTCTTGCGGAGCTCGTCGTTTTCCTGGTTCAGGCGGCGGAGTTCGACGACGATTTCGTCCAGGAAGTCGTCAACTTCGTCCTGGTCATAGCCCTCGCGGAACTTGGTGGGCTGAAAGCGCTTGTTGACAACGTCTTCTGGCGTCAAAGCCATCTGGTCACCTCACTGGTCTGGTTAGTCAGTAGGCCTTCCGGCCGTCAAAACTAAGGTACCTAAATTTGGTCTGCTTACTCTAATTCAACACTGCGGTGTCAAACGGGAGGTTTCTTCGCTTTACAGTAGCTGTTCCGGGAGGGAACAGGCTGCATTGCCGGGCCTGGCGGAAAAATCAGGCCAGTCCCCTGGTGACGTTCATGGCGATGCTGACGCCGATGAACAGGATCAGGAAGCCCAGGTCCAGGGAGACACCGCCTAGCCGGAGCGGCGGGATCAGCCGCCGCAGGCCCTTCAGCGGCGGGTCCGTGATGGAGTAGACGGCGTGCGCCACCACCAGGGCGGCACCCCGGGGGCGCCACTCCCGGGCGAACATCTGCACCCAGTCGAAGACCAGGCGGATGATGAGGGCCACGAAGAACAGCAGCAGGGCGAGATAGAGAAGTCCGAAAACAATTCCCATGACTTATTTCATATCTCCATATTCATGCGGCCCGTCCCTGGCGGCGGCCGCTGTAGTACTGCTGTTGTCTTGTCTATTTCAGCACAGATGCCAGACAGGTGTCCCTGCCTGGCATCTGTGAACAGCCTTTGGTTGTCAGCTTTGGTTGAAGAAGCTGGCCTGAGTGTCGCTGGCCTTCTTGTCGTCACCGATCACTTCGACGTAGGACGGTGAGAGCAGGAACACCTTGTTGGTGACCCGTTCGATGCTTCCCCGCAGGCCGAAGACGAGCCCTGCCGAGAAGTCCACCAGGCGCTTGGCGTCGGCTTCACCCATGTCGGTGACGTTCATGATCACCGGGATACCGTCCCGGAAGCTCTCGCCGATGAGCTTGGCATCGTTGTAGGAGCGGGGGTGGATGGTGGTGATCTGGCGCAGGCCGGTGTTCTCTTCACGGCTGGACGCCGCACGCTTTATGGGGGTCACAGGGGCGCGGTATTCCTCTTCAGGGGCGTAGGACGCCTCGCGGCTGACTTCGCGGACCGGCGCCGGGGCACGGCGTTCCTCGCGGTCGACTTCCATCGGTTCGTCCTCATCCTTACGTGTGGTCTGTTGCTCGGGCTCGTAATGCTCATCGCCGTCGGCGAGCCCAAGATAGATCATTGTCTTGCGCAGAGCGCCGGCCATGGTCGACTCCTAATCGTGTCCCGTAAGCGGGCCGCCCAATGATTTGACAGCACTGGAGTCCCCCGCCCATCACTTCCAATAGGACCGACGCTACCCCACGGCAGGACGGGAACCGAGAATATCGGAACCGATTCGCAGGTGTGTCGCCCCGAACTTGATGGCATCCTCCAGGTCCTGGCTCATGCCGGCCGAGATGCCGCCGGCACCGGGGTACTCAGCAACCAGGCGGGCGGAAACGGCTGCCAGTTTTTCGAACGCCGGCCCTGGCGGCGCACCCAGCGGAGCTACGGCCATCACGCCCGCCAGCCGGAGCCCGTCGGCACCGGCGATCCGCTCTGCCAGAAGTGGCACATCGGCGGGTGCCGCCCCGCCGCGGTGCGCGCCGCCGTCGTCCTCTAGGTTGACCTGGATGAAGCACTGCAGCTGCGCACGCCCGCTGGAGTCCATCTCGTTCTTTACTGCCTTCGCCAGGGCGTCCACCAGTTGCGGCCGGTCCACCGAATGGACGGCGGCCGCGTAGCGGGCCACCGACTTGGCCTTCTTTGTCTGCAGCTGGCCGACAAAGTGCCACGTCAGGTCAAGGTCGGCGAGCTCCAGCGCCTTGGCGGCTGCTTCCTGGTCCCGGTTCTCGCCCACATCCGTGACACCCAGGGCGGCCAGGCGCCGAATATCGGCTGCGGGGTGGAACTTGGTGACCACGATCAACGAGGGAAGGTTGTCCCTTCGGCCCGCGTCCCCGGCCGCTGCAGCGATCCGGTTCCGCACCACGGCGAGCCTTTCGGCGAGCTCTGCGCTGCGGGAATCAGGTTCCGGCCGCTCACTCATGGCACCAAACCAATCCTGCGAAGCGGCCCGTATTCCGGTCCCGGCGGTACGAGTAAAGCGAGTCCGTTTCCAGTGTGCATGCGCCGGTATATTCCACCCGCACCCCTGCCGCCTCCAACTGGGCCCGGGCACCTGCGGGCAGGTCCAGAGCCGGCGTACCCCAACTGGTGGTGCTCTGCGTTGCCGGTACCAGGGCCGACACCTCATCGCGCAGGGCGGCGGGGACCTCGTAGCAGGACCCGCAGATCGACGGACCCAGCCAGGCCCGGATCCGGTCGGCGCCCAGGGACTTCATGCTGTCCACGGCGGCCGGGAGGACACCGTTGGCGATCCCGGGGCGGCCGGCGTGCACGGCGGCAAGGACGGGCCCTTCTCCGGACTCCCCCGCCAGCAGCACCGGAATGCAGTCCGCCACCATGACAGCCAGGGGCAGGCCACGGGACACCATGGCGTCAGCTTCAGGCGCCGGCGACCCGGCGTCCATGATGGCCACGGTATTGCCGTGGACCTGGTTCATGAAGCGCAGCGAGCCCGGCGCTGCGCTGATGGACTCTTCCAGTTGCAGCCGGCGCCCCCGGACCGCGGAGGGATCATCCCCCACGTGCAGGGCAAGGTTTCCCGCACCTGCGTCGGTGAATGCGGCCGACACCCCGGGAAGGATGTCGGCACGCCAATGGAACAAGCCGCTGCCTACTTCAGGAAGTCGGGAACATCCAGATCGTCCGGGTGGGTTCCGGTCAGATCCGGCTCCACAACGGAGGGCAGGTCGACGTCGAAGCCGGAGTCAGCGGGAACAGCCTGCGGGCGCTGCTGCCCCCAGTTGCTGAGTCCTGCTGCACCCACACCCGCGTGGATCGGCTGCACGTTCTGCTGGTGGTTTCCGTTGCCCTGGTGGTTACCGTTGTTCGAGTGGGCCGAGGCGGGAGCAGCAGCAGGGGCGGCGGGCCGCTGCGGCGCGGACTGCGGCTGGGACTGGTCCATGGACGGTGAAGTTGCCTTGACGTCGTCGAAGCCTGCAGCGATCACAGTGACGCGTGCCTCGTCGCCGAGGGCGTCATCGATCACGGCACCGAAGATGATGTTCGCTTCGGGGTGGGCAACTTCCTGGACCAGGCGCGCGGCTTCGTTGATCTCGAACAGGCCAAGGTCCGAGCCACCCTGGATGGACAGGAGCACGCCATGGGCGCCGTCGATGGACGCTTCCAGCAGCGGTGAGGCGATGGCAAGTTCCGCGGCCTTCACGGCGCGGTCTTCGCCCCGAGCGGAGCCGATGCCCATGAGGGCCGAGCCCGCGCCCTGCATGACGGACTTGACGTCGGCGAAGTCAAGGTTGATCAGGCCCGGGGTGGTGATGAGGTCGGTGATGCCCTGGACACCGGAGAGGAGGACCTGGTCTGCGGAGCGGAACGCGTCAAGGACGGACACGTTGCGGTCGCTGATGGACAGCAGGCGGTCGTTGGGGATCACAATCAGCGTGTCCACTTCGTCGCGCAGGGCATCGATGCCTGCCTCGGCGGACCCGGCACGGCGGCGGCCTTCGAAGGTGAAGGGGCGGGTAACCACGCCAATGGTCAGGGCGCCCAGCGACCGGGCGATACGGGCAACGACCGGCGCGCCGCCGGTACCCGTGCCGCCGCCCTCGCCGGCGGTAACGAACACCATATCGGCGCCGCGGAGGACCTCTTCGATCTCGTCCGCATGATCCTCGGCCGCCTGCTTGCCCACCTCGGGGTTGGCACCGGCACCGAGGCCACGGGTCAGTTCGCGTCCGACGTCGAGCTTCACGTCGGCGTCACTCATGAGCAGGGCCTGGGCGTCGGTGTTGATGGCGATGAATTCAACACCCCTGAGGCCGACCTCGATCATGCGGTTGACTGCGTTCACGCCACCGCCGCCGATGCCGACGACTTTGATGACGGCCAAGTAATTCTGCGGAGCTGCCACGTTACGTGTCCCTTGTTCGTGTCTTATTGCGAAAACTGATGGTGAGCTTAAAACCCTCAACCCTAACCCTCAAGTTGAAGGTTAGAGTTATGTCAAGTAACTCTTGTCTGTGACGGTATTTCCTCTGGTTCCGACATTCAATAACCGGGTCCGCGTGTCGGATTAATACCGGGAAAGAAAGCGCTCAGCGCGTCACGGGGTGCCGGGGCACACTGACATCGTAGACCCTGACCGGGTTCTTGGGGTCCACCGGAGCCTTGAGGAGGGCGGCCAGGACCTTGGCTTTGAGCTCCTTCTCCGAGGCGTTGCCCCACACGATCGTTTGGCCGTCAACCAGCTTCAGTTCCACGGCATCCACGGACTGCGCGGACGCGTTGGACAGCTTGGCCAGGATGTCGGCCGGGAGCGCACCAAGCACTGCCGCGGTGGCGCGGAACAGGTCCTGGCCGATCGCACCGGCACCGCCGTCGATGACCGGCAGCGATGCCGACGACGGATCATCCGTGGTAGCCAGCTGGACGCCATCAACGTCCACCAGCTGGTACTTCTCCCCCTGCTTGACCAGGGCCACCGGCACGCGCTCGTGCACGGCCACGGCGAGGGTGGACGGCGGCCGCGCCTCGACTGATATGGATTTGACCTGGACCAGGGACCCGAGGAGGCCCCGCACGTCGTCGTCACTGATCTGGGGCAGCGGCTTGCCGCGCAGTGGGTCCAGCGCCGCCTGCACCTGGGCGGGGGTCACGAAGTGCGTGCCCGTGACAGAGATGGTCTGCAAGGCCAGGACCGGCGAATAGATTGCAGCGGCCAGCAGTCCCGCCACCAGCGCAAGTACTGTACCGGCGGCGAACAGGACTTTCTTCCTGCGGCGCCGGCCTTTGGGCTCGGGAAAAGCCAGGACCGTTGCCCCGGAGGGCTTCTCCGCCTTCGGCTGCCTGGGCGGCGGCGTCTCCGGGATGCTCCGGGACGCCGTGATGACGTCAGAACCGGCGCCCTTCGGTGATGTGGCACCCCGCGCCGCCGTTTCGGCGTTGTCCACGGCAGGATCGGCGGGACGGCCATTCCGTTTGGGCGGGGCGTAGGTGGGCCGGCGGGAGCTAGGCACGCAGCGCCTCCACGATCAGGGGGCCGTAGGCCGTGACGTCACCCGCGCCGACCGTGAGCACCACATCGCCGTCCTCGGCGGCATCGGCCAGGGTGTCGACGGCGTCGGCGGCCGCTGCGAGCCGTCCGCCTTCGGTGAGGTGGTCGGCGATGAGCTGGCTGGTAACGCCCGGAATGGGATCCTCCCGCGCGGGGTAGATGTCCAGGACCAGCGCGGTATCGGCAAGGTTGAGGGCGTCCGCGAACTGCTCCGCGAACTCCCGGGTGCGGGAGAACAGGTGCGGTTGGAACAGGACGTGGACCCGGTGGCCGCCCGCTACGGAACGGGCAGCGGTGAGGGCCGCCCTGACCTCCGTGGGATGGTGGGCGTAGTCGTCGAAGACCCTGACGCCCCGCGCCGAGCCCTTCAGTTCGAACCTGCGTGATGCGCCCGCGAAGTGCGCCAGGCCTGCGGCGGCTGCCGCCGGTTCGACGCCAAGTTCCAATGCCACGGCAAACGCGGCCGCGGCGTTCAGCGCGTTGTGGCGCCCGGGAACCTGCAGTGACAACCCGTACCGGGTGCTGCCCGCCTCCACCGCTACCTGGCCGGGACCGTCGTCGTGAAGGCGGATGTCCGCTGCACCGTTGGTGCCGTACAGGAGCACCCGGGTGTTGCCCCTCGCCCGGGTCCGTTCCGCGAGGGCCAGCGCGCCTGCGTCGTCCGCGCAGGCCACCAGGAGGCCGTCGGCGGGCAGCAGGGCAGTGAAGCGGTCGAAGGACTCGTACACCGCCTCAGCCGTGCCGTAGTAGTCAAGATGGTCGGGCTCCACATTGGTGACGACGGCGATGCGGGGCCGGTAGTTCAGGAAGGAACCGTCGGATTCGTCAGCCTCGGCGACGAAGATGCCGGAGGTGCCGTGCGCGGCGTTGACGCCCAGCGCGGGAATAGTGGCGCCCACCGCGAACGACGGGTCCAGTCCCGCCGCCTGCAGCAGGACTGTGACCATGGAGGTGGTGGTGGACTTGCCGTGCGTTCCCGCCACCGTGACCACGGTGTCATCACCCATGGTCGCTGCCAGGGCCTGGGAGCGGTGCAGCACCGGCAGGCCCGCCTGGCGCGCCGCCGCCAGTTCCGGATTGTCGTCCCGGATGGCCGAACCCGCCACGACGGTCTGTGCATCGCCCAGGTTGCCGGCAGCGTATCCGACGGCGATGCGGGCACCGGCCGCGGCCAGGTCCGCCATCACGGGGAGGTCCTTTGCGTCGGAGCCGCTGACCGGTACGCCGCGTGCCAGCATGATGCGGGCCACGGCGGACATTCCTACTCCCCCGATGCCGATGAAGTGCACCCTGCCGAGGGAGGCGAGCTGGGGGGTGGTGTGGGCGTTCATGCAGATACCGCTTCCAGGACAAGACCAGCCATGCGCTGGTCGGCGTTTCGGATACCGAGCCGGTAGGACTTCGCTTCCATGGCGGCGAGCCGGGCCTTGTCGGTGACCAGCGGGACCAGTTCCCGGCCGACCCATTCCGGCGTGAAGTCCCGGTCGGCCACCAGCAGTGCGCCGCCTGCGGCCACGAGGCCCGCTGCGTTCAGCGCCTGTTCCCCGTTTCCGATGGGAAGCGGCACCAGTACTGCCGGGACACCCACCGCGGCAACTTCGCATACCGTGGCAGCGCCGGACCGGGCCAGCAGGAGGTCGGCCGCGGCATAGGCAAGTTCCATGCCGTCGATGTATTCCACCTGCCGGTAGCCCTTCGCGGCCAAGGGTTGGCCGGCGGGGTCCAGGACGGTTTTTCCGCGTCCGGTGACGTGGAGGGTCTGGATGCCGGCATCCGCGAGGAGTGCGACCGAGGCGGCAATGGCGCGGTTGATGCTTTGTGCTCCTGACGATCCGCCCGTCACGATCAGCGTCGGTTGCTGGGGATCCAGCCCAAGGGCCTCGCGGGCCGCCGTCCGCGCCGCTTTTCGGTCCAATCCGGAAATTTCCTTGCGCATGGGCATCCCAACGTGAACGGCGTTGCGGAGCGGCGTGCCCTCGAAGGCCACGGCAACCCGGCCCTTCAGGAAGGCCCCCACCCGGTTGGCCAGCCCCGGACGGGCGTTGGCTTCATGGATCACGATGGGAATGCGGCGTTTCCGTGCTGCCAGGTACAGGGGGGTGCACACGTAGCCGCCGACGCCCACCAGGACGTCGGCCTGCGCCCGGTCCAGGATGGCACCGGCCTGCCGGACTGCCCCGGCGAGCCGGCCCGGCAGTCGGAGCAGGTCCGCGGAGGGCCGACGGGGGAAAGGTACACGGTCGATCGTGGCCAGCTGGACGCCGGCGGCGGGAACCAGCCGGGTTTCCATTCCCGACGGTGTTCCGACAGCCAGGATCGAGGCGTCCGGGGCTTCGCTGCGGAGGGCCGCGGCAATGGCGAGCAGCGGGCTGATATGGCCGGCCGTGCCGCCACCTGCCAGGACAATGGAAGGGTGTGTCGGAGTCATAAGGGGTTAGGCACGCTTTCTGGAATTCTTGGGCTGTTTCTTGTCCCGCCCCGGCTTCAGCTGGAACTTCAACATCCGTTTGGGGCGCATGGCAGGAGCCATCTGCTCCCGGGCCAGGGACAGGACCACGCCCACGGCACACAATGACATCAGCAGGGCCGAGCCGCCGTAGGAAATAAACGGCAGCGGAACACCGATGACGGGCATCAGCCCGGTGACCACCGACATGTTCACCGTGGCCTGGCCCAGCAGCCAGACCATGATGGTGCCGGCAAGGACGCGGTGGAACATGTCCTCCTGTGCCACCACCACACGGTAGATGGCAGCGCCAAGGATGGCGAAGAGCACCAGGACGACGACGGTTCCCACCAGGCCGAGTTCCTCGCCGATGATGGCGAAGATGAAGTCGTTGTGGGCTTCGGGGATCCAGCTGTACTTCTGCCGGCTCTGCCCCAGGCCCACCCCCAGCCAGCCGCCGGAAGCAAGGCCGTACATGCCGTTGGTTGCCTGGTAGTTGGCGTCAATGCCGTCGGCGCAGGACTGGCCCGTCCACCAGGAGGTGATGCGGCACATTCGGTTGGAGCTGGTGACGGCCATGACGGCGGTGCCGGCGGCCGCGATAATGCCGGCAATCCCGAACAGGTAGAGCGGAACGCCGGCAAAAAACAGCGCCGCCGCCATGATCATCATGATGATCATGGCCGTGCCAAGGTCGTTGCCCACCAGGATCAGGACAATGACGACGGCCGCCATGGGTATGGCGGGTACCAGTACGTGCTGCCACCGGTTCAGCAGCTTGCCTTTCCTTGCCAGTACGGTCGCCAGCCACAGGGCGAGGGCAAGTTTGGCCGCCTCGGAAGGCTGGAAGGTGATGCCGCCAAGGTCGATCCAGTTCCGGTTGCCGTTGATCTCGGTACCCACGACCTGGACCAGGATCAGCAGGAGCACGGCAACGCCTACGGCGGGCCAGGCGAGGCGCTTGAGCCAGACGACGTTGATGCGTGAGAGCACGAACATGGTGAAGATGCCGATTGCGGCGAAGACGCCTTGCTTCAGGGCGTCACCGTAGGGAGACTTTCCGGCGGCGATGGATTCAACGCTCGAGGCAGAGAGGACCATCATGATGCCAATGGCCGTCAGGGCCAGGGTGGCGCCGAGGATGAGGTAGTAGGTGGACCCGTTTCTGGACTTGCCGGTGCCCTCCAGCGCAGACCAGAACCGGCGGTACAGGGAGCGCAGCTGTGCGCCGGCCGCGGCGGGCTGCCGGACGGCGGTTGAGCCGGGCCGGGGTTTGCCGCCCTTTGGCGTGGCACCCTGCTGCCGGGTGGGCGTGCTGACCATTGTTACTCCTCGCCGGTCTGGGCCTGCCCTTCCACCAGCTCGCGGACAGCGTCGATGAAAGTACCACCACGGTGAGCGTAGGAAGAGAACTGATCCATGGAAGCAGCTGCCGGAGCCATGAGCACGGTGTCACCGGATTCGGCGAGCCGGGCCGCTGACGCAACGGCCCAGGACATCACCTGTTCTCCAGTGCCGGGGGTACCGGCAGGGGTGCCACCGGGCGCCGAAGCAGTCTCCACTCCTTCAGTTTCGCCTGCCCCCGGTTCGATCACCGGGACATCCGGCGCGTGTCGCTGGAGGGCTTCCCGAAGGTGCGAGGTGTCGGTTCCGATCAGGACAACCGCCTTGAGCCGTGCGGCGTGGTCACGGACCAGGTCGTCGTAGCTGACGCCCTTGGACAGTCCGCCGGCGATCCAGACCACCTTGCTGAAGGCCGACAGGGACGCCGACGCTGCATGGGGGTTGGTGGCTTTGGAGTCGTTGACCCACAGGACACCGTTCCTGCGGGCGACGGGCTGGATGCGGTGGTCGCCGGGCACGTAGTCGAGGATGCCCTGGCGGACGGCCTTGGCGTCCACGCCATAAGCGCGCACCAGGCCGGCAGCCGCAAGGGCGTTGGCCACCATATGCCGGGGGGCCAGCGGGCCGAGGTCGGCCATCGAGGCAAGCTCCGCCGCGCTGTCCCGGCGTTCTTCGATGAAGGCCCGGTCCACCAGCAGCCCCTCCACGACGCCGAGCATGCTGATGGCCGGCGTCAGGGTGGTGAAGGCAACGGCGCGGCAGCCTTCCACCACGTCGGCGTTTTCCACCATGCGCTCGGTTTCCACCTGCTCGGCGTTGTAGATGCAGGCTTTCTGGGTCCGCTCGTAGACCTTTGCTTTGTCCGCCAGGTAGGAATCATAAGAGCCGTGCCAGTCGACATGGTCTTCGGCCACGTTGAGGCATACGCTGGCCACGGGCGAGACCGATTCGGCCCAGTGCAGCTGGAAGCTGGAAAGTTCGACGGCGAAGACGTCGTACTCCACGGGGTCACGGAGGGCATCGAGGATGGGGGTGCCCACATTGCCGACGGCGATGGCCTTCAGGCCCGCGGCCCGCAGCATCGATTCCGTAAGGCCCACGGTGGTGGTCTTGCCGTTGGTGCCGGTGATGGCCAGCCAGTCAGCCGTCTTCCGGCCTTCCCTGGTCCTTACCCGCCAGGCAAGTTCGACGTCGCCCCAGACCGGGATGTGAGCCCGTGCCGCTGCGGCCAGCAGGGCCTGGTCCGGACGCCAGCCGGGCGAGGTGACGATCAGTTCCGGAAGTTCGCCGTCGATCTTCGGCAGGTGGGCGACCGCGTCCGGGCCCAGCAGCACATCGGCGGCACCTACGATCTTCAGGGTGTCGGCATGGGCGCGGGCTGTGTCGCTGGTGGCGGCATCCACCACCACCACGCGGGCACCGAGCTCGATCAGGGTGTCCGCGGCGGCAAAACCGGACACGCCGATGCCCGTCACGGCCACGCGCAGCCCGGCCCAGTCGGAGTCCCAGGAAACGAGGTTTGCCAGGCGGGGGGAAACGGTCACAGCAGCACAACCCATTCAGCGTAGAAGATGCCCAGGCCCGCGGCGACGAACAGTCCGCCCAGAATCCAGAACCTGACCACGACGGTCACCTCGGCCCAGCCCTTGAGTTCGAAGTGGTGCTGCAGTGGCGCCATCTTGAACACGCGTTTGCCGCCGGTTGCCTTGAAGTAGCCCACCTGGATGATGACGGACAGCGTGATGAGCACGAAGAGGCCGCCCACGATGCCCAGCAGCAGTTCGGTGCGGGAGAGGATGGCGAATCCGGCAACGGCTCCGCCGATGGCCAGGGAGCCGGTGTCGCCCATGAAGATCTTTGCCGGTGAAGTGTTCCACCAGAGGAAGCCCACCAGTGCGGCGCTGAGGATGGCGGCCAGGAGGGCCAGGTCCAGGGGGTCCCTGACCAGGTAGCAGCCGCTGCCGGCTTCCCGGGGGGAACCGCAGGCCTGGTTGCTTTGCCAGATGCCCATGAGGGTGTAAGCCCCGAACACCATGATGGAGGCGCCGGCCGCGAGGCCGTCCAGTCCGTCGGTGAGGTTGACGCCGTTGGTGGCGGCGGTGACGATCAGGTTGGACCAGATGACGAAGAGCACAGCGCCCAGGACGGTACCGCCAAAGGCGAGGTCGAGCCAGGGCACGTCCCGGACCAGGGAGATCTTTGTCGACGCGGGGGTCAGCCCGGCGTCGTTGGGGAAGTTCAAAGCCAGGATGGCGAAGATGATGCCGACGGCTGCCTGGAGGATGAGCTTGGCCTTGGCGTTCAGGCCAAGGCTCCGTTGCCGGGAGATCTTGATGAAATCGTCCAGGAAGCCCACCAGTCCCATGCCCACCATGAGGAACAGCAGGATGAGGGCCGAGGCCGAGGGCCCGGGGGAATCAGGGTTCATCATAAGCATGATGAGGTGGGTGAGCCCGTAGCTCAGCAGGACCGCAGCCACCACCACGGTACCGCCCATGGTGGGCGTTCCGCGCTTGGTGTGGTGCGATGTGGGGCCGTCGTCCCGGATGAACTGGCCGTAGCCACGGCGCACCAGCAAGCGGATGAACAGTGGGGTGCCCACCAGGGCAAAGAGCAGGGCAAGGCCTGCGCCGATCAGCAGAGCAATCACAGCAGAGTGCTCCTTTCGTCGGCAGGGGTCGGGGCTGGGGGTAATGCTATCCGATCGCCCAAGTGGCGCAGTCCCACGCTGTTGGAGGACTTGAACAGCACCAGGTCGCCTGGCTGGAGTTCTGCGGCAAGGACGTCGTAGGCCTCCTCAAGTGTTTCCGCGAAAAGGCATTCGTCGCCCCAGGAGCCCTCATTGACTGCCGAAACGTACAGGGCGCGGGCCTCGCGCCCGATCACCAGCAGCCGGGAGATGTTGAGCCGCACCACCTGGGTGCCGACGGCGGTGTGCTCGCGGATGGAGTCCCCGCCCAGTTCCAGCATGGCGCCAAGCACGGCCCAGGTGCGGCGTCCGCGGCCCAGGTCGGCCAGGGTCCGCAACGCTGCACGCATGGATTCGGGGTTGGCGTTGTACGCATCGTTGATGATGGTCACGCCGTCCGGCCGCTCCGTACGCTCCATGCGCCAGCGGCTGGCGGCGGCCTGGTTGCCCAGCGACTCGGCGATGTGGTCCCCCGGGACGCCCGCAGCCCAGGCGGCCGCTGCGGCTGCCAGCAGGTTCCCCGTGTGGTGTGCTCCAATGAGCCTGCTGCTGACATGCCGGGGCGCGGCGCCGTCGGGCAGCTGGAGATCGAATTCGGGGCAGCCTTCGGCGTTGGTGTCGGCGTTCAGCGCCTGCACCTGTGCGTCCTGGCGGCCTTCCGAGGAAAAGCCGAGGACTTTGGCGCCGGTGCGGCTGCGCATGGCTGCGACGCGTTCGTCGTCGAGGTTGATGATCGCGGTGCCCCCGGCCGTGAGTCCCTCCACCATTTCGCCCTTGGCCAGCGCGATGTTTTCCACTCCGCCGAACTCGCCGGCGTGGGCGGTGCCCACGGCAAGGACGACGCCGATATCCGGTTTGACCATCTCCGCGAGGTAGCGGATGTGGCCGATGCCGGTGGCACCCATCTCGATGACCAGGTACCGGGTGTCGGTGCCCGCCCGGAAGACCGTGAGCGGGACGCCCACCTCGCCGTTGTAGGAACCCTGGGGTGCCACGGTGTTGCCCTGTGTGGCCAGGATGCCGGCCAGCAGGTCCTTGGTGGTGGTCTTGCCGGCCGAACCGGTAATGCCAACAACCGTCAGCCGGCTGCCGGCCTCCGCACGGGCGGCGCGGATGCGGCGGACTGCTTCGGCGGCGAGGGCGCCCATGGCCAGGACGGCGTCGGCCACCACGATGGATGGGTGGCCGGACACGGGACGCTCGACCAGGGCCAGGACCGCACCGGCGGCAAAGGCCGCATCAATGAAATCGTGGCCATCGGCATGCTCGCCCGGCTTCGCGACGTACAGCGAACCCTGGGTGGCTTCGCGTGAATCCGTCACCACCGAGAGGGGCGTGATTCCGGGATCGGCGTCCAGGCGCCCGCTGGTGATTTCGGCGATTTCCGCCGCAGTAAATGCAATCATCTCGGTCTAGGACTCTATCCGGTCGTCATGGAGAACGTTGAATCCCCTGGCTGTCAAGGCGGTCCGCAGTTCCACCCTGTCGTCCAGGGCGATATTCACGCCCTTCACTTCCTGCCATACTTCGTGGCCGCGGCCCGCGACAAGGATGGTGTCCTGCGGACGTGCCAGCGCCACGGCGTGCCGGATGGCCTCCGCGCGAGGGAAGACCTCCTGCACTTCGGTGCCCAGGGACTCGTTGCCGAGGGCTTCACGGGCGCCGGCCATAACGTCGGCGCGGATCGCCGCAGCATCCTCGTCGTGGGGGTCGTCGTCGGTGATGATCACGGTGTCGGCGAGGCGGGCAGCGATGGCTCCCATGGCCGGCCGTTTGCCCTGGTCCCGCTGTCCGGTGGCGCCGAAGACGACGATCAGGCGCGAGTCCGGTTCCGGTGAGCGGACCGCTTCAAGCGCCCGTGCCAGGGCGTCGGTGTTGTGGGCGAAATCCACCACGGCGGCCGGCCGGTCGGAGACCAGCTGCATCCGTCCGGGCACCGCCACCGTGAAGGGGTCCGCGGTGTCCAGCGCGGCCTGCAGGACAGCAGGATCGACGCCGGAGGCGAGGACCATGAGGACGGCCAGGGCGGCATTGGCGACATTGAAGCTGCCGGGCAGCCCGGTGCGGACCTCGAGGTTGGCGCCGCCGGGCCCGCTGAGCGTGAACCGGGTCCCGAGCCCCTGTGGCGATGCCGCGGTGACGGTCCAGTCCGCCGATACCAAACCAGTGGTGCTGAGCGTGGTGACCGGCACCTGGGCGGTGCCGGCCAGCTGCCGGCCCCACTCGTCGTCGACCGTTACAACTGCCCGCCGGGCACGGCCTGGCGTGAAAAGCTCTGCCTTGGTGGCGAAGTACTCCTCCATCGTGTTGTGGAGGTCCAGGTGGTCCTGGGTGAGGTTGGTGAATCCAGCGACGTCGAAGAGGAGCCCGTCCACCCGCTGGTATGAAATGGCATGCGAGGACACTTCCATGGCCGCCGCGTCGAGCCCTCGCTCGCGCATCAGGGCAATAAGGCCGTGCACCTCGGTGGATTCCGGGGTAGTCAGGAGGCTGGGAATCGGCACCCCTCCGGCCAGGATCTCGATGGTGCCGATCAACCCGGTCTGCCGGCCCAGGGCGCGCAGCAGCGAGGTGATGAAGTAGGTGGTGGTGGTCTTGCCGTTGGTACCCGTGACGCCGAAAAGCTGTAGCGGGGTCCCGCCGGGCGGCTGGCTCCCGTAGATCATGGCTGAGAGCGGCCCCACCACATTGCGGGGCTTTTCGACGACGAGCACGGGCACCGGTGTGTCCGCGGAGAGGGCGAGCAGGCGCGCGCCGGCGTCGTCCGTCAAAACGGCCACCGCCCCGGCTCCGATGGCGTCCGTGGCAAAGTCTGCGCCGTGCCTGCTGGCGCCGGGCAACGCCACGTAGAGGTCCCCGGGCTCCACGGTGCGCGAGTTGAGAGATATGCCGGTGATCTCCAAGTCAGCGGCCGGAGCGGGTACTGCCACGCCAACGGCCTGCCCGACGGCGGCCAGCGGGACGGGCGCTACGGCTGCAGGGCGGAAGCGGCCTGCTTTTTCATCCCCGGCTGCGTCGCTGCCGGGCGTGGTGAACTCTGACAAGGGGATCTCCGATGGTGCTAGTGCGTGCCCGGCATGGTTCTTCCCCGGGCACTGTGATGCGCTGGATGCTGCTGGTACTTCCGGCGTGGGACGGCTGCTACTTGGCGTACTGGGGCATCCTGGCCGGCTCGCCGGTTGAAGGCTGGACGTTGTAGGTCCGCAGCGCCTGGCTCATCACGGACCGGAACACCGGCCCGTTGGTGATGCCGTAAATGCTGCCCTTCGGCCGCTGGAGCACCACCTCCACAATAAACCGCGGATCATCCATTGGTGCCATTCCCACGATGGAGGCGGTGTAGCCGCAGTAGCCGGGCTTGCCGTCGTCGCAGGGCGATTCGGAGGTACCGGTCTTGGCCCCTACCCGGTAACCGTCGATGCCGGCATCCTTGATTTCGCCCTCGGTGACGGCACTTTCCAGGATGTCCTGGACCTGCTGGGCCGTACTGTCCGAAACGATCTGCCGGGGCGGCTGGGCGGGTACCTTCTCCTCGGTGCCGTCAGGTGAAATGTAGGAATCGATCAGCCGCGGCTGCAGCATCACACCGTTGTTGGCGATGCTTTGGTAGGCGCGGACCGTCTGGAGCGTCGATTGGGAGACGCCCTGGCCAAAGAGGACAGTGTACTGCTGGCGCCCGTCCCACTGGTCCGAGGGTGTCAGGATGCCCGATGCCGTGGCGGGCAGTCCGATATCCGGTGCTTCGCCGATGCCGAACTTCTTCAGCCAGTCGTAGCGCTGTTCCTTGCTGAGCCGCTGGCCCGCCATGACGGTGCCGGTGTTCATGGAGTACCCGATGATTCCGGCCAGCGTCCGTTCCTCGGTGCCATGGGTGAATGCGTCGCTGAAAGTCTGGCCGTCAACCGTGTAGGTGGGTGGGATGGTGAACGTATCCAGCGGCTTGGCCAGGCCCTCATCGATCACGGCTGCGGCGGTCATCATCTTCTCCACCGAACCGGGCTCATACGCCGCGGTCACGGAGCGGACCCCGCGGTCCTTGGCGGCCACGGCGCCAGGGTTGTTGGGGTCGGGGGCGTTCGTGTCGGCCAGGGCCAGCAGGTTGCCCGTCTTGGCGTCCATCACGATGATGACGCCCCATTCGGCGCTTAGTTTGTCTGCCTGGCTCTGGATGGCCTGCTGGGCAAAGTACTGGAGGTCGGAGTTGAGGGTGAGTTTGACGTCCTTGCCGTTCTGGGGCGGCGTCAGCTCGTCCAAACCAACCGGGATGCGGAGCCCGTCGGCCCCGATCTCGAACAGGCGCTTGCCGTCCGTTCCCTTCAGTTTGTCATCCTGTGTCTGCTCAATGCCGGCCTGCCCGGTGGTCCCGTCCTGGAGGAATCCCACCACTCCCCCGGCCACGGCGCCATTGGGGTAGACGCGCTTGCTGACGCCCTCCGCAACAATGCCTGGCACCTGGAGCTTGGAGATCCTGTCCTCGACGTCAGGCTTCACGTCCTTGGCCACGATGTAATAGGGCTGCGTTCCGGTGACGGCGTCGTGGACGGCATTGGTGTCCATGCCCAGGGCCGCTGCGAGTTCGGAGATTGCCTGGTCGCGGCTGACGTCCACCAGCTTTTCGTGCCCGTCAGTTTGGTCGAGCCGTTTGTAGGACTCGGTTTTGGTGTTGACCCGCTGGTCAACCACGATGTTGTAGCGGATCACGCTGTTGGCCAGGACGGTGCCCCGCGAGTCCAGGATGCTGCCCCGCTCGGCGGGCAGGATGGCGGAGGTCATGCGGCTGTTCAGGGCAGCTTCCGCCATGCCGCCGACATCCAGCCCCTGGACCAGGAAGAGCTTGCCGCCCACCACCAGCAGGAGCGTGAGCATGATACCCAGTCCCAGGCGCAGTCGCTTGGTGGCGTTGGGTACCTTGCTTTTTACTGCGTTGCCGGTCGTCTTCGCCACCGTGAATTTCCTTGCTGCTCGACGCTGCTGCCTGGCCTGCGTGCCAGCCTACTGTCCGGGAACCTTTTGCTGGGGAGCCGGCACCGAGCCGCCGTGAAGTTCAGGGGCCGGAGTTGCTGCCGCTTGTGCGGCTGCGGCCTGAGCCGCGGCCTGGGCTGCGGCCTGGGCCTGTGTTGCCGCCTGGGCCGCTTCCGCCGCCGGGGCTGAGGAAGTCCGGCCCGCGACGGGAGCCGTTGTGTTGCCGGCGGCCGCGTCCTTGGGTGACGGTACGATCTGCTGACCTGCGACGGCCGGCGCAGGGATTACCGCTCCCACCGGTGCCCCTTTAACTGCGGGGGTGGCCTTGCCGGTCACCGAGAGTGTGGATAGGTCAATCTGTCCTTTGACGGTGGAGGCGACCATTCCCAGCTCGGTGGCCTTGGCCGCGAGGTTCTGGGGAGCTTCAAAGCTCTGCACCTGCTGGGTCAGGTCCTGGTTGGTCTTCGTCAGTGAGCTCTGCTTGGCGCGCAGCTCCACCAACTGGTACTGGGCGGTGGACACTGAGATGTTCAGGACCAGCACCGCCACCAGTGCCACTGCGAGCATGGCGAAGCACAGCACAACGAAGGGTGCACGGCGCTTCCGGGGCGCCGAGCGGACCACCGAGAGCGGTGTGCGGGCCTTCTGTCCCCCACCCGGCTTGCCTGCCGGCCTGGTGTCGGGCGCCGAGCTGCCGGAAACAACGGGAAAGTTCTTGACGGCGGCGGTGCTCATGCAGCTCTCCTGGCTCTGATTCGTTCTGCCGCACGAAGCCTGGCGGAGGCAGCACGCGGGTTTTCGGCGATTTCGACGGCGGTTGGCACCTCGGTGCCTTTGGTCAGGGTCTTGAGTTCGGGTTTGTGTTCCTCCAGTTCCACCGGAAAACCGAGGGGAGCCGAAGACTTGGAGCGGGACTGGAAAACGCCTTTGACGATCTTGTCTTCCAGGGAGTGGTAGGACATGACCACAATGCGTCCACCCAGGGCCAGGGATTCGACGGCGGCGGGAACGGCCCGTTCCAGGACATCGAGTTCCTCGTTGACCTCGATCCGCAATGCCTGGAAGGTCCGCTTGGCCGGATGTCCACCCGACTTGGCAGCGGAGGCCGGCACTACGGAACGGATCTGTTCCACGAGTTCGCCGGTCGTGGTGAATTCCTTGACGGCACGCGCGGCCACGATCCTGTTGGCAATCCGGCCGGCGAACTTTTCCTCGCCCCATTTCCGGATGATCCGCACCAGGTCTTCTTCGCTGTACGTATTCACTACGTCCGCGGCGGTCTGGCCGCGACTGGTGTCCATTCGCATGTCCAGCGGCGCGTCGAAGGAGTACGCGAATCCCCGCTCACGTTCGTCAAGCTGCAGGGAGGAGACGCCCAGGTCCATGAGGATTCCATGCACCTCGGCGACGCCGAGGTCTGCCAGGACATCCTGGATCTCGTCATACACCGCGTGGACCAGGTCCGTCCGGGCGGCGAACGGCGCCAGCCGCTCCCCGGCGAGAGCCAGCGCTTCCTCGTCCCGGTCGATGCCGATGAGGTGGAGGTCGGGGAACCGCTGGAGCATGGCCTCGGAGTGGCCGCCCATGCCCAAGGTGGTGTCGACGGCAATGGGGGTTTCGCCGCGCAGCCTCGCCGCCTCGAATCCAGGTGCCAACAAATTGATGCACCGGTCGCGAAGGACCGGCACATGGCGTTCGGACGTGGGCTTGGGTTGATCGGTCACGCCTTGTCCTTTCCCGCCGTCGTTGTCCCCTGCTGTTCCTGGGATCAGATCCCCATCCGCGCCTACCGTCATGCCCGCCTGGCTCCGGGGAAGGTGAGCCAGGTTGGCAGCCGATGGGCCGGCTGGAGATCTCATCCAAGAAACGTCCCTGCCGCTCCCTCCGGAATTCAGAGAATGCCCGGGATGGGATCGTCAGTTTCGGAAAAGGCTGTTTCCTTCTCCGCGAGGTATTCATTCCAAGCCTGGGCGTCCCAGATCTCGGCGCGGGTACCGGCGCCGATGACGGCAAGTTCCCTTCCGAGTCCTGCGTACTCCCGGAGCGCCGGTGGAATAGTCACGCGCCCCTGCTTGTCAGGTACCTCGTCCGAGGCTCCAGAGAGAAAAACGCGGATGTAGTCACGTGCCTGCTTGGAGGAGATTGGAGCCTCCCGCATCTGCTCGTGGACCCGCGCAAATTCCTTCTCGCTGAAGACGTAGATGCAACGCTCCTGGCCCCTCGTGAGCACCAGGCCGCTGGCAAGTTCCTCGCGGAACTTAGCGGGGAGAATGATCCGTCCCTTTTCGTCCAGACGCGGCGAGTGAGTGCCCAGAAACACTGGCCCACCGCCTGTCCGCCGTCAGGAACTGCACATCCCCTATGTTGCAACCACCCTCTTATGTCCTCCACATTACTCCACTTTCCACCACAGTCAACGCAAAACGGCCCCCGACGAGGGCAAATAATGGGAAAGGTTCGGCGAAATGACGGGGATTCGAGGCGGTGGTGGGAAGTGGAGGAAATTTGCCACCCGGCGGCGCCCGCGGAATGCGGCGGGACAGCGGACGGGTGGTATCCGCAGGAATTTGCCGATTAAATGCGAAAAGACCCGCCGGAGCGGGCCTTTTACGTCGATTCCCCGTGGCCGGGGAGCGAAATGGAGGAGCTGGGGGCCGCAATACGGCCGGCCGGGCTCCGGGGTTAGGGCTCACCCCTGCGGCGCTCATCCCAGCGCTCTTCGAGGCTGCTCATGAACGAACTGCGCTGCTTGCCGGGCTTTCCGCCCGCAGCCTTGGATCGGGCCTTGCCGCGGGAACTGCGCATCGTGGCGAAGTAAACCCCGCCGCCCATCACCACAAATCCCAGGACTCCCACGAGAATGCTTTGCAGGGTGACCCCCACCAGCAGCAGGAACACGCCTGCCAGCGCGCCGAGGACACCGATGACCACATGCCTGGTTGACCATGAACGCCCCGGATCCGAACCCATTGAGTTCGCGAATTTCGGGTCGTCCTCGTGAAGCTGCTTCTCAAGCTGCTCAAGCAGCTTCTGTTCGTGCTCCGACAGCGGCATCACGACCTCCTTTTGTAGGCCAACGTCCGGGCTGATCCCAGCCACTACTTCTACTCCGTAGAACGCCTGCTGCTGCTGGAAAGTTCCCGCCCGGCCGGCCTTGGCCAAAACAGGAACCCAGCATGCGGTCGCGGGAGCGGGAGCATGTCCAAGAGGGTCCGGCAGTAAGTCCATTCACTCGAAACTATGTATCTCTAAGGATAGATTGTCGAGGGCTGATCTGAAAGACGGCAATGACTTCGGCGGACCCCGTCAGCCGGGCCGCCCGGTACTGCCGTCCGGCCCCTTTTCGGGCTCCATCAGACGGGCCGGAAGGACCGATTTGTTGCCGAATTTCCGCGCCACTTCGTCGAGTACCTGCTCGGCCGCCCGCCAGTTGTCATCCCTGCGGTCAATGCTCAGCTGGAGCGAGGTCCGGGCTGCTTCCTCGAGCTGTTCAGCCCTGACTCCCACCAGGCGCACTGGCATGGCCCTGGTTCCGACGGACTCAAGGAGCTGGAGTGCCACAGCGTAGAGCAGCTGGGCGCTGTCCACCGGGGTCTGCACGGTCCTGCTGCGGGTGATGGTGGAGAAATCAGCGAACCGCAATTTCAGGGCCACGGTGCGGGCCACCATCCCGGAACTGCGCAGGCGGCCGGCGGTGCGGTGGGAAAGGCGCAGCAGCTCCCTGCGAAGAAGGGCATCGTCGTCGGTATCTGTGGCAAAGGTCTCCTCCGCACCGATGCTCTTCTCAAGCCGGACCGGCGTCACCGGGCGCGGATCAATGCCCCAGGCGAGCTGGTGGACGTGCTCCCCCGTTGCGCCCAGGACCTTCTTCAAGGACGACACGGGAGTAGCTGCCACGTCCGCCACGGTACTGATGCCCATCTTTGCCAGCACCTCTTTGGTCTTGGCACCCACGCCCCAGAGGGCACCCACGGGCAGGCTGTGCAAGTAAGGCACCGTCTGGTCTGGGCCGATGAGCAGGAGCCCGTCCGGCTTGCACCGGGTGGACGCGATTTTGGCAACGAACTTGGTCTCCGCAATGCCCACCGAAGCGGTGATGCCGAGCTCCGCTGCCACCCGGCGGCGGATCAGCTCACCGATGCCGCGGGGCGGCCCCAGCCTGCGGATCGCACCCGTGACGTCAAGGAAGGCCTCGTCAACGCTCAGCGGCTCGACCAGGCCGGTGATGGATTCAAAGATGGCCATCAGCTGCCCGGACACCTCGTAGTAGAGCTTGTGCCGCGGTTCGATCACCACGGCCTGCGGGCACATCCGCAGCGCCACAGCCATGGGCATCGCAGATTTGACGCCGAAGGCCCGGGCCTCATAGGAGCCGGACAGGACTACCGAACGCTCTCCGGGGAAGCCGACGATCACCGGCTTGCCGCGCAGTTCGGGCCGCGTCCGCAGCTCCACCGAAACGAAGAAGGCATCCATGTCGACGTGCATGATGCACGTGCGCCGGCGGCCCGGAAGGCACGCGGCGGATACCTGGTTCATACCTGCTGGCCCCACGGCTGCAATCCTATCGGCTTGTCCGGGCTGGACTCGTTTGTCGGGAGCGCATGGCAGGCTGGCTAAACTGGAGGCTGGTTCCGCCAACAACACCAGGAGGAAAGTCTTCGTGACGGCTATTGGATACTTCAAGCCAGCTGGCCTGGCCGCGCTTGCCGCTGTTGGGGCGCTGGTCCTGGCCGGTTGCAGCCAGGCACCGTCCGGACAAGCCGAGCCGTCCCCGTCCGTTGCCGCCTCCCAGTCCGCCATCACGGCCTCACCCAGCCCTTCGGCGTCGCCCAACACGTCCGCAACCGTGGGCGCCGTGGTGGAGGGCTTCCCGCAGCAGCTCCTCCCGCTCATGACAGGGGCAACGGTGGTATCGAGCAGCTTCGACAAGGCTTCCACTCCGGCAACGGCAGCACTCGTGGGCACAGTGACGGCTCCCACCGCAGCCGTCCTCGACTTCTACACCAAGGCCTTGGAAGGCCAGGGCTTCAAAGCGGTCCCCGGCGACAACGTGGGCGGGGTGGCCTCCAAGGATTTCGTCCGCGGTGACAACGAGACTGTCAACCTTTCCGTGGTTGAAGCCGCGGGCGTTTCCACCTTCACCATCGGTGCCAACGTGGCAGCTGAGTCAGCCAAGTGACGGCCGCCGAGCAGCTGAGGAACGAACAGGCCGACTTTGTGGCGGGGGTGGCCGGTGAGCTCACCGGCTTCCTGACGGCACGGCAATCCGTGATGTCCGGCATCTCCCCGGACATCGAACCCATCATGGGATCGATCTCCAACCTGGTGACCGGCGGCAAGCGGCTCCGCGCGCTGATGTGCTACTGGGGCTGGCGGGGCGCTGGCGGCGACGCGGGAGCGGGCCAGGTGGTGACGGCCGGCGCCGCGCTGGAGCTGTTCCAGGCGGCTGCCCTGATCCACGACGACATCATCGACCGATCGGATACCCGGCGGGGCGGTCCCAGCGTGCACCGCCGTTTCAGCCAGCTTCACACCTCGCAGGGCTGGGCACTGGACAGCGAACGGTTTGGCCAGGCGGCTGCCATCCTGGCGGGCGACCTTTGCCTCTCCTTCAGTGAGGAGGCGTTCACTGACATCGGTGAGCGGGCCGCAGCTGGAAGCAGGGCGCGGCTGATCTTCAACCTCATGAGGGCCGAGGTCATGGCCGGCCAATACCTGGACATCCTCGAAGAAGTGGCAGGTCCGGTCCGGGACCGGGCCGGTGCCGTCGGCAGGGCACAGTCGATCATCCGGTTCAAGAGCGCAAAGTACTCCACGGAACACCCCCTGGCCCTGGGCGGGGCCCTGGCGGGCGCCACCAACGATCTGCTTCGGGGCTACTCAGCGTTTGCCCTGCCGCTGGGCGAAGCCTTCCAGTTGCGCGACGACGTCCTGGGCGTCTTTGGCGATCCGTTGACCACGGGCAAACCCGCGGGCGATGACCTGCGCGAGGGGAAGCGGACAGTCCTGGTGGCACTGGCCCTGGACCAGGCGTCTCCCGAGGAATCGGCCTTTATTGATGCAAGCCTTGGCAGTCCCGAGTTGTCTGACGCTGACATCCTCGAAATCCGGCGGATAATCGAGGATTCCGGTGCACTGCAGGCCACTGAAGTGCTCATCGGCGAATTCGGGGCAGCAGCTTTCGAGGCGCTCGACGGGCTGGAACTGGAAGAGTTGCCCAAAACCGCCCTGCGGAGGCTGGCTGAGGCAACGGTCAGCCGAGCCTCCTAGGGGGCTGTTACCAGGCCAGGGTTTGGGCCCGGCGCCGGATTTCCGTCTTGCGGCCTTCCCGCAGGGCGTCGATGGGACGGCCTCGGAGGGATTCGTCTTCCGTGAACAGCCACACAATAAGGTCCTCATCCGAGTAGCCGGCATCTGCCAGCACCACGATGGTTCCCCTTAAGCTGTCCACCACCTGGCCGTCCTGGATGAATTCCGCGGGCACCGACCGTATTTTCCGTTCGCCCACGCGCAGGGCCGCCAGGGAACGCTCGTCAATCAGGCTGTGCACCTTGGTGACTGAAACATCCAATAAACGGGCGACGTCGGGCAGCGGTAGCCACTGGCCCACCAGGTTTTCTACATTACTCACGGATAAAGGTTGCCACGCCGCCCGCCCCGGCGCCTAGTCGGGGCGATGCAATCCGGCCCTGGCCTGCGGACACTCCCAAAAAGAAGCCATTACCCGAATTTCAAAAATTCTTGTGCTATCCGCAAATTCATGAGAGATTCACACACATCACAGTTGTAACAGTATTAACTTGAGTCACAGTAGTATCAAGATTGACAGCGGCATCCCCGTCCGCGTCCGCACCCGCAGTTGAGAAGAGGATTCTTTCCGATGACGATGTCCCGCTCGCGCAAGCAGCCCCCCAAGCCGAGTCTGCCCATGATTGCCGCCACCACAGCGGCGCTGCCAGCGGTCGTTTTGTCATCCTTGGCCCTCGCCGAGCCGGCCACGGCCCAGCAGCCGGTGAGGAACATTCCCAGCAGCCTCGCAGCAGCAATGAAGGCACAGGCCGAAGCGAAGGCGGCCGGGACCATCATTCCCGCTGCCGTTGTCTCCACCACCATTCCCGCAGCATTCCAGCCCGCGCAGCCGGCGGCACCCGCGGAGTACACGATCGTCCGCGGGGATACGGTCAGCGGGATCGCCGGCCGTTTCGGCCTGAATACCGGGGACATCCTTAGGCTGAACAACCTGCAGGCCAACACGATCATCTACCCGGGCCAGAAGCTCAAGCTGTCCGGCACGGCGGCGCCCGCGGCTCCCGCTCCCGCACCTGCCGCCGCCCCCGCAGCGCCTGCACCCACGGGCGGCGCAACCTACACGGTGAAGGCCGGGGACACCCTGGGAGCGATCGCCGCGAAGCACAACGTCTCCCTTTCGGACGTCTTCGCCTGGAACAACCTCTCCATGCGCTCCATCATCTACCCGGGACAAAAGGTCAAGGTAGGCGGCGGCGACGCCGCTCCTGCCCTGGCAGCCCCGGCACCGGCAGCTCCCGCCGCCCCGGCCCCGGCACCGGCACTGGCAAATACCTCCGCGCCGGCAACAGGCTCCTACACCATCAAGGCCGGCGATACGCTCTCCGCCATTGCGTCCCGCCACGGCGTCAAACTGTCGGACCTACTCGCGGCCAACAACCTGGGTATGACCACTGTCATCTACCCGGGCAGCAGGCTGGTCATTCCCGGCGGCTCCGGCCAGCCGGCCGCGCAGCCCGCAGCAGCACCCCAGCCGGCGGCCGCACCGCTGGTTCCCAGCTCCTTCCTGGGTTTCAGCTACCCGGCCGCTGTTGTCAGCTCAGCCAACGAAAACAAGGCGTTGCTGAACGCCTCTCCCGTTCCTTCCCGGGATGAAATGAAGAACATCGTTGCCGACACCGCACGGCGCATGGGCGTGGATCCCTCGCTGGCCATGGCTTTCGCTTTCCAGGAATCCGGCTTCAACCAGCGGTCCGTCTCCCCGGCCAATGCAATCGGCACCATGCAGGTCATTCCCAGCTCCGGGCAGTGGGCATCGGACCTGGTGGGGCGGAAGCTGAACCTGCTGGACCCGTACGACAACGCCACGGCCGGCGTGGCCATCATCCGGCAGCTGCTGGCCACCAGCAAAGACCAGGACACCGCCATCGCGGGTTACTACCAGGGCCAGTACTCCGTGAGCAAGTACGGCATGTACGACGACACCAAGGCCTACCTCGCGGCCATCAAGGCACACCAGAAGAACTTCAGCTGAGCTTCGGCAACTGACAGCTTCAAGCCTGCGGGTCCGAACCGTTACCGGTTCGGACCCGTTTTCATTTCGGACGCGTTTTGCTGCGGGACTAGGATCGTAAGGTGCAGGAACACGTGTCAGACCCAGTTGTAGGGACGCTGGTGGACAACCGCTATGCAGTCACTTCCAGGCTTGCCCGTGGCGGGATGTCCACCGTCTACCTGGCGGTGGACCAAAGGCTGGACCGTGAGGTGGCGCTGAAAGTGCTTCATCCCCACCTCGCCGCCGACGAAAACTTCCTGGGCAGGCTGGGCCGTGAAGCCAAGGCTGCTGCCCGGCTGTCCCACCCGCACGTGGTGGGAGTCCTCGACCAGGGCAACGACGGCAATACCGCCTACCTCGTCATGGAATACATCAAGGGCCATACGCTCAGGGACGTCCTCAAGGAGAGGGGCGCCCTGACACCCCGGCTGGCGCTGGCCCTGATCGATCCGGTGGTGGAGGGCCTGGCTGCCGCCCACGCTGCCGGCTTCATCCACCGCGACGTCAAGCCGGAAAACGTCCTGATCGCCGACGACGGCCGGATCAAGATCGGCGACTTTGGCCTGGCCCGTGCCGTCACCAGCTCAACCAGCACCGGCGCCCTGATTGGAACAGTGGCGTACATCTCGCCGGAACTGGTCCTGGGTAAGCCGGCGGATGCCCGCAGCGACGTCTATGCGGTTGGCATCATGCTGTACGAAATGTTGACCGGGCGGCAGCCGTTCGAGGGCGAAGTACCCATCCAGGTGGCCTACCAGCACGTCAACGATGTGGTGGGGCCGCCGTCGGACCTGGTCCCGCGGTTGGCGGGCGAGGTGGACGAACTGGTGCAGTGGTGCACCGCCAACGATCCGGAGAACCGGCCCGTGGACGGGAACGCGCTGCTCCAGGAACTGCGCCACATCCGTACCAACCTCACCGATGCGGAACTGGACCTGCAGCCGCCGGCAGCTGCCGCGGCTGCCGCCATGCACCAGACCGAGGTGCTGGGCCGCACCAGCAACCCGACAACCATGATGCCCCCGTCCCGGCCGGCTGCACCTGCCCACCCGCCGCGGCAGTCCCAGCAGGCGGAGGCAAACCCGACGGAGCAGGTGGCCTACCACCAACGCCCGGGACTCACGCTGCCCGACGACGACGCCGCCGACAGCGGCTGGTCTCCCCCGCCGCCGCGGCTGGGCAAGCGGGCACAACGCAAGGCCGACAGGGAAAGCGAGAAACTCCGTGCCGAGGCGGCCGCCACGCCGGTGCGCACCCTGCGGGACGGAAATCCGCGCCGCCGCGGCCTCATATGGGTCGTGGTCCTGATCCTCGCCGCACTCCTGGCAACGGGTGCAGGGTGGTTTTTCGGCATGGGTCCCGGTGCCGCCGCCGCTGTTCCCGCGGTGGCCAACAAGACCGTGGCCCAGGCCCAGCAGGTCCTGGACGGGGTGGGCTTCCACTCCACCACGAGTGATGTGTTCGACGACGACGTGCCCACCGGAATCGTGGTGGGCAGCGATCCGGCGGCAGGGACGCAAATCCGGAAGTTCCAGCCGGTCTCCCTGCTGGTGTCCAAAGGTCCGCAGCTTTTCCCCCTGCCGGACCTCACCCGCGGGAACCTGGACGATGCGAAGAAAACCCTCAACGCGGCGGAGATGGCGCTGGGCGCGGTCACGGAAAAATTCGACGACCAGGCACCTGCCGGAAGCGTCCTGTCCCAGGATCCAGGCGCCGGCACGCCCGCCAGGCACGGGACCCCTGTGGGAATCACCGTTTCCAAAGGCCCGCAGCCGCTTCCGGTTCCGTCGGTCGTAGGAAAAAACGGCAACGATGCCGTCGCCGCCATTGAGGCAGCAGGCCTTACTGCCAAGGTAGCCCCGGACCGGGTGTTCGACCGGAATGTTCCGGAGGGCGCCGTCGTCAGCCAGACCCCGGCGGACGGGACGCTCACCCGGGGCGGAACCGTCACCCTGACCATTTCCAAGGGTCCCAAAATGGTGGCGGTCCCAAGCTTTATCGGCAAGCAGGCCACCGAAGCAGAACAGGCCCTGAAGAAGCTCGGATTCGAAGTCCGCCGCAACAACATCCTGGGCGGCTTCTTCGGCACGGTCCGGGACCAGTCGCCGGTGAACCGGGAAGTCCCGGAAGGCTCCGTGGTCACCATCACCGTGGTGTAGTCCCGGTGGGCCGGCATCGCCGGCCCACCTTAGGCAGTGATGTCCCTAGTGCTTGGCGAGGGCGCCGGCCACCAGGAACGCCATCTCGAGGGACTGCATGTGGTTCAGGCGGGGATCGCAGACAGACTCGTAGCGGTCCAGGAAAGCGTCCTGGTCGATCGGGTCGGCGCCGCCCAGGCACTCTGCGACGTCGTCGCCCGTCATCTCCACATGCAGGCCGCCCGGTACCGTACCCAGGCCGTGGTGCACCTCGAAGAAGCCACGCACTTCGTCGATGACGTCGTCGAAGTTGCGCGTCTTGTACCCGTTGGGCGAGGTGACCGTGTTGCCGTGCATGGGGTCGGTGACCCACAGGACCTGCGCCCCGGAGGCGGTGACTTTCTCGACGACGGCGGGCAGCTTCTCGCGGATGTTGCCCGCACCCATGCGGGTGATGAACGTAAGGCGGCCGGGTTCGCGTTCCGGGTCCAGCTTGTCGATCAGGCGCAGGGCGTCGTCCCCGGTGGTGGACGGGCCAAGCTTGACGCCGATCGGGTTGCGTACCCGTGAGAGGAAGTCCACGTGGGCGTGGTCCAGTTCCCGGGTACGCTCGCCGATCCACAGGAAGTGGGCGGAGGTGTCATAGGGGAAGCCGGTGCGGGAATCGATGCGGGTCAGCGCGCGCTCGTAGTCCAGCAGCAGTGCCTCGTGGCTTGCGAAGAACTCCACGCGCTTGAGGGCTTCGAAGTCGGCGCCGCACGAGTCCATGAACTTGATGGCACGGTCGATGTCGCGGGCCAGCGATTCATAGCGGGCGTGGGCAGGGTTTTCGGTGAACCCCATGTTCCACTGGTGCACCGAGCGCAGGTCCGCGAAGCCGCCCTGCGTAAAGGCGCGGATGAGGTTCAGGGTGGAGGCCGACGTATGGTAGGCCCGGAGCATGCGTGCGGCGTCGTGGCCGCGGGACTCAGGAGTGAAGTCGTACCCGTTGACAATGTCGCCGCGGTAGGCGGGCAGGGTCACGCCGTCACGGGTTTCGTCGTTGGAGGAACGCGGCTTGGCGAACTGGCCCGCCATGCGGCCCATTTTAATGACCGGCATCGCGGCGCCGTAGGTGAGCACCACTGCCATCTGGAGGATCGTCTTGACGCGGGCGCTGATCTTGTCCGCCGTGGCGGCGTCGAAGGTCTCCGCGCAGTCGCCTCCCTGCAGGAGGAACGCCTTGCCCTGGGCGGCGGCTGCCAGCCGCTCGCGCAGGACATCGACTTCACCTGCAAACACCAGTGGCGGAAGGACCGACAATTCCTTCACGGAGGCCTCGAATACATCCTTGTCCTGCCAGCTGGGCTGCTGGGAGATGGGGAGGTCCCGCCAGTGGTCCAGTCCGGGATAGTTGGCCGCTCCGCTCTGGGCGGTGCTGGACAGAGAAAAGGCTGGTTTTGCAGATAGCTCAGTCACCTTCTAAGACTAACGGCAGCGCGGCAGCGGCGGGCACCGGACCGTCACGCTGCCCGCTGTCCCCGTCACAACTGACGCCGGCGCGCCGGAGGGTTCCGCTATCCCCTGGCCTTCGTGCCGTCGTCGTCCTTCACTGCCGGCTGGGGAGCCGCTTCGCCGGAGCCGGCCTCCTGGACGAATCGTGCGTCGGAGGCTGCAGGGGCGGCAAGGGGCTCGGCTGCGGCGAGTGGCTCCTCGGGCTTGCCGGCGAGCCGCAGCTTCACCACTGCCGCATATTCGTCCACGTATTCCTGGCCGGAGAGACGCAGCAGCCGGGACATGATCTGGTCCGTTACCTGGCGCTGGACCGCCCGGTCCTCAGCCTGGTCCCGGTACTGGCTGAAATCGAGTGGTTCGCCGAAGATCATGCCAATCCTGCGGATGTTGGGCAGCCGCTTGCCAATGGGCTGGACCTTGTCGGTGCCGATCATGGCCACCGGAATCACGGGGACCCCCGCCTGCAGCGCCAGCCTGGCAACCCCAACCTTTCCGCGGTACAAGCGGCCGTCAGGGCTTCGCGTCCCCTCCGGGTAGATGCCCAGCAGGCCGCCGGCGTCCAGCACGTCCATCCCGGCGTTCAGGGACGCTGCGGAGGCGGCGCCGCCTGAGCGGTCCATGGGCAACTGGTTGGTCAGGCGGAAGAACGCGGCTGTAAGCCGGCCCTTGATACCGGTTCCTGTGAAGTATTCCGATTTGGCAAGGAAGACCACCGGGCGCCGGACCATGAGCGGCATGAAGATCGAATCGGAGAACGACAGGTGGTTGGAGGCGATGATGGCGGCCCCCTGCGCCGGGATGTTGTCCAGGCCCTTGACCCAGGGCCTGAAAAGCAACTTGATCACTGGACCGAGGAAGATCCGTTTCATGACCCAATAGAACACGTGGTGAACCTCTCCGGAAGGCAGCCCCAGGCCCTGCGTCGGGCCTGGCCAGCGATTCAATGCAACCCTACTCTAGTGAGATTTGGCTGGAACAGTGACACGATGGAGTCATGACTGAAAGCAGCACCCCGTCCCGACCGGCCGCTTTCAGTTACCCGGGCCACGGCGCTAACGCCCGCATCGGGGTGGCCATTTGCCACGGTTTTACCGGCAGTCCACTGAGTGTCATGCCGTGGGCGGAGCACCTGGCTGACCTGGGTTATGCGGTGTCCGTCCCCCTTCTGCCGGGGCACGGCACGGACTGGCGCCAGCTTGCGCAGACAGGCTGGAAGGACTGGTACCGCAGCTACGAAAGTGCCCTGGAGGATTTGGCAGGCCGGACGGATTCCTGCTTCGCCGCGGGCCTGTCGATGGGCGGCGCTGTCGCGCTGCTTGCGGCGTCCCGCCATCCGGTGGCCGGGGTCAGCGTGGTCAACCCGGGCCTAAGCTTCTACGACTGGCGGGTCCGGATCATCGGGCTCCTCAAGTATGTCCAGCGCACCACCGTCCCCATCCAGGAAGACCAGACCGGCGCCCCCGCCACCGACGACGGCGACTATTCGCTGACCCCGCTGGCCGCCGTGCATGAGCTCAAGAAACTGTTTGGCGCTGCCATTCGCTCCCTGCCTGCCGTGGACGCCCCCGTCCAGGTCTTCAAGTCGCGCACGGACGCCGTGGTCCCGCCGACCTCGCTGGCGTTGCTGCGGAAGGGGCTGGGCGGAAACCTCGCCGAGGTGGTGGAGCTTGCCAGCAGCGGACATGTGGCTACTCTGGACGTTGACGCGCCCTCGATCTTCATCAGGTCGGGCGAATTCATCGCCGCCCATGCCCGCCGCACCAGTACCTTGGAGACGCCATGACCTCCGGACCGGACCACAGCCCGTTTTCCAGCGCCTTCAGCGGCGAAGGACCCCGCACCGGGGTGGTCCTGTCCCACGGATTCACCGGAAGCCCCCATGGCCTGCGCGCCTGGGCTTCGGCGTTCGCTGCCGCGGGCTTCGCCGTCCGGATGCCGCTGCTTCCGGGCCATGGAACCACGTGGCAGGAGCTCGCACGCACCCGCTGGCAACAGTGGCACGGCGCCCTGGATGACGCCTTCCTGGAACTGGACGCCGAATGCGACCAGGTGTTCGCAGCCGGCCTGAGCATGGGCGGAGCCTTGGCGCTGCGCATCGCCGCCACGCGGTCCGTGGCCGGAGTGCTCCTGGTGAACCCGGCCCTGGTGGTTGACGATCCCCGTGCGCCGCTGGCAGGAATCCTCAAGCTGGTGCTCAAAAGCACCCCATCCATCGGCAACGACATCCTCAAAGCCGGGATGGATGAGGGCGCGTATGCGCGTACCCCCGTGGCCGCCGCCCACGAACTGAACAAGATGTTCCGGGATACCGTCCGGCTCCTTCCCCGGGTCACCGCGCCGGTTCAGGTCTACCGCTCCACAGTGGACCACGTGGTGTCGGATGCCAGCATGAACGTCCTCCGGCGGGGTCTGACGCACGCTCCGCTGGAAGTGGTGCGGCTGGAGAACAGCTACCACGTGGCCACCCTCGACAACGACGCCGACCGCATCTTCGAAGGGTCCGTGGACTTCATCAAGCGAGTCGTGCAGGACTCAGCCGCCCGCCCGGCGGGACCGGGACAGGAGGTCCGCAGTGAACAGGCCTGACTCCGGCCAGCCGGACCAGGGCGCCAACCAGGACGACGCCGTGTGGCTGGACCTTGTGGCCCGCCTCGAATCGGACACCGTGGCCATCCGGCCCGACGCCGCCCCTCGGGAACAGGCACCCACCGGCACGGCGGCTGCTGCGCCCGAGACGCCGGCTCAGCCCACTTTCAGCGACTTTGATCCCCTGGGCCTGGCAGGAACTCCGCCTGCCGAAAAGTCCGCAGTTGAACGCGGCGCGGGGGCGCCGGCGGGCCCTGAAACGGAGATGCCCGCAGACGGGCCCCGGGACTATGAGGTGGACGACGACGGCGGGGAGTTCGTGCCGGAGGAGCCGCCCAGCCTGGCCGGCACTGATCCCCTGACCATGCTCGCCTGGCTCGGGGCCGTGGGCGGACCAGTGGCGCTGCTGCTCTCGGCCATGTTCTGGCGGTCGGCACCCCTGCTGGCGATCGTTGGCATCGTGGCCATATTCGTGCTGGCAACGGTGTACCTGATCATGAAGTTGCCCCAGGAAAAGAACGGCGACGACGACGGCGCAAGGGTTTAGCGCCCCCTCCGCCAGCCCGCCGTCGTCGTCAACCGTGGACGCGGCTGCTGACGCGGGACAGGTCGGCCGCTCCGATAAGGCCCGCGTTGGGGCCCAGGGCTGCCAGTTCGATCCCCGCAGCCGGGCGGAATCCCCGCCCTGTCAGGTTCCGTGCGAACGCTTTCCGGGCAGGCCCCACCAGCAGGTCACCGGCTGAACACAGCCCGCCGCCGATGACGAACAGGCCGGGGTCCAAGGCCGCGGCCAGATTGGCGAGCCCGAGCCCCAGCCATTCGCCGACCTCCTCGATCAGCTCCTGGGAGGCAGGATCCCCTGCCAGTGCCAGTTCGGTCACGATGGCGCCGGTGATTGCTTCGGGATGCCCGTCCACCACTGCCAGCAGGTCCTGGGCCACCGGCGAATTGGACCGGGCCAGCAGCCGGGCTTCCCGCCCCAGGGCGTTGCCGGAGGCGTACTGCTCCCAGCAGCCACGGTTGCCGCATTCGCAACGGTGGCCGCCCGGCATGATGATTTGGTGGCCGAACTCCCCTGCCACGCCAAAGCGGCCCCGTTCCACCCTGCCGTCCATCACCATGGCCCCGCCGATGCCGGTTCCCAAGGTGATGCAGACCAGGCGGTCCTCGCCCTGGCCGGCGCCGAAGCGCCATTCCGCCCAGGCGGCTGCATCGGCGTCGTTGGTCAGGAGCACCGGGCGCCGGAGGAGCCGCTGAAGGTTTTCCCGCAGCGGCTCGTTGCGCCAGGCCAGGTGGGGGCTGAACAGGACGGTGCCGCCGGCCAGGTCCATCCAGCCGGCAGCACCAATGCCAACAGACCAGATGCGGTGGCCCCGGCCCAGTTCCTCCACCAGTTCCACGATGACCTGTTCCACCGCGCGTGGGTCGGTCCCGGGCGTGGAGCGGCGGGCCTCGCTGAGGATCCGGCCTTCGGCGTCCACCACGCCTGCGGCCACCTTGGTTCCGCCAATGTCGATCCCGATGGCCAGTCCCTTACGGCCCAGGCGGAGGTGCCCGCCGACGCCCCCGTGCAGCTGTCCGGCACGGTGGGTGGCGGGACGTCGGCGCCAGGGTGCCGGTCTTTTCAGGGGGCCGGCCTGATCGCCGGGCAACGGTCCGTACATAGTCCACCATTCTAGGCCGGGAGCCGGGATTGCCCTGACAGAAGCCGCTCTTCCCAGCGTCCATTGACGCCTAAGTTACTGGCCAGTAGGTTTGTGTACTGCACTGTTCCGCCCGGGGTACTAGTCTTTAGGCAACCCCCTGCGCGGGACTTCAGATATCAAAGGAGCTATAGTGCGCGAATTCAGTGTTCCGCCCCTGGTTGTTGTCCCACCCGAAACCAACATCACGGATCTGGTGTTGCGCCAGGCGGTCAAGCCCAGCAACCCGGCACTGTTTTCGCGCCTGGACCCTGCGGGAACCTGGCAGGACGTTTCCGCCACGGAGTTCCTGGCAGACGTTCAGGCCCTGGCCAAGGGGCTCATCGCCAGTGGCGTAGGCACCGGCGACCGGGTCGGCATCATGTCCCGCACCCGCTACGAATGGTCCCTGGTGGATTTCTCCATCTGGTTCGCGGGTGCCGTCTCGGTCCCCATCTACGAAACCTCATCCCCATCCCAGGTGGCCTGGAACCTCGGTGACTCCGGCGCCGTTGCCGCCTTCGGCGAATCCGCCCACCACGAGAATGTCATCCGGCAGGCGGTCACCGCCGAGGGGCTCACCGACGTGCAGCACGTCTGGCAGCTGGAGGGCCAGGGACTGGACAGCCTCCGCGAGGCGGGCCGCGGCGTCAGCGACGAAGAACTTGAGGCACGCCGCAGCGCAGCCGGGCTGCGGGATGTGGCCACCATCATCTACACCTCCGGAACCACGGGACGCCCCAAGGGGTGCGAACTCACTCACGGCAACTTCGTGGAGCTCTCGGACAATGCCCTGGCCATCATCGGCGAGATTGTCCATGAGAAGGCCAAGACCATCATGTTCCTGCCGCTGGCCCACGTGTTTGCCCGGTACATCTCGGTGCTGGCCATGGCTGCGGGAACCACGGTGGCCCATACCCCGGACATCAAGAACCTCCTGGCCGACCTGCAGAGCTACGAACCGACGTTTATCCTGGCGGTGCCCCGGGTGTTCGAGAAGGTCTACAACTCAGCGCTGACCAAGGCCGAAGACGGCGGCAAAGGCGCCATCTTCCACCGGGCCGCCGAGACTGCCATCGCCTACTCGAAGGCCAGGCAGGACGGACGCGTGGGGCTGGGCCTGAAGCTGCGGCACGCATTGTTCGACAAGCTGGTCTACGGCAAGCTCCGGGCGGCCATGGGTGGGCACGTTGCCCACGCCGTATCCGGCGGCGGTCCCCTGGGTGAGCGGCTGGGCCATTTCTTCCAGGGCATCGGCCTGCAGGTGCTGGAAGGATACGGGCTGACCGAAACCACCGCACCCATCACCGTGAACACCCCGTCACGGATTAAGATCGGCTCCGTGGGGAAGCCCCTGCCGGGCAATGCCGTTAAGATTGCCGACGACGGCGAGATCCTGGCCAAGGGCGTGTGCGTCATGCGGGGCTACTACAGGCGTGAGGACCTGACCGCGGAAGCCTTCACCGACGGCTGGTTCCATACCGGGGACATTGGGCAACTCGATGACGAGGGGTTCGTCTGGATCACCGGCCGCAAGAAGGAAATCATCGTCACCGCGGGTGGCAAGAACGTCATCCCTGCCCTGCTTGAGGACCAGATCCGAGCCGACGCGCTCGTGTCTCAGGTCCTCGTGGTGGGCGACAACAGGCCTTTCATCGGGGCCCTGGTGACCCTGGACCAGGAGGCGCTGCCCGGTTGGCTCCAGCGCCACGGCCTCCCTGCGGACACCACCCTCGAGCAGGCAGCGGCCAACCCGGTGGTGAAGGCTGCGGTCCAGGACCTGGTAACCGCAGCAAACGCCTCGGTCTCCCAGGCCGAGGCCATCAAGTCCTTCCGCATCGTCCCGGCCGACTTCACTGAGGCCTCCGGCCACCTCACCCCCTCCATGAAGGTGAAGCGGGCCCAGGTGATGAAGGACTTCGAAACGGTCATCGAGGAGATGTACTCGGCCCCGCGCCCCTGAAGCAGGCAACGATGAAAGGGTCTTTCCCCAAGGAAGGGCCCTTTCCCCTTTAACTGCCCGCCGCTGGCCGGGGATCGGGTACTACAGTGGTTGCATGGCTGCCAGCCGCAAACCGCTCGACGACCTGCGCGAAACCCTCGGCCACCTGGCCGATCAGCTCAAGCTGCCCGGATCGGAGCGAGTGGACGATCTTGTGGGCGACCTCATGGGCGCCAGGCCCGGGCCGGCCAGGCCCCTGTCCGAGCTGCAGGCGGAGCTCGACGCACTGGTGGGCCTGGAGACAGTGAAGGAACAGGTGCGCGCCCTCGTCGCACTGCTCCAGGTGCAGGCGCGCCGCAAGGCGCACGGCCTGCCGGAGGTGGCCACGTCCCAGCACCTGGTGTTCCTCGGAAACCCGGGCACCGGCAAGACCACCGTGGCGCGGCTCCTGGCCGAGATGTACCGGGCGGTGGGCCTCCTGCAGAAGGGCCACCTGGTGGAAGTGGACCGGTCGGGCCTCGTAGGGCAGTACGTCGGGCAGACTGCCATCAAGACGGACCGGGTGATCAGGCGTGCCCTGGACGGTGTCCTGTTTATCGACGAAGCCTACGCGCTGGCCCCGGAAGACGGCAGGATGGACTTTGGCCCGGAGGCAATCGAGGTCCTGCTGAAGCGGATGGAGGACCACCGCCACCGCCTGGTGGTAATCGTGGCCGGGTACCCGCGGCTGATGGAGTCGTTCCTGCTCTCGAACCCCGGGCTGCGCTCCCGCTTCGCCCGCGAGATCACGTTCCCGGACTACTCTGTCGAAGCACTGCAGACCATCTTCCACCAGATGCTGGCCCAGCACGAGTACATCCTGGAGCCTGGTGCTGAGGAGATGCTGCGCCGCATCTTTACCGGGCTGCACGCCGGCGAGGACTCCGGAAATGCAAGGTTCGCGCGCACCTTGTTTGAGCAGGCACTCAACCGCCAGGCCCTGCGGCTCTCGCTCGACGAGGGACAAAGCCTCGAGGCGCTGGACCGGGAAGCTGTCATGACCCTCACCGCAGACGACATTGCCGGGGCCGCGCTGGCCCTGGGCGAGGAACCGGAGATGGAACCTGAGCCGCTGCCAGAACCAGGGCAGTCCCGCTGGTGGCGCTGGCTGGCCTGACTCGGCCATCACAAAGGGGGACCCGGCTCCAAGTGCGCGGATAGGCCCTGGTCATGAAACTGCTCCCCGAAGCCCGCACCGGATGGCCGGTGCATTCTTCGGGGAGCAGCCAACGAACGGGATTACCCGTTCGGCGTTGTCGGACAGTCCTACTGTTCGATCACCAGCAGCAGGTCCCCGCCCTGGACCTGCTCCACCGCGGAAATTGCGAGGCGCGAAACCTTGCCGCCCACCGGCGTCGTAATGGACGCCTCCATTTTCATCGCCTCGATGGTGGCCACGGTGTCGCCCGCCTTGACCGTCTCCCCCGGCTTGACGGTGACGGTGACGGCCCCGGCGAAGGGGGCGGCCACCTGGCCGGGCTGGGCGGGATCGGCTTTCTCGGCGGCCTTGACGTTGCTCACCACGGAGCGGTCACGCACCACAACGGGCCTGGACTGGCCGTTCAGGGTGCACATGACGGTGCGCATGCCCTTCTCGTCCGGCTCCGAGACCGCTTCCAGGGAAGCGATCAAGCGCACGCCGCGCTCCAGCTGGATCTCATGCTCGGTGCCGCGCTGCAGCCCGTAAAGATAATCGCGGGTGTCCAGGACCGAAATGTTCCCGTATGTCTCCACGCTCTTGAGGTAGTCCTTGGTGGGACCATCGAAGAGCAACCGGTTCAGCGTGTGCTGGCGGGTCTTGGAGTCGGACTTCAGCGCCGCGCTGTCCTCGGCGCTGAGCTCCACGTCGCGGACCTTGACGCTCCTGCCCTGGAGGGCCTTGGTGCGGAACGGCTCAGGCCAGCCTCCGGGAGGATCGCCGAGTTCGCCCGACAGGAAGCCGATGACGGAGTCGGGGATGTCGTAGTTCTGCGGGTTCGCTTCGAAGTCGGCGGGATCGGCGTTGAGGCCCACCAGGTGCAGTGCGAGATCGCCCACCACCTTGGAGGACGGCGTTACCTTCACCAGGTGCCCCAGGATCCGGTCCGCTGCGGTGTACATGTCCTCGATCGCCTCGAACTGCTCTCCCAGGCCAAGGGCCATGGCCTGCTGGCGCAGGTTGGAGAGCTGGCCACCCGGGATCTCGTGCTTGTACACGCGGCCGGTGGGGCCGGGCAGGCCGGACTCGAACGGGGCGTAGACGCGGCGGACCGCTTCCCAGTACGGCTCAAGCGAGCTGACGGCATCCAGGCTGAGGCCGGTGTCCCGCGGCGTGTGGGCCAAGGCGGCAACAAGGGCCGACGCCGACACCTGGCTGGTGGTGCCCGCGAGGGATGCGGAGGCCACGTCCACGGCGTCCACGCCGGCGTCGACGGCCGCCAGGAGCGTAGCCAGCTGGCCACCTGCGGTGTCGTGGGTGTGCAGGTGGACCGGCAGGTCGAACCGCTCCCGCAGGGCGGCGACAAGCTTGGCGGCGGCAGCGGGCCGGAGCAGCCCGGCCATGTCCTTGATGGCCAGGATGTGGGCACCGGCGTCGACGATCTTCTGCGCCAGGCCCAGGTAGTAGTCCAGGGTGTAAAGCTTCTCTTCCGGGTCCAGCATGTCGCCGGTGTAGCAGAGGGCCACTTCAGCCACGGCTGTGCCCGTAGCCCGGACGGCGCGGATGGCCGGAGCCATCTGGCTGACGTCGTTTAGGGCATCAAAGATGCGGAAGATGTCGATGCCGGTGGCGGCAGCCTCGTTGACGAAGGCCTCCGTGACCTCTTCCGGGTAGGGCGTGTAGCCCACGGTGTTGCGGCCGCGCAGCAGCATCTGGATGCAGACGTTGGGCATGGCCTTGCGCAGGGCCGCGAGCCGGTCCCAGGGGTCCTCACCCAGGAAGCGCAGTGCGACATCGTAGGTAGCGCCTCCCCATGCCTCGACGGACAGCAGCTGCGGCATCAGGGCCGTCACCGCGGGGCCGGCGGCAACGAGGTCGCGGGTGCGGACACGGGTGGCCAGCAGGGACTGGTGCGCGTCACGGAAGGTCGTGTCGGTGACAGCCACGGCATTCTGCTCACGCAGTGCCTTCGCGAAGCCCTCCGGGCCCAGCTCTAGGAGCTTCTGCCGTGAACCCGGGGCCGCCTGCTTGTCCTTGACGTCGGGCAGCTTGTGGGCGGGGTCCGAGTGGACGGTTAGTTCGCCGTTGGGCTTGTTGACGGTGACGTCGGCCAGCCAGGTCAGGAGCTTGGTGCCGCGGTCCGCCGAGACCCGGGCCTTGAGCAGTTCCGGACGCTGGTCGATGAAGTTCGTGGCAACGTCCCCGGCGATGAAGTCCGGGTCATCCAGCACGGCCTGGAGGAAGGGGATGTTGGTGGAGACACCGCGGATACGGAACTCAGCCAGCGCACGGCGGGCGCGGGCAACTGCTGCAGGGTAATCCCGGCCGCGGCAGGTGAGCTTGACCAGCATGGAGTCGAAGTGCGGGCTGATCTCGGCGCCGGAGTAGACCGTGCCGCCGTCCAGGCGGACGCCAGCTCCACCGGCCGAGCGGTAGCCCGTGATCTTTCCAACGTCGGGGCGGAAACCGTTGGCGGGGTCCTCGGTGGTGATGCGGCTCTGGAGGGCAGCGCCCCGAAGTCGGACCGTGTCCTGGGAAAGGCCAAGATCGGCGAGGGTCTCGCCGGCGGCGATCCGCATCTGCGCCTGAACCAGGTCAACGTCCGTGACTTCCTCGGTGACCGTGTGCTCCACCTGGATGCGCGGGTTCATTTCGATGAAGACGTGCTGGCCCGCCCGCTCGCCCTCGGTGTCAACAAGGAACTCGACGGTACCGGCGTTGACGTACTTCAACGCCTGCGCAAATTTCACCGCGTCCCGGTACAGGGCCTGGCGGATGTTGTCGTCCAGGTTGGGGGCAGGCGCGATCTCAATGACCTTCTGGTGCCGCCGCTGGATGGAACAGTCACGCTCGAAAAGATGCATGACGTTGCCCTCTGCGTCTGCGAGGATCTGCACTTCGATGTGCCGTGGCCGCAGGACCGCCTGCTCCAAGAACATAGTGGGATCGCCGAAGGCGGCATCGGCTTCGCGCATTGCCGACTTCAGCGCTTCGGGCAGTGCCTCGCGGGTATCGACCCGCCGCATGCCACGGCCACCGCCACCGGCAACGGCCTTGGCGAAAATGGGGAATCCGATCTCATCGGCCGCCGCCAGGAGTTCGTCCAGGTCCTTGGAGGGCTCGCTGGACTTCAGGACCGGCACGCCTGCCTCGCGGGCGGCCTTCAGCGCCGCCACCTTGTTGCCGGCAAGCTCCAGTACCTCGGCGGGCGGACCCACGAAAGTGATGCCGGCGTCCTTGGCGGCGCGTGCCAGTTCAGGGTTTTCCGAGAGGAAACCGTAGCCCGGGTAGATGGCGTCTGCGCCGGCCTCTTTCGCGACCCGCACCACCTCGGCCACGTCCAGGTACGCCCTGACGGGGTGCCCTTCCTCGCCAATCAGGTAAGCCTCGTCCGCCTTCTGCCGATGGATCGAGTTACGGTCCTCCTGGGGAAAAACGGCAACGGTCTTTGCGCCCAGCTCATAGCCGGCGCGGAAGGCCCTGATCGCGATTTCGCCGCGGTTGGCCACCAGAACTTTGGAAAACATACTTCTCCTGCATCATTGCGGGTGGATCGATGAGTGGTCACAGTGTCTAGGACCTGCAAGGACAAACACAAATCTTTGTGGCCACGGTCACAGATTTCCCCGTCATGTCCCGATCGCTTTCAGCCTGGCTGGCGGAAACCGCCCCGGCAGCACAGTCGGTGCCATGCCGACGCCCGATAAAGCAGGATTCGCCGACGCATCAACATATGATGAGTAGGGCGGCAGGACCGTCCGGCTTCGGCTCTGCCGAGGCAAACATTACCCCCAACACGGCACCCGGCGTTAGGTTTTGGTCTCTCAAGTGCAAGTAGTCAGCATCAGCAGCCTCAAGGGTGGAGTCGGCAAGACTTCCGTCACCACAGGATTGGCGTCTGCGGCGCTGGCCGCAGGAGTCCGCACGCTGGTGGTGGACCTGGATCCGCACGCCGATGCCACCACGGCCCTCGGCGTCCAGCCCGGTGACCAGCTGGACATCGGCAGAATGCTGAAGAGCCCGCGCCGGGCCAAGCTGGCCGAGAACGTGGTGCGCAGCAGCTGGGCAGACCGTGCCCCGTCCAACGGTTCCGGGCCTGCCGTCCTCGATGTCGCCGTCGGCTCTGCCTACACCGGAATCTACGACCGTCCGGACCTTGGCCGCCGCGATCTCCGCCGGCTGTCCTCCGTGCTGGCCGGCGCAGACGATTACCAGCTTGTGCTGGTGGACTGCCCTCCCTCGCTCAACGGCCTGACCCGCATGGCCTGGGCAGCAAGTGACAAGGTTGCACTCGTTGCCGAGCCCGGCCTGTTCTCGGTGGCCGGTACCGAACGGACCATGCGGGCCATCCAGCTGTTCAAGCAGGAGTTCGCACCCAACCTTTCACCTGCGGGGATCGTGGCCAACCGGGTCCGGAGCGGTTCCTCTGAACACACCTACCGGCTGGCGGAGATGGAGTCCATGTTCGGCGAACTCCTGCTCAGCCCACGGATCCCCGAGCAGGCCAACTGGCAGCAAATCCAGGGCGCAGCCCACCCCGTGCACCACTGGCCCGGGGATTCGGCCAAGTCTGCGGCCGCCCTGTTCGATGACCTGCTGTCCAACCTGATGACCGCAGGATCCGGGCTGCGCAGCCGGGCGCGCTAGGAACACATTCCAACAAGCAAGGGCCACCCTCCGTCCGGAGGGTGGCCCTTGCTTGTTGGACTCTGTGTCAGCTGATTTTCCGCGCTGCCCGCCGTTTGCTCAGTTCGTCGTCCGGAAAGGACTGCTCCGCGGCGTGCTCGCTGGGCAGCGAGGCAAGGCTGCCTTCGACTTCGCGCCACACGCGCCCCACGGCGATGCCGAAGACGCCCTGGCCGCCCTGCACCAGGTCGATGACCTCGTCAGCGGAGGTGCACTCGTAGACGCTGGCGCCGTCGCTCATAAGCGTGATCTGGGCCAGGTCCTCAACTCCGCGCTCCCGCAAGTGTTCCACGGCGGTGCGGATCTGCTGCAGGGAAACACCCGTGTCCAGGAGCCGTTTGACCACCTTGAGCACCAGGATGTCGCGGAACCCGTAAAGCCGCTGGGACCCCGATCCTGCTGCGCCCCGGACTGCGGGCTCAACCAGGCCGGTGCGCGCCCAGTAGTCGAGTTGGCGATAGGTGATGCCGGCGGCCTTGCAGGCGGTGGGACCCCGGTAGCCGGCGTCCTCGTCCAGCACCGGCAGGTCTTCGGTGAACAGGAGGCCCTGTGCACCGCTCACGGGCACAGCAACACCGGCCGTGGGCTGTTTAAGCCCGCCTGCTTCGCCTTTGGGACTCACCTGGATCCTCCTTGTCGTACGCTCCCCCGGAACTGATCCAGCAGCCGTGGCATGAAGGCCATGGGTGTAATTTCTCCGCGGGGCGCACTTTCCAGTGTGACTTGCGCGGCTGCCGTAAGCAAGGGAACTTGATACTTCGACGTTAGGCCCGGCGGGTCCCGAGGTCAAAGACCTCGGGGGATTGGAAAAGGCGTGTCGAAACTTTCAGCCTTAACTTTAACCTTAACGTGACCTTAGCCGTCGAAATCCTCGGGTTCCACGTCGTCCAGGAATTCCCGGAAGCGCCGCAGTTCGCGCTCCTCGTCCACCGTGGGACCCGGCTCCGCGTCCTCGCCCTCGTCGTGCTCCGTGATGCGCACACCGGCCTCGTCCATCACGGAATCGGCACACCAGATCCGGCACTTGGCCCGCAGGGCAACCGCCAGCGCATCGGAGGCGCGGGAGCTCACCGTAGTGCCGTTCTCAAACTGAAGCTGGCCATAGAAGATGTTGTCCTCCACGGCGACGATGTTGACGCTGACCACGGAGTGGCCCAGCGACTCTACGACATCCACGAGGAGGTCGTGTGTCATGGGCCGTGGCGGGACAACGCCCTGCTGGGCCAGGGCGATGGCGCTGGCTTCCGGCGTGCCAATCCAGATCGGGACGTGGCGTTCGCCGTGCATCTCCTTGAGCAGGACCAGCGGCTGGTTGGAAGGCAGTTCAATGCGAACGCCAACAATCTCGACTTCGATCATCAGATGTCCATGCGTGAGATATGGTCCTGCACCAGGGCCCGGTGCAGGGTGAGGCAAAGATCGCTGATCTCGCGCGCCGCCTCCGCCGCGCGTGCCTGTGATGCCGAGTCCCTGCGGGAGGCAAGGGGTGCGACAGCCCGTTCCACCAGGCCGAATTCCCGTTCGGCCGCAGCCTGGAAGGGCCTGAGGTGCCGGGGCTCAAGGCCGTGGCTTTCCAGCTGGACGCAGGCGCGGGCAACCTGCAGGGCATGCTCGTCGAATTGGCCGTTGCTGTGGCTGATAAGGCCGAAGCTCAGGAGCGACTGCAGCAGGGGGACGCTGGCGCCGGACTCGGTGCGGAGCTGCTCCTCGCTCAGCTTGCGGCCCCGGTTCTGCAGTTCGGCAGCCAGTTCGTCGGAAACAATGCGGGGGGAAACCACGACGCCGGGCGGGAGGTTCTCCGGCCGCTCTCCCCTGTCGATGGCGTCAAGGTAGTCCTTGATGACCTTCAGGGGCAGGTACTGGTCCCGCTGCAGGGCCAGCACAAAGCGCAGCCGCTCCACATCGCCGTCGGAATACTGGCGGTAGCCCGCAGGGGTGCGGCGGGGGTTGATCAGTCCCTTTTCCTCAAGGAACCGGATCTTCGACGCGGTCATTCCCGGGAAGTCCGCACTCAACTGGGCGAGGACTTCCCCAATGTTCAGGACCTGGGGGCCCCGGCGTTCCGGTTGTGCCATTGCCACAGGCAGCGGTCCCCGGTTCAGCTGCGGCCTGCAGCCGTGGCAGGGCTCAGGTAGAAGGTGAGGCGGAACTTACCGATCTGGACTTCGCTGCCGGACTTCAATTCCACGCTGTCCACGCGGTCGTGGTTGACGTAGGTGCCGTTGAGGCTGTTCTTGTCCACCACTTCGAAGCTGCGGGCTGTGCGCCGGAACTCCACGTGGCGCCGCGATACCGTGACGTCATCCAGGAAGATGTCCGCGTCCGGGTGGCGGCCCGCAGTGGTGACATCCGAGTCCAGCAGGAACCGGGCACCGGCGTTGGGGCCGCTGTGGGCCACCAGCAGCGCAGAGCCGGCAGGCAGTGCCTCCACCGAGTTGCGCTCGTCAGAGGACAGCCGCGGAGTGATGGTGGGTTCGTCAGTGACGGGGGTGAGGTGGATCGAGGTGGTCTCCGACGCCCTAGCCGCACCCGTGCCGTAATCCCCATCGGCAGGGTTGTGTCTGTGGCCAGCCATGGATTCCTCCTCTTAGACGTTGCGGGCATGGAACCCGCAACCAACGGTTAGTCTCCGGCCCTGCCCGGCAGGTCCGGCGCCGGCTCCCGATCCGGGCTCTGACGTGCGGAGACGCCGTGCCCGCGAGGCGGGGCCGGACCGGAAATACCGGTTAGCTTTAGCCTACCTGTTGTTCGTACTCGGATGCACTGAGCAAGGACTCAACGGCGTCGGCTTCGGCCAGTTTGATCTCGATGAGCCAGCCATCGCCGTAGGGATCGCTGTTGATCAGGGCCGAATCGCTGTCCAGGGACTCGTTGCGGGCCACGACTTCGCCGGAAACCGGGGCGTAGATGTCGCTGACGCTCTTAGTGGACTCGACCTCGCCCACTACTTCGTTTGCCGTAATCTTCGTGCCAACCTCGGGCATCTGGGCGTAAACGACATCCCCCAGGGCGTCCTGGGCAAAATCGGTGATTCCCACCCGGACCACGCCGTCGGCATTCGGGGAGGTGACCCACTCGTGTTCGGCGGTGTAGGACAGGTCTTCGGGAATGTTGCTCATGGGAGGCCTTTCATCGGGGTACGCGCCTATGTCACAAGGGGCCCGGAAATCGGGCCGCCGCTGAAAGTATAGGCATATCTACCGGGGCCGGCACCGGCGTTTCTGACAAGATGGGAGCCATGAGCGCAAGCACCGGTGCAGCATCCTTGGGACAGTGCAGGTAGGCCATGCCGGAACTGCCTGAAGTCGCCGGCCTCGCCGGATTCCTTGACGAACAGCTGCGGGGCTGTGTGGTCACCAAACTGCAGATTGTTTCCTTCGCGGTGCTCAAGACGGCGGACCCGCCCTTCGACGCCCTTGAAGGGCGCACGGTTTCCGGCGTCCGGCGCTTCGGGAAGTTCATCAGCATCGATACCGGCGGCGTTTCCCTGGTGTTCCACCTGGCGCGCGCGGGCTGGGTGCGCTTCACGGACTCCCCTGCCGACAGCCAGCTTCGGATGGGCAAGGGCCTCATCGCAGTCCGGTGCGCGTTCTCAGGGCCCAGCGGACCGCGCGGCCTGGATCTGACGGAGGCGGGTACCAAGAAGAGCCTGGCCGTTTACGTGGTGCGTGATCCCCAGGAAGTGCCGGGAATTGCCGCGCTGGGTCCCGATCCTTTTACGGAAGCGTTCGACGCCGACATGCTGGCAGAGATCCTGGGCAACAGTTCGCAGCAGATCAAGGGACTCCTGCGCAGCCAGAGCGTGATTGCGGGCATTGGCAACGCCTACAGTGACGAGATCCTTCACGCCGCGCGGATCTCACCGTTCGCCATCGCGAAGTCACTGGACCGGGAGAGCGTGCAGGTGCTGTACGACGCCATCCACAGCGTGCTGGGCGAAGCACTAAAGGAGGCTGCGGGCAAGCCGCCAAAGGATCTCAAGGACGTCAAACGCAGCCACATGCGGGTGCACGCCAGGGCCGGCCAGCCCTGCCCCGTGTGCGGAGACACCGTCCGGGAGGTGTCCTTCGCAGACACCGCACTGCAGTACTGCCCCACCTGCCAGACCAAGGGGAAGATCCTGGCTGACCGGAGGACGTCGAAGTTCCTGAAGTAGGTCGGCCTCGAACGTCCCGCGGCCTGCGCGGGAAGATCCGGGACTTCCGGTCCTGCCCCGGCACGCCCCCTGGACGTAGCGTCTTGATCAAGGCTCGCACGTCTCGGTCAACACGAAGGGGCAACAATGCGCACGTCCCGACCCGCCGTCCTCGGAATGGCCTTGGCCCTCGCCCTCGGCGGTGGCCTCGCGGGAACGGCCGTGGGTCCGCCCGCGGCCAGCGCGTCAGCGGTAGCCTCGCAGCAGAGCATTCGGGCGCCGATGGCGGTCCTGCAGGTTGGCGACGACGCCATCATCCAGCACTATGAGCAGCTCGGCGGCGTCGCATCATTCCTCGGCACGCCTGTTGGCAGCCCATACGACCTCGCAGGGGGCCGCGCCCAAAAATACACAGGCGGCACCATCTACTGGAGCTCCACGACTGGAGCGCACGAAGTGCACGGCTCAATCGGCGGACACTACGCCGAACTCGGCGGCCCAGCCGGCTTCCTCGGCTTCCCCCGCACCGACGAAACCGCCACCCCAAACGCCGCCGGCCGCTACAACGACTTCGCCGGCGGGTCCATCTACTGGAGCCCCGCCACCGGAGCCCACGAAATACACGGCTCAATCGGCGGACACTACGCCGAACTCGGCGGCCCAGCCGGCTTCCTCGGCTTCCCCCGCACCGACGAAACCGCCACCCCAAACGCCGC
>NZ_JBHVTN010000011.1:75701-106480 GCF_042884655.1 Pseudarthrobacter sp. NPDC058119
CGGGTCCATCTACTGGAGCCCCGCCACCGGAGCCCACGAAATACACGGCTCAATCGGCGGACACTACGCCGAACTCGGCGGCCCAGCCGGCTTCCTGGGCTTCCCCCTCACGGACGAGACAGGAACCCCTGACGGCGTTGGCAGGTTCAATCACTTCGCCGGGGGCTCGATTTACTGGAGCCCCGCCACCGGAGCCCGCGAGGTGCATGGAGCCATCCGGGCCCAGTGGGCTGCCCTCGGTTGGGAACACAGCAGGCTCGGCTACCCGATCAGCGACGAGTACGGCATAACAGGCGGGCGCCGGAGCGATTTCCAGCACGGTTCAATCCTGTGGCATGAGGCCAGCGGCAGGATTGAGGTCATCAACGCCAATATCCCCGCGGCGCTCCTGGGCATGGACCTTGAGCGCCTTCCGGCCACGCAGAAGGTTGTCGCGCTCACCTTCGACGCCGGCGCGAACGACGCAGGCCTTCGATCGATCCTCGCCACCCTGGCAGCGAACGGCGTGCCGGGCACGTTCTTCCTCACCGGGGAATGGGTCGGCCAGTTCCCCTCCGACCCGGCGCTGATCTACAACGCGGGACACAGGATCGGCAACCACTCCATGACCCACCCTGACTTCACCACCCTGACCGATGCCCAGATCGCGGCCGAAATCAGCGGCGCGCAGAGGGCCATCGAGGCCGCAGGGGGCGACCCGCTCCCGTTCTTCCGCTTCCCGTTCGGCGCCCGCAATTCCCGAACGATCGCAGACGTCAACGCCGCCGGCTACGCGGCAATCCGGTGGACCGTTGACACCCTGGGCTGGCAGGGCACCATGAATGGAACGCGTGGCCCCGGCTTCGTCGTCCAACGCGTCATGGCCTCCGCGCAGCCCGGGGAAATCGTCCTGATGCACCTCGGCTCGAACCCCGACGACAGCTCAACGCTCGATGCTGCGGCGCTCCCGCAGGTGATCTCCCAACTCTGGGCGGCGGGCTACGGCTTCGTCACCATCGACGCCGCCCTCGGCTGACTGTCCCCGGGGCCCGGTACCGCCCAGGACACCCCCAACCGGACAAATCACCTCCGGGGTGAGTTGTCCAAATGAAGGTGCGCGCGGCAAGGAATGGCCAGGAACCCAAAAAAGCGGAAAGCGCCGGAGAAATTCTCCGGCGCTTTCCGCTTTTTGGTCGGGCTGACAGGATTTGAACCTGCGACCCCTTGACCCCCAGTCAAGTGCGCTACCAAGCTGCGCTACAGCCCGCTGGTTCCGCCGTTCTCCGCTGAAATCAACCCGAAGGTTTTTATCAGCAGTCCGGCCGAACCACCTAGAAGAGCTTACACGATCCGGAGGGGTGCCTGTGACACTTTCCGGTGATCAGCCCCAAGGTGTGTCGCAATTAACGCTTCCGGCCACGCTTCTCGCGGACGCGCATGCTCACCTCGATGGGCGTGCCCTCGAATCCGAAGGTCTCGCGCAGGCGCCGCGTGATGAAGCGGCGGTACCCGGGATCCAGGAACCCGGTGGTGAACAGCACGAACTTCGGCGGACGGCTGGAGGCCTGGGTGCCGAAGAGGATGCGGGGCTGCTTGCCGCCGCGGACCGGGTGCGGGTGTGCGGCGACGAGCTCACCCAGGAAAGCGTTGAGGCGCCCGGTGGGAATGCGCCGGTCCCAGTTCTCCAGGGCCAGGTCCAGGGCCGGGACCAGGCGGTCCTTGTGCCAGCCCGTCTTTGCGGAGATGTTGACCCGCGGCGCCCAGTCGACGTGCGCCAGGTCCTGTTCGATTTCGCGTTCCAGGTAGCGGCGGCGTTCGTCGTCCAGCAGGTCCCACTTGTTGAAGGCCAGGACCAGGGCGCGGCCGGATTCGATGGCCAGCTGGAGGATGCGGACGTCCTGTTCGCTGAGGACCTCATCGACGGCAAGGAGCACGACGGCGACCTCCGCCTTCTCGAGCGCGGCCTGCGTCCGGAGGGAGGCGTAGTAGTCCGCGCCCTGCGCCATGTGCTGGCGGCGGCGGATGCCGGCGGTGTCCACGAAGCGCCAGGTGCGGCCACCGAGCTCGATGAATTCGTCCACGGGGTCGCGGGTGGTGCCGGCAGTGTTGTCCACCACCACGCGCTCGGATCCTGCCAGTTTGTTCAGCAGCGAGGACTTGCCCACGTTCGGGCGGCCAATCAGTGCGATGCGCCGCGGACCGCCGGAGCGTTCCACGCCTTCAACGGTGGAGAACTCGGGCAGGACATCCATGACGTGGTCCAGGAGGTCGGCCACGCCGCGTCCGTGCAGGGCTGACACCGGGTAGGGCTCGCCGAAGCCAAGGCCCCAGAGTGCTGCGCTGTCGGCTTCCTGGGCAAAGTCGTCCACTTTGTTGGCCACCATGATGACCGGCTTCTTGCTGCGGCGCAGCATCTTCATGACGCCTTCATCCGTGGCTGTGGCGCCCACGGCGGAGTCCACCACGAATAGGACGGCGTCGGCAAGTTCAACTGCCATCTCGGCCTGCTCCGCAACCCGGGCGTGGATGCCGCGGGCGTCATGTTCCCACCCTCCGGTGTCCACCAGGGTGAAGTTGCGGCCGTTCCAGTTCGCGGAGTACATCACGCGGTCGCGGGTAACGCCGGGGGTATCCTCAACCACTGCTTCGCGGCGGCCCAGGATGCGGTTCACCAGGGTGGACTTGCCCACGTTGGGACGGCCGATGATGGCCAGTACGGGGTCCAGCTTGAGGGGGCCTTCGAGGTCCTCATCGCCGTACTCGCCGCTCAGCAGGGCGGCGTCGTCCTCGTCAAGCTCGTAGTCCTCCAGGCCCGCGCGGAGCGAGGCGGCACGAAGCTCCGCTTCGTCGTCACCAATCGCTGCCAAGCGTTCGGCAACCTGGTCGGTGCCGGTGGGGGTGTACTCGTCGTCGGCGCCGGAGTGCCCGGTAGCCTGGGTGGTGTCGCTCATTGCACTGTCCTTAGTGGTCATCTGCCGGCGTCCCCGGCTACTGCTGTCAAGTCTTGGTGGCCAGCGGATGGCAAGGGCTGCCCGCTGAGTTGAATGGTGTCCTGGACGTGCCCTGCCAGCGCTGCACGGATGTCCTGCGCGGCCCTGTCCATTGAAGCACGGCCGGTTTCGCCGGCGCGGCGGGCCAGGGTAAGGGCCGCTCCGAAGCTGACGTGGAAGCGGCGCCCGGGCCGTGGAACAAAGTTCAGGTGCTCATCGCCCTGACGGGTGCCCAGGATGGCTACCGGCACCACGGGCGCCCCGGAGTTCAGCGCCAGCCACGCCACTCCGCCGTTAATGTCCGCGGCTGCGCCGCTCCCCCGCGTCCCTTCCGGAAGAATCCCAACGCAGCGCCCGGCGTCGAGCACGTCTTTGCAGCGCTGCAGCGCTGCACGGTCGCCGCGGCGGTCCACGGGCAGCTGCCCGGACGCGGTGAGCACCCGGCCGAGCAAGCCCTTGAACATCTCCTGCTTCACGAGGATGTGCATGGGCCGCGGCGCGGCGCCGAACATCACCGGCCCGTCCAGGAAGCTGATGTGGTTGCCTGCGAAGATCACCGGGCCGCCCGTGGGCACGTTGGTCCTGCCGGTCACGGTGGTCCGGTAGACCAGGTGGTCGAGGATCCATCCCACCGGTCGGCTCCATGCCATGGTCAGCCCGGACGGCAGGCCGGTGCCGGCGTCAGTCACGGTTGAGGACCTTGGTGACAATCACGAGGGCAGCATCCACGGTCTGTTCGAAGTCCAGGTCCGAGGAATCCAGCGTCACCACGCCGGAGGCGGCCTGGGTGAAGTTCACTACGGTGGAGTCCTTGGCGTCCCGGTGCGTGACTTGGGCAGCCAGCTGCTCGGCGTCCTGCGTCCCGCCCAGTTGGAGGCCGCGCCGGCGCAGCCGGGCTTCTTCGCTTGCGGTAAGAAGCATGCGCACCTCGGCACCGGGCGCGACGACGGTGGTGATGTCCCTGCCTTCCACCACCATCCGGCGGTGGTGTTTTTCGATCAGGTCCCGCTGCCGCCGGATCAGTTCGGTCCGGGCGCCGAGGGTGGTGGCGACGGCGCTGACGGCGGCCGAGATGGCCGGCTCCCGGATGGCGTCCGTGACGTCCACGCTATCCACCCGGACATACTCCTCCAGGGGGCTGGTGCTCAGTTCAAGGACAAAGTCCCGGGAGGCCTGCTCCACAGCAGCACCGTCTTCGAGATCGATGCCTTCGGTGACGCAGTACCAGGTCAGGGCCCGGTACATGGCACCAGTGTCCAGGTAGGCCAGCCGGAGCCTGCGGGCAACTTCCTTGCTCACGCTGGACTTTCCGGAGCCGGACGGCCCGTCGATGGCCACCACCAGCGGGCGGCCGATACGCAGGGCGCGCATGGATTCGAGGAGTTCCTGTGTCATTACTGAAGTACCCGCCATCCGCGGTCGTTAAGGGCTTCGATCAGGTGGTCGTGCTTGTTCGGCAACACGGAGATTTCAACCATACCTACGTTTTGGCCCGACGAGTGGTCCAGCCGCATGTCCTCCAGGTTGACGCCGATCTCGCCGATCTCGGTCAGCAGCTGGGCGATCTGGCCGGGCTTGTCGTCCACCAGGACGGTGAGCCACGCGTAGGCCTGAGGGGGTCCGCCGTGTTTCCCGGGGATCCGCGCCTGTCCGGCGTTTCCCTCGCTGATGAGCTGGGCGAGGTCCAGCCTGGCTCCGGGCGCGGCGGGGTTCTCCAACGTGCCGATCAGCCGGTTCAGGTCGTCCCGGACACCGTAGAGGATCTCCACCACCTTGGCCGCGTTGCCGCCCAGGATCTGGACCCACAGGGTGGGGTCGCTTGCTGCGATCCTGGTGACGTCGCGCAGGCCGTTGCCCGCCAGGGACAGTGCGTGCAGCGGAGTCCCCTGCAGCCGGCTGGCGAGCAGCGATGACATGACCTGGGGCAGGTGCGAGACCAGGGCCACCGCTTCATCGTGCTCGTCGGCGGTGAACTGCGAGACGACGGCCCCAAGGTCGGAGGCGAGCGAGCGGGCCACCTGCAGCGCGTGGCCGGAGGTTTCCTCCGAGGGGCACAGCACCCACGGCATGGAGGTGAAGAGCTCGCCGCGTGCAGCTACAGGGCCGGACTTTTCGCGTCCTGCCATGGGGTGCGTCCCGACGTAGCGGGACAGGTCGACGCCGGATTCCCGCAGCCGGGCCAGGATCTCCGCCTTAACGCTGGCGATATCGACAACCACGGCATCCGGGTAGTCGGACAGCGCGGCAAGGACGACGCCGGCCGTGACATCCGGCGGAGCGGCCACCACTACCAGCTGCGGCGACGCGCCGCCCAGTTCCGGGAGCGGGCGGCCGGCACCGATGTCCACGGCCACCGCCTGGTTGGTGGGCGACGGGTCCGAAAGGAACACGGGCACCCCGCGCCCCCGCAGGCCCAGCCCAATGCTGGTTCCCAGCAGTCCGGTACCAATGACCACCACCGGACCATCCAGGTGGCCGCGGCCCTGGCTTTTGAACGCGGACATGCCTCAGAGCCCTACGGATGCCAGCAGGTGGCCGACTTCCTGCTTGCCCAGGTTGCGGATGCTGCCCTGGCGCTGGTCGCCGAGCCCGATGGGGCCCACCTTGACGCGGACCAGCCGCTGGACCGGGAAGCCAACAGCATCGAAGAGCCGGCGGACAATCCTGTTCTTGCCGGAGTGGAGCACCACCTCGATCAGCACGTGGCCGGGCGTGGAGTCCACCAGGCGGAAGGAGTCGACCGAAGCGAAGCCGTCTTCCAGTTCGACGCCCGCCTTCAGCTGCGCGCCGACGCCCTGCGGGAACGGTCCGCGGACCTGTACCAGGTAGGTCTTGGGTACCTCGTAGGAAGGGTGGGTCAGCCGGTTGGCGAGTTCGCCGTCGTTGGTCAGCAGCAGCAGGCCCTCGGTGGCGACGTCGAGCCGGCCAACGTGGAAGAGGCGTTCGCCGGTGTTCTTGTTGTTCTTCAGGAAGTCGCTGATGCAGGGCCGGCCTTCGGGGTCCTCCATGGTGGACACCACGCCCTTGGGTTTGTTGAACACCATGTAGACCAGGTTTTCGTCCAGTTGGATCCGCAGTCCGTCAACGTGGATGACGGCAGTCTTGGGGTCTACGCGGACACCGAGTTCGGTTACCACCTGGCCGTCGACTTCGACCCGGCCCTCGGCGATCATCTCCTCGCAGACGCGCCGGGACGCAACACCTGCTGAGGCCATGACCTTCTGGAGGCGCACGCCGTCGGCATCATGGAGTTCGGACTGGGGAACGCTGCCCCGGGGGCCTTTCTTCCGGGCAGGCTTGCGGACCGGACCCAGGTTCTGGCCGAAGCGTTCGCTGCCGAAGGCGCGCGACGCGGCTGCACCGGGAGCGCCGGTACGCGGCTTGGGCTTGGGGGCACCGGGCGTGCCGGGGGCCTTCTTGGCGCCGGGCTTGCGGGCAGCGGGCTTGCGTGAGGACGGCTTGGCACCCCGGGCAGCTTCGGCTCCGCGGCCCTGCTGGTCCCCTGCAAGGTCGGGATCGATGAAGCGCTCTTCGCGCGGCTTGGGCGCGCGGTGCGGGCGGTCGGCGCCGAATCCTGAGGCACGCTTGCCCGCTCCCCCGGCGCGGGAGCCCCCGCTGAAGCTGCCGCCCTGTGCCGGGTTGCGCTGCGAACTGTTGCGTTCGTTTCCGCTGCGTCCCGAACCGTTACGTGGTGAACCCTGGCGTCCCGCCTGTGTCATGACCCGTCCTTCAATATGTTTTGGCCGGCTGAGATGTCCAAAGACAACCTTAGCCAGCCGCGCAGACTTCGTCTGCCCTGATAAATAACCCTTGCTGGATGGACTGGTGCAGGCAGGGGTTGTCCTGCCTACATCGTCTCGGCGTCGTAGAACTCTGCGATCCCGTCGAGCCCCGGAAGGTGCGGCGACAGTTGGGGCAGGTCCCCCACTGAACTGATCCCCATCCGTTCGAGGAAATACGAGGTAGTCCGGTAGAGGATTGCGCCGGACTCGGGATCCGTTCCCGCGTCCTCGATCAGCCCGCGCTGGGCCAGCGTCCGTACGACAGAGTCAACATTGACTCCGCGAATTGCAGACACGCGCGCCCGGGAAACGGGCTGGCGGTACGCGATGACTGCCAGTGTTTCCAACGCCGCCTGGGTAAGCCTGGCAGTCTGCCCCTCGAGCACGTACTTGCCCACAATGTCGGCAAATTCCGCGCGGGAGTAGATGCGCCAGCCACCGGCGATGTTCCGCAATTCAAAACCCCGGGGACTGGATCCGATACCAGCGCTGCTGGCACTCTCCACCTCCGGGGCTTTAACAGTATAGCCGTTATACTCGCGCTCCAGTTCGGCCAGCAGGGAGCGGACCGCGTTGACCGTCAGCCCTACCCCGGCGGCCAGCTCCTCCTCGGTGGCGGGCTCGTCCAGAACCATGAGGACCGCTTCCAGGGCAGCCTTTGCCCCGCCGGGCAGGTGGGCGAAGTCCGGCCCGTAGCCGGTGTCGTCCTGATGCTGCGTATCCGGCGACGGGTTCACAGTTGCTCCTCGAATTCTTCGCTCAGGTTTTCCGCCGACCAGTCCGGGCGGTCGGCCGTCCAGTGGACGGCGAGGTCCGCCAGCGGGGACAGTTGGTCGAATGAGACGGCCCGGTCCCGGAACAGTTCCAGGAGGGCCAGGAACCGGGCCACCACCACCAGGGTGGAGCCGGCATCGGCAATCAGGGACCGGAAGGTCAGCGGCGATTCCTCCCGAAGCCTGCGGCCCAGCACTTCGGCCTGTTCCTTGACGCTGACGTTGCTGCCGTGGAGGTGGCCGAGCGCCACTTGCGGCGGCTGCGCAGGCGCCTTGGGCCGCAGCGCCGCCTCGGCCAGGGCAGCGAACTGGTGGGGGGTGTGCTTCCAGACGAGTTCGGGAAGCATGGCCGCAAAATGCCCTTCGAGAGCCACCTGGCGTGGAAAGCGGCGCCCTTCCTGGTCCAGGGTTTCGCCCAGGATTCCCGCCACTTGCTTGAAGGCCTTGTACTGGAGCAACCGGGCAAAGAGCAGGTCCCGCGCCTCCAGCAGGGCGATGTCCTCGTCGTCGTCGACTTCACCGGCCGGGAGAAGCCGGGCCGCCTTGAGGTCGAGGAGGGTAGCGGCTATCACCAGGAACTCGCTTGCCTCGTCCAGGGCCCATTCTTCACCGAGCTGCTGCAGCTTGCGGATGTACTTGATGAACTCGTCAGTAACCGTGGCGATGGCTACCTCGGTGATGTCCAGCTGGTGCTTGGCAATCAGTCCCAGGAGGAGATCGAACGGACCCGTGAAGTTGGCCAGCCGCACCTCGAAGCCGGGCTTGGATTCGGCCACGGCGAAGTTAGGGTGCGCCGCCGCGGGAGATCAGCTCCTTGGCGAGCCGGCGGTAGGCGTCGGCACCCACGTGGTTTCCGGCATAGCTGGTGATGGGCTCGGCTGCCACGGTGGCATCGGCAAATTTGATGGAGCGCTTGATCACGGTCTCGAAGACCTTGTCACCGAACGCCTCCACCAGCCGGGTGATCACTTCGCGGCTGTGCAGGGTCCGGGCGTCGTACATGGTGGCCAGCACGCCGTCCACCTGCAGCCGCGGGTTCAGCCGGTCCTGCACCTTGTCGATCGTTTCCACCAGGAGGGCCACGGCACGCAGGGCGAAGAACTCACAGATGAGTGGAATGATGACGCCGTGGGCCGCTGTGAGGGCGTTAACGGTCAGGAGGCCCAGGGACGGCTGGCAGTCGATAAGGACAACGTCGTAGTCGTCTTCGACCTTCTTCAGGGCACGGTCCAGGACCTGTTCGCGCGCCACCTCATTGACCAGCTGCACTTCTGCCGCGGAAAGGTCGATGTTGGCCGGCAGCAGGTCGACGTTTTCGACGCCGGTCTGGTGGATGGCGTCGCGGATATCCACCTTGCGGTCCATGAGGACGTTGTACACGGTGAGGTCAAGCTCGTGCGGGTTGACGCCGAGGCCTGCGGACAGCGCACCCTGCGGGTCGAAGTCCACCAGCAGGACCCGCCGGCCGTACTCGGCGAGCGCGGCGGCCAGGTTGATGGTGGAGGTAGTCTTCCCGACGCCGCCCTTCTGGTTGACCATGGCGATGACGCGGGCCGGACCGTGGGAGGGCAGCGGCGCAGGTTCCGGGAACTCGCGGTATGGGCGTCCCGTGGGGCCCATCACCGCGTTTTCCAGGTCGAATTCCGTGCCTTCCAGAGTTGCCGAACCCTGTTCGCTGCTCACGTATCTGTCCACACTTTCGATGACGGTGATTTCCTGCCGCTGGCGTACCAGCGCCGTTCGTTCTGCTCCCTAGGTTACAGCGCCCGACACGGTATTCGACGGAACTTGACTTTCCGCGGATGTTGAGCCTTGACCCTCTAGCTGAGGTCGAAGGTTGGGTTTCGGAGGAAACGGAAAACCGCCCCCGCAGCGTGGCTGCGGGGGCGGTTTCGCGTCGCGTGGGCGGCTGGGGCTAGGCCTTGGCGGCTTCCCGTGCGCCTTCTTCCTTGGGTGCCATCTCGCCGTGGCCGGCGATCATGGTCTGCTCGTCGAACGGAACTTCGCCGGAGAGGACGCGGGCGACCTGGCCGCCGTCGATCTCCTTGACCCAGGTGCCCACCAGGACGGTGGCCACGGCATTGCCGGTGAAGTTGGTCAGCGCGCGGGCCTCTGACATGAAACGGTCGATGCCGACGATGATGCCCACTCCCCCGAGCAGTTCGGGACGGTGTGCCTGCAGGCCGGCTGCGAGGGTGGCCAGGCCGGCGCCGGTGACGCCTGCGGCACCCTTGGAGGCGATGATCATGAAGACCAGCAGGGAGATCTGGGCGCCGAGGTCCAGCGGGGTGCCCATGGCGTTGGCCACGAACAGGGACGCCATGGTCAGGTAGATGGCGGTGCCGTCCAGGTTGAAGGAGTAGCCCGTGGGAACGGTGACGCCCACGACCGGCTTGGAGACGCCGAGGTGTTCCATCTTGGCGATCAGGCGGGGCAGTGCCGCTTCGGAGGATGAGGTGGAGAAGATGATGAGGTATTCGCGGGCCAGGTACTTCATCAGCTTGAAGATGTTCACGCCGGCCACCACCTGCAGCAGGCCGCCCAGGATGACCACGATAAACAGTGCGCAGGTGATGTAGAAGGCGATCATCAGGGTGAACATGCTCACGATGGCCTGGACGCCGGTGGCACCGACGACGGCGGCGATGGCGCCGAAGGCGCCAACCGGGGCGAGCCACATGATCATGATCAGGATGCGGAAGACGAGGGCCTGGGCGTGGCCGATGGCCTTGAGGATCGGGGTGCCCTGGGCGCCCATCTTCTGCAGGGCGAAGCCAACCAGGATCGCGGCCAGCAGGGTGGGCAGTACCGGAATGTCGCTGGGAATGATGCCCAGCAGGAAGTCCACGGTGCTGTCCGTGGCGGCCTTCTTGTTGGGATCGTAGGGCGTCAGCTTCAGGCCTTCACCCGGGTGGATCAGGTTGCCCACCACCAGGCCGATGGCCAGTGCGAACGTGGACATGATGATGAAGTAGCCCAGGGCGAGGCCGCCCACCTTGCCGACGGTGGCCGCCTTGGCGATGGAGCCGATGCCCAGGACGATGGTGCAGAAGATGACCGGCGCGATCATCATCTTGATGAGCTTGACGAAGCCGTCACCGAGGGGTTTGAGCGACTTGCCGACCTCCGGGAAGAGCAGGCCCACCACCGCGCCGAGGACGACGGCGGCGATGACGGCAATGTAGAGGTAGTGGGACTTGTCCAGTCCCTTGCGCCGCGGCGTCGCGGTCTCGAGCGACTCTCCTCGTTGAGAAGCCATGATGTGTCTCCTTGTGGATATTCTGATAGACGCTGCGGCGCAGTCTCTGGGCTCAACACGTCCGTGCAATGTGATATCCATCATTGGGCACCCCGTGATCCAGCTCACCGTTGCGTTCATATTGGTCGCAGCACCCCGGGTTCAGATGGAGGCAGCATGATCCACCGCTGGAGTATCGCCCGCCGGCTCTTCCTGGCGAACCTGCTGATCGTCATATCCTTCATCGCCATCGTGGGAACTGCGGCCTACGTGGATGCGCGGGACCGGACATATGACGAAGCCGGCCGGCGCATGGAAGGGGTGGCCGCCTCCATCGCGGCAAATCCCCTGGTTCTCCAGGCCGCGGCCACGCCCGACCCGTCCGCCCTCCTGCAGCCTTATGCCAAAGACGTCACCAGCGCCGCCCACATCGATTTCATCACCATCATGGCTCCGGACCGGACCCGCTGGACGCACCCCCGGGACGAGGAGCTGGGCCGCCCGTACATTGGTTCAATCGACGTTGCCTTGCAGGGCCGGCCATTCACCGAAGTCACCGCCGGCACGCTTGGCCCTTCGGTCCGGACGATTGTTCCGGTCAAGGACGCGGCGGGAACGGTCAAGGCCCTGGTGGCAGCCGGGGTGACTGTCCGCAGCGTCGACGTTGCCTTCACCGGCCGCCTGCCGGTCCTGCTCGCCGTCGGCATCGCCTTGCTGGTGGGCGGGTCCCTTGCGTCCTGGCTGCTGGGCAGGTACCTCCGCCGGGTGACGCGCGGCTGGGGACCGGAGCAGCTGGCGCAGCTGTTCACCTACTACGAATCAGTCCTGCACTCGGTCCGCGAGGGCCTGATCCTCATCGATGCCAGGAAGCGCGTGGTGATGTACAACGACCAGGCTGCCGAGCTCCTTGGCCTGGCCGACACGGGCAGCAACGACCCCACCCGGCCCCCGTCGCTGGCGGACCTCCCGCTGGACAGCGAACTGCGGACCCTGTTCGAATCCGGGCGCACCACCAAGGACGAGATGGTTCTTACCGGTTCCCGCGTGCTGGTGGTCAACCAGGGGCCGGCCAAGGGCCCGGAATCCCCCGCGGCGCGCGGGAAGGTTCCCGTCTACGGAACGGTGGCCACCCTCAGGGACCGGACGGAGATCGAGGCGCTCGGCAACGAACTGCAGACCATGCGTACCCTGTCCGACGCGCTGCGGGCCCAGACCCACGAACACGCCAACCGGCTGCACACCATGGTCTCGCTCCTGGAGCTTGGCCGTACCGGGGAAGCCCTCGATTTTGCCACCCAGGACCTGGCCTTGAGCCAGCAGCTGACGGACGACATGGTGAGCTCGATTGATGAACCGGTGGTGGGCGCCCTGGTGATGGGCAAGGTGGCCGAGGCCCACGAGCGGGGCGTCCAGCTGGACGTTTCCACCCTCGGCTCCGGCGCGGCACCCGGGGTGGCCGTGCAGGACCTGGTGACGATCCTGGGAAACCTGCTGGACAACGCCATCGACGCGGCCGCGGACGCGCCGCCCCCACGCCGCGTGGTGCTGACGCTGGAGGCGGACGACGAGGGGCTGGACATCGCCGTGAACGATTCCGGGGCCCCCATCGATCCCGGAGACTCGGAAAAAATCCTCCGGCACGGATTCAGCACCAAGCCTGCCGGATCGGGCGGCCGCGGCATCGGCCTGGCACTGGTCCGGCAGGCGGTGCAGCGTTTGGGCGGTACGCTGGCCATTAACGGCCGGCGCGGCGCCAAGTTCGAAGTTTTCCTGCCTGCGGCGGTGTCCGCGGAGAAGGAGCACAGACAGTGAGCAGCATCCGGGTCCTGGTCGTCGAAGACGAGGCCATCGCTTCGGCGGCCCACGCCGCCTACGTGGGGCGGCTGGAAGGTTTCGAGCTGGCGGGGACCGCACCGGACGGCCAGTCCGCACTGCGGCTCCTGAACGAATTCGTTGCTGCGGACACGCCGGTGGAACTTGTCCTGCTGGACATGAACCTGCCCGACCTTCATGGCCTGGACATCGCCCGGCGGATGCGGTCGGCCGGGATCCTGGCGGACATCATCGCCATCACCGCCGTGCGTGAGCTGGCCATTGTCCGCAGCGCCGTTGCCATCGGCGTGGTCCAGTACCTCATCAAGCCGTTCACATTCGCCACTTTCTCCGACAAGCTGGAGAACTACCGCCAATTCCGGCAGCAACTGGCGGATCCGGGCAACGGTCCCGGCAAGGGCGGCGCCTCGCAAAGCGAGGTGGACCAAGCGTTCGCCAGCCTCCGGGCGCCGTCGGAGCTCCCGCTCCCGAAAGGCCTTTCCACCTCAACCCTCGGCTCAGTCCAGGAGTTCCTCCGGGGGCAGCCCGACCCAGTGTCCGCCACCGAGGTCATGGATTCGCTCGGCATGTCCCGCGTGACGGCGCGGCGCTACCTGGAGTACCTGGCCGACGCCGGCACCGTTTCCCGGACCGCCCGCTACGGGACTCCGGGACGGCCGGAAAACGAGTACCGCTGGAACGCCCGCTGACCCATTCCCTGGCTGGATTTCCCGGCCGTGCCGTCAGCGGGCGTCCGTCCCGCCCCGGAGGGCGCCGATCAGCTGGTCGATAACGCCGGGATCGTCGATGGTGGAGGGCACCGTGTACTCGTCGCCGTCGGCGATCTGGCGCATGGTCTTGCGCAGGATCTTGCCGGACCGGGTCTTGGGCAGGGCATCCACCACCGTCACATGCTTGAAGTCCGCCACGGCACCGATGTCCCGCCGGACCAGTGCCACCAGGTCCTTGGCCAGGACGTCTTCAGGAATGTCGACCCCGGATTTGAGCACCACGTAGCCGCTGGGGCGCTGGCCCTTGAGGGGGTCGGCGAGCCCGATCACGGCGCACTCGGCAACCGCGGGGTGCTGGCCGATCACCTGTTCCATGGCGCCGGTGGACAGCCGGTGGCCGGCAACGTTGATGATGTCGTCGGTGCGGCCCATGACGAACAGGTAGCCGTCCTCGTCCCGGTAGCCGGAATCGCCGGTGGCGTAGAAGCCGTCGAAAGCCTGGAGGTAGGACGAGATGAACCGTTCGTCGTTTCCCCACAGGGTGGCAAGGGTGCCCGGCGGCAAGGGCAGCCCCAGCACGATGTTGCCCTCGGTCCCCGGTTCCACTTCCCCGCCCCCGCCGTCGAGGATCTGCAGCCGGAACCCTGGCATTGGAACGGTTGGGGAACCTGCCTTGATAGGCAGCGGCTCCAGTCCCCGCGGATTGGCGCAGATGGCCCAGCCGGTCTCGGTCTGCCACCAATGGTCCACCACCGGCACACCCAATATCCGGGAGGCCCAGTGGAATGTGTCCGTGTCCAGCCGCTCACCGGCGGCGAAGAGCGTCCGCAGGCTGGAGACATCGTAGTTTCGCAGCAGCGTTGCTTCGGGATCGGCCTTGCGGATGGCCCGCAATGCGGTGGGGGCGGTGAACAGCACGTTGACACGGTGGTCCTGCACCACGCGCCAGAACGCCCCGGCGTCGGGCGTGCCGACCGGCTTTCCTTCGTACATCACGGTGGTGGCCCCTGCCAGCAGCGGCCCGTAGACGATGTAGGAGTGCCCCACCACCCAGCCGACGTCCGACGCAGTCCACATCACGTCGCCGGGGCCGATGCCGTAGATATTTTCCATGGTCCAGCGCAGGGCGACGGCGTGGCCGCCATTGTCGCGGACCACCCCCTTGGGGGCGCCGGTGGTCCCGGAGGTGTAAAGGATGTAGAGCGGGTCCGTTGCCTTCACGGCGACGGGGGCCACGGGCTGGGCCGAGTCCATGGCCGTGTCCCAATCCAGCCAGCCTGCGTGGTCCGACGCCGCCGATGCGAAGCCGTCGCGTGCCTTGACCAGCACGGGGATCTCCGGGGCGCCGGCCAGCCCAAGGGCTTCGGCGACCGCCGGGAGGTACTCGATGCGCCGAGCCGGTTCGATGCCGCCGGACGCGGTGACAACCGCAGCGGGGGCGGCATCACGGATGCGCGCGGCAAGCTCCTTGGGTGCGAAGCCGCCAAAAACCACTGAGTGCACCGCACCCAGCCGGGCGGTGGCCAGCATGGCAACGGCGGCTTCCGGGATCATGGGCATGTAGATCACCACGCGGTCCCCCTTGCCGACGCCGTGGCTCCGCAGCACGCCGGCGAAGCGTGCCACGAGGTCCGTAAGCTCCGCATACGTGTAGCGCTGCTGCGTTCCCAGCATGGCCGAGTCATGGATCAGGGCATCCTGCCCTCCGCGGCCTTCTTCCACGTGCCGGTCCAGGGCGTTATAACAGGTATTCAGTGCTCCATCGGGGAACCAGCTGTACAGCGGCGCCCGGCTGGAGTCCAGGGCCCGGCCCGGCGGAGACGTCCAGGAGATCTTTTGCGCTGCCTCCAGCCAAAATTCCTCGGGCTGTTCGACACTGCGCCGGTAGCTGTCCCGGTAGCTGTTGGTGACCATGAGGGGTATCCCGTCCACGACGTTGTGATGCAGCCCATGGTAGACGCCGGCAGGGCCGAGAACAAGCCCTTTGTATACAGACATCGGCTGCTTTCCTGGCTTTTTCGGAAATGCTGGCTTCAATTCAGCTACCGTGTATACACTGATCATGTCACCAAGGAAGGAGGACACCATGCGAGCCAGCGACAAGGCCTATGCGGCCCTGCGGGACGACATCATCGAGTGGCGCCTTGCGCCCGGCACCGTCCTGGCCGAGGTGGAACAGTCCGAACGCCTTGGCGTCTCGCGCACTCCGCTGAGGGAGGCGCTGGGGCGCCTCACGGCGGAAGGGCTCACGACGGCGGGCGGCCGCGGCGTCGTCGTCACCGACATCTCCCTGGAGGACATCGACGAACTGTTCGAACTCCGCCAGACCCTGGAGGGCAAGGCCGCGGCACTGGCCGCCCGGCGCGGGGACACCGCCACCTTCGAGCGCCTGCAGTGCGAACTGATCAATGCTCCCGCGCTGATCAACGGCGGGGACCCTGCCCTGCATGACTACTACGAACTGGTGGGCAGGCTGGACACAGCCATCGATGCCGCCATCTCCAACTCCTACCTGGCCCAGGCCATGCGCAGCCTGCGCGTGCACCTGGTCCGGATCCGCCGCCTGGCCGCCGACGACGCCAACCGCCTGACTGCCGCGGCAGCCGAGCACGCCGCCATCGCGGAGGCCATCGCCGCCGGCAACCCGGCACTCGCCGAGGCGGCCACCATCGTCCACCTGCACCGCAGCCTCTCCCACGTCAAAGCGACCCACGCATCCCACCCGAAGGAGCACCATGGTTAAGGAACACCACGTCCGCGTCTACAAGAGCGAAGAAAACCTCCCCCGCGAGGACCAGCTTGCCTACAAGATCGCCCAGGTGGCGGCAGATCCCGTCGCCGTCACGGACGAAGTGACAGACATGGTGATCAACCGCATCATCGACAACGCCTCGGTGGCCATTGCTTCCCTGAACCGCGCCCCGATCGTCGCGGCCCGTGCGCAGGCGCTCACCCACGGACCCAGCACCGGCGGCAAGGGCTCCAAGGTCTTCGGCATCGAGGAACGGGTGGCACCGGAATGGGCTGCCTGGGCCAACGGGGTGGCCGTCCGCGAACTCGACTACCACGACACCTTCCTCGCCGCCGACTACTCCCACCCCGGCGACAACATTCCCCCGATCCTCGCCGTGGCCCAGCATGTTGGGTCCAGCGGGCACGACCTCATCCGCGGCATCGCCACCGGCTACGAAATCCAGGTCAACCTGGTCAAGGCCATCTGCCTGCACAAGCACAAGATCGACCACGTCGCCCACCTCGGCCCCTCTGCTGCCGCCGGCATCGGCACCCTGCTGGGCCTCGACGTCGAGACCATCTTCCAGTCGGTGGGCCAGGCGCTGCACACCACCACCGCCACCCGGCAGTCCCGCAAGGGCGAGATCTCCACCTGGAAGGCCCACGCCCCGGCATTCGCCGGCAAGATGGCCATCGAATCCGCCGACCGAGCCATGCGCGGCCAAACGTCACCGGTGCCGATCTACGAAGGCGAAGACGGCGTCATCGCCTGGCTCCTCGACGGTCCCGACGCGTCGTACATGGTTCCCCTCCCCACCCCGGGCGAAGCCAAGCGGGCCATCATGGACACGTACACCAAGGAACATTCGGCCGAGTACCAGGCGCAGGCGTGGATCGACCTGGCCCGCAAGCTTCACCGGGAACACCCCGAGGTGACCGACCCGGCCAACGTCGAATCGGTGCTGATCAAGACCAGCCACCACACCCACTACGTGATCGGCTCCGGCGCCAACGACCCGCAGAAGTACAGCCCCACCGCCAGCCGGGAAACCCTGGACCACTCCATCCCCTACATCTTCACCGTCGCCCTGCAGGACGGCGCCTGGCACCACGTGGACTCCTACGCGCCGGCACGCGCCGCACGGCCCGACACCGTGGAGCTGTGGCACAAGGTGGCCACCGTGGAGGACGCGGAGTGGACCCGCCGGTACCACTCCCTGGACATCGCGGAGAAGGCCTTCGGCGGCTCCGTGGAGATCACGCTGAAGGACGGCACCGTCATCACCGACCAGATCGCCGTCGCCGACGCGCACCCGCTGGGCGCCCGGCCGTTCGCCCGCGAGCAGTACGTCAACAAGTTCCGGACCCTCGCGGCAGGACTGGTGGAGGAGGCGGAAATCGAAAGGTTCCTCGCCGCCGTCGAACGCCTCCCCGAATTGGCCGCCGGCGAGCTGGACCAGCTGAACATCACGGCAGCGCCCGGGGTCATCGACCTGGCGGCGGCACCGAAGGGACTCTTCTGATGCTGTATTCGAAGACCACCCCGGAACAGAAGCGGATCCGGTTCCGGGAACTGCTGTCCTCCGGCACCATCACGCAGTTCCCGGGCGCATTCAACCCGCTCTCAGCCCGGCTCATCGAGGAGAAGGGCTTTGCCGGGGTCTACATCTCCGGCGCCGTCCTGGCCAACGACCTGGGTCTTCCGGACATCGGGCTGACCACGCTGACCGAGGTGGCCACCCGGGCAGGCCAGATCGCCCGCATGACCGACCTGCCCTCGATCGTCGACGCCGATACCGGCTTCGGTGAGCCGATGAACGTGGCCCGCACCGTGCAGGAACTCGAGAACGCCGGCCTGGCCGGCTGCCACATCGAGGACCAGTTCAACCCGAAGCGCTGCGGCCACCTGGACGGCAAGAACGTGGTGGATTTGGATACTGCCACCAAGCGGATCCGGGCCGCAGCGGACGCGCGCCGCGATCCGAACTTCCTCATCATGGCCCGCACCGATATCCGGGCCACCGACGGCCTGGAGGCGGCGCAGCAGCGGGCCAAAGCCCTGGTCGAAGCCGGCGCAGACGCGATCTTCCCCGAGGCCATGAAGGACCTCAGCGAGTTCAAGGCCATCCGGGACGCCGTGGACGTGCCGATCCTGGCCAACATGACCGAGTTCGGCAAGAGCGCACTGTTTACCGTGGACGAACTGGCCGGTGTGGGCGTGAACATGGTCATTTATCCGGTCACCCTGCTCCGTAGTGCCATGGGCGCTGCTGAGCGTACTCTGGAATCGATCAAATCCGACGGCACCCAGGAGGCACAGGTTCCAAGCATGCTGACCCGTGCCCGGCTCTACGACCTCGTTGACTACGAGGCCTACAACCACTTTGACACCGGGGTCTTCAATTTCCGGATCCCCGGAACCTGACATCCCGCCCTGGCACCACACCGGAACGCCGGCATTTGCCGGACACCAGGCTTTAGGAACAAAGGAGTTTCAGCAATGGCTGAAAATGAGATCAAAAAGGGCCTTGCCGGGGTCGTGGTGGACTACACCGCCGTCTCGAAGGTCAACCCTGACACCAACTCTCTGCTCTACCGCGGCTACCCGGTCCAGGAGCTGGCCGCCCGGTGCAGCTTCGAGGAAGTGGCCTACCTGCTGTGGAACGGCGAGTTGCCCACCACGGAGCAGTTGGCGGAGTTCACCGCGAGGGAGCGCGCGGGCCGTGCCCTTGACCCGGTGGTCAAGCAGGTCATCGACGCGTTGCCGGTAACCTCGCACCCGATGGATGTCTGCCGGACCGCGGCCTCCGTGATGGGGGCCCGGCACCCGCAGGCAGAGGACTCCTCACGCGAGGCCAACATGGCCAAGGCCGTTGACCTGTTCGCCGCCATGCCCGCGGTGGTGGCCTACGACCAGCGCCGCCGCCACGGCCAGGACCTCGTGGAGCCCCGGGATGACCTGGGCTACTCGGCGAACTTCCTGTGGATGGCCTTCGGCGAGGAACAGGTCCCGGAAGTGGTGGAGGCCTTCAACGTCTCGATGATCCTGTACGCGGAGCACTCGTTCAACGCTTCCACGTTCACCGCCCGGGTGATTACGTCCACGCTCTCTGACCTGCACTCCGCGGTAACCGGAGCCATTGGCGCCCTCAAGGGTCCGCTGCATGGCGGAGCGAACGAAGCCGTGATGCACACGTTCGACGAGATCGGCATCCGGCAGGAAGAGTCCCTCGAGGAAGCGGCGGCACGGGCGAAGGCCTGGATGGAGGATGCCCTGGCCCAGAAGAAGAAGGTCATGGGCTTCGGCCACCGCGTCTACAAACACGGCGATTCCCGGGTTCCCACCATGAAGGCCGCCCTGGACAAGATGATCGCCCACTACGGCCGCCCTGAGCTGCTGGGGCTGTACAACGGCCTGGAAACGGCGATGGACGAGGCAAAGGCCATCAAGCCGAACCTGGACTACCCGGCCGGGCCCACCTACCACCTGATGGGCTTCGACACCCCCACGTTCACTCCCCTGTTCGTGGCCAGCCGCATCACTGGCTGGACCGCGCACATCATGGAACAGCTGGACTCGAACTCGCTGATCCGGCCGTTGAGCGAATACAACGGTGTGGAGGAGCGGCACCTGGCCTAGCGTTTGGCGGGAATGTCCGACGGCGGGACAGGCACTTTGGTGCTTATCCCGCCGTCGGCGTTTACGTCCGGGTGGGCCCCGCCTAGCCCAGGAGGCTGCGGGAGGAGGCAACCGACTCGTTGTCCGTGGCCATGGTGACCACCACGTTGACCCGCCGGCCTTCCAGGACCACCGGAAGCCAGTGGTCCGCGTCCTGCCACATCCGGTCCACGGGGAGGGTGTCCACGCGGAACCAGCCGGGCAGGATCTCTTCGCTGGGTTCCGGCTCTCCCTCCCAGGTGCGGGCCGTGAACAGGCTGGTTCTCATGTCCCATTCCGGCCGGGCCGGGAAGACGAAGTGCACGCTGCCGGCGTCACGGAGGTCCTCCTGCCGCAGGACCACCCCGGTTTCTTCGAGGACTTCCCGCACCACGGCCTGCGCGTGCGACTCCCCCGGTTCCACATGGCCGCCGATACCTACGATTTTGCCTTTGCCGAATCCTGTCTGTTTGAGGCCCAGGAGGACCTCGGAACCGTTCTCCCCATCGCGGAGAAGGAAGCAGAGGGTCACGGCGGCTGCGGTCATGGCTCCAGCTTAACCTCACGCCGGACGCCGGAGAGCGGCCCGGTGCCCGCAGCCGTTGCTACAGTGAGCCCATGAGCACGGCAGGCGGGGAACGGTCCACGCCCACTCCAGGTGTCCGCACCCCGGGCCGCCGCGCCTTTCGCCTGCCCGCCTGGCTGGTGCGGAGTCCGCTGTACGCCGGGTGGCTATGGACCGGGGCCTGGGCAGTGCTGATCCTCGCCGACGAATTCCTGGACCTGGCGGGCTGGGCCTGGTACGCGTGCGTGGGGATGGCTGCGCTGCCCACCCTGGTGTGCACGGTGGCAGTACTCAATGCCACGCCGCGCCTATACCTGCGGCCGGCGCGGGAGTCCGTGCTATCGCATTTTTTCGTCCGGTTCCTGGCGCTGACTGCCGCCTTCCTGGTCTGGGGCATCTCGGTGGTGGCCAGCGCCTCGATTTCGACCACGGTGCAGGCGCTTGCCGGTGACTCGGAGCGGGCGGTCACCTCGCTGGGCCTGAATCTCCTCGTGGCCGCCGTTCCGTTGGTTGTGTCCGTGCTGTGGATGGCCCTGATCGTCCGCTGCGCCTGGTTCCTTGCCCGGCTCCGCGGCTGGCACCAGGCGCCCGGGAATTCGCGCGTCCCGGCAAAATTCCTGCGGCGTTCACCGGAGCTCCGGCGGGTGGTCATCGGCCTCGCCCACCCTGGCCTGCTCGTGGTGGCGGGGCTGGGCACCACCATCCTGGCCCTGTTCCTCAGCGGGCTGGAGCTGACGCTCAACCTGATGGAGTAGTTGCCTTCAGGTGCTAGCCCAGCGCCCGGGGGTGGGCCGCGGCATAGATTTCGCGCAGTGTGTCGGCGGTGACCAGGGTGTAGACCTGGGTGGTGGTCACGGATGCGTGGCCCAGCAGTTCCTGCACCACGCGGACGTCTGCGCCGCCTTCCAGCAGGTGGGTGGCGAAGGAGTGGCGCAGGGTATGCGGTGACACGTCGCGGGTGATGTTGGCCTTCTCCGCCGCTGCCTTCAGGATGGTCCAGGCACTCTGGCGGCTGATCCGTCCGCCGCGGGCATTGAGGAACAGCGCGGGCGTGCCTTTGCCCTTGGCGGCCAGCAACGGGCGCCCGCGGACCAGGTAGGCATCCAGCGCCCGGGCCCCATAGGAGCCCAGCGGCACCAGGCGTTCCTTCGACCCCTTGCCGAACAGCCGGACGATCGCGGGCCCGGCTCCCGGTTCGGCGAGGGAAATATCGTCGACGTCCAGTCCCACCGCTTCGCTGATCCTGGCCCCGGTGGAGTACAGGAATTCGAGCAGGGCGCGGTCCCTCAGCCCGGTGGCGGTGTCAGTTCCCGCCGCCTCGAGGATGCGGGTCACCTCGTCGACGCTGATGGCTTTGGGGAGCCTTTTGCCAGCCACGGGCGGGTGTACCTCGCTGGCCGGATCCGCCGTGGTGTGCCCCTCCAGGGCCCAGAACTTGTGCAGCCCGCGGACGGCAACCACGGTCCGGGCGGCGGAACGCACACCCAGGGCCGAGCCGCCGTCGGACCCGTCCGAAAGGGCACGGACGTACCCTGTCACGTGGTGCCGGGTGATGTCACCGGGACGTGTGCAGCCGGCGGCCGCGAGGTAGCGGGCGTACCTGGCCAGGTCCCGCCGGTAGGCTGCGAGGGTGTTCGCGGCCAGCCCGCGTTCGACGCCGAGGTGCTGCAGGTAGTCGGTGATTCCACGGTCGATCGCGGCGGGGACGGCCCCGGCTGCTGCTTTGTCCGCTGAAGCGGCGTCCGGGACCGGTTCGGCCTCCGGGACCGCTTCAGCCGATGGACCAGGCACCATCAGCGCTGGCTGGGGTGGGCCGGCCAGGGGGCGTCGGCGGGGCGGAGTCCCTCATAGCTGGACGAGCGGGCGGCCGCGGCGGCAAGGATCCCGACGACGGCGGAGGGGTTGTGCAGGCGGCCGGCCAGGACCGAGGCCACGGCATCGTCCAGGCTGATCCAGTGGAATTCGATCTCCGCTTCCTCGTCCGTCCGCTCGTGGCGTTCGTGGTGCGGCACCTCGGTGAGGTCGCGGGCCAGGTAGATGCGGATGGCCTCACTGGACGAGCCGGGGGAATTGAAGACATCGGCCAGGACGTTCCAGGTTCCTGCCGCCAGGTCCGCTTCTTCGGCGAGTTCCCGGGCCGCCCCCACCACGAAGTCCTCGCCTTCGACGTCCAGCAGGCCCGCGGGGACTTCCCAGAGGTCCATGCCAACGGGGTGCCGGTACTGCTTGAGCAGCAGGACCTGGCCTTCGTCGTTCATGGGCAGGACGGCGACAGCGCCCGGGTGGTCGATGTAGTCGCGGGTGAGGGCATCCCCGGACTCGGAGAGCTGGAAGGTGTCACTGACGACGTCCCAGATCCTGCCTTGGTAGACCTTCTCCGTGGACAAAAGACGGCGCGGGCTTGGTGCGTCCGAAACCTGTTTGGCAGGGGTGGCTTCAGGTGTACCAGGCATCGCGCCGTCCTTTTTGTTCTATTGACTACTTAGCGGTAACGCTACCCGACGCTGCAGGCTCCTCCACCGCCGGGGCAGCCGTGTCGGCAGCGGCCTGCTGGCCTGCGCCCTGGTGGTCCAGGGCCGCCTTGATCAGGCCGGCGAACAGCGGGTGCGGGCGGGTGGGCCGCGAGCTCAGCTCGGGGTGCGCCTGCGTTGCAACGTAGTACGGGTGGACGTCGGCAGGCAGCTCAACGAATTCGACGAGCTTGCCGTCCGGGGACGTGCCGGAGAAGACCAGCCCCTTCTCGGCGATCTGCTCGCGGTACTTGTTGTTGACCTCGTAGCGGTGCCGGTGGCGTTCGCTGACCGTGGTCTTGCCGTAGGTGCCGGCAATGACCGAGCCCTCGTCCAGCTTGGCTTCGTAGAGCCCCAGGCGCATGGTGCCGCCCAGGTCGCCGCGGCCTTCGACGAACTCCAGCTGCTCTTCCATGGTGGCGATGACCGGGTACTTCGAATCCGGCTCGAACTCGCTGGAGGAGGCGCCTTCCAGGCCCACCACGTTGCGGGCGTACTCGATGACCATGCACTGCAGGCCAAGGCACAGGCCCAGCACAGGCAGCTTGGTCTCGCGGGCGAACTTCAGGGCCCCGAGCTTGCCTTCCAGGCCGCGGATACCGAAGCCGCCCGGCACGCAGATGGCGTCCACGCCGTCGAGCGCCTTGATGGCACCTTCCCGGGTTTCGCACTCGTCGGAGGGGACCCACCGGATCTTGACCTTCGCCTCGTTGGCAAAGCCGCCGGCACGGAGGGCCTCCGTCACCGAAAGGTAGGCGTCCGGAAGATCGATGTACTTGCCCACCAGCGCGATTTCGACCTGGTGCTTGGGGTTGTGCACGGCCTCCAGGAGGCGGTCCCAGCTGGTCCAGTCCACGTCCTTGAACGGCAGGTCCAGGGCACGGACGATGTAGGAGTCCAGTCCCTGGGTGTGCAGCGTCTTGGGGATGTCGTAGATGCTCGGGGCGTCCGGGCAGCCGATGACTGCTTCGAGGTCGACGTCGCACATGCGGCCGATCTTGGCGCGCATGGCCTCGGGGATCTCGCGGTCGGAGCGGATCACGATGGCCTCGGGCTGGATGCCGATGGAGCGCAGGGCTGCCACCGAGTGCTGCGTGGGCTTGGTCTTAAGTTCCTGCGACGGTCCGATGTACGGGACCAGCGAAACGTGGACGAAGAAGACGTTGCCGCGGCCAACGTCCTGGCGGACCTGGCGGGCCGATTCGAGGAATGGCTGGGACTCGATGTCGCCAACGGTGCCGCCGATTTCGGTGATGATGACGTCCGGCGCGTTCTTGCCTTCGGCGGGCAGCCGCATGCGGCGCTTGATTTCGTCGGTGATGTGCGGGATGACCTGGACGGTGTCGCCCAGGTATTCGCCGCGCCGCTCCTTGGCGATCACCGTGGAGTACACCTGCCCGGTGGTCACGTTGGCCGAACCTTCGAGGTTTTCGTCAAGGAAACGCTCGTAGTGCCCGATGTCCAGGTCCGTCTCGGCGCCATCGTCAGTGACGAAGACCTCACCGTGCTGGAAGGGGTTCATCGTGCCCGGATCCACGTTCAGGTAGGGATCGAGCTTCTGCATTGTGACGGAAAGGCCGCGGGCCCGGAGCAGGTGACCGAGGCTGGAGGCCGTCAGTCCCTTGCCGAGGGAGGACGCCACACCACCGGTGACGAAGATGTGCTTAGTCATCTTGGAGGAGCCCGGGAACCGGGAATTTACACGGGAATTTGATCGCTGCACCACGGAATTCGAGCCTATCATCAATTGCGCCTTCCCGTGGTTCTTCCCCTCAGGCCCGCTGCGGCAGGAGTTTGGCGTCGTCCAGCAGTTCCTGGGCGTGCGCCCGGGCGGACTCGGAGTCCTCCTGGCCGGCCAGCATGCGGGCAAGTTCACGCACGCGTTCCGGGCCGTCAAGGAGCCGGACGTCACTGGAGGTGAAGCCGGTGGCGGTGCCGCTGTCGGCTCCCCTGACGGACGTTTTGGTCACGGTGATGTGCTGGTCGGCAAAGGCTGCCACCTGGGGAAGGTGGGTGACCACCAGAACCTGCACGTGCCGCGCCAGCATGGCCAGGCGGCGGCCGATCTCGACGGCGGCGCGTCCGCCCACGCCCGCGTCCACCTCGTCGAACACGAACGTAGGCACGGGATCGACGGCGGCCAACACCACTTCGATGGCAAGCATCACACGGGACAACTCACCACCGGATGCGCCCTTGCCCAGCGGCCGGGCCGGGGCGCCGGAGTGCGGCTGCAGCAGGAAGCTGATGTCGTCCGCGCCGTGCGGACCCAGCTGCCCGGCGGACTCAAGGTTGATCACCAGGGTGGCATCCGCCATGGCCAGGGCCTTCAGCTCGGCGCTGACGCGGGCAGAAAGGTCCTTGGCCGCCTTGGCACGGATCTTGCTGATGGCGGCGGACTGCTTGGTCAGTTCCGCTTCGGCACGGACCACCTCGGCGTCCAGGGCTTCGATGCGGGAGGAATCGTCCTGCAGTTCGTCGTACCGCACGCGGGCAGTTTCGGCCCACTCCAGCACTTCGTCAATGGTGGGGGCGTATTTGCGGACCAGCTTGGCCAGTGCTGCCCGGCGGTCTTCGATTTCAGCGAGCCGTTCCGGCCCTTCGGTGTCCAGGCCGGCCTGGTAGCTGGCCAGTTCTGTGGCGATGTCGTTGAGCAGGAAGCCCACTTCCGCCAGCCGGGCGGCCGCCGAGCCGAGTTCAGCGTCGTGCTCGGCCACATGTTCCAGGGTGCGTTTGGCGGAGTCCACCAGGGTGGTGGCGTCACCGGTTTCGCCGAAGTCCTCGGCGATGAGGGCCTGGTGGGCCGTGCTGGCCGCTATCCGGAGCTCCTCCACGTTGGCGAGCTTGACGGCCTCAGCCTTCAGGAGCTCGTCCTCCCCCGGCTGCGGATCCACTTCGTCTATTTCGGCGAGGGCTGCCTCGAGGGATTCTGCTTCGCGCAGCCTGTCGCGTGCTGCGCTCCGCAGGCTGTCCAGTTCCGCCTGGCTGGCCTTCCACCGGCTGTACAGCTCCTGGTAGGCGGACAGCGGTCCGGCCAGGCTGTCCCCGGCGAACTTGTCCAGGGCCTCCCGCTGGGCTGTGGCGCTTTTGAGCCGGATCTGGTCCGACTGGCCGTGCACCACCACCAACGATTCGCCGATCTCGGCCAGGACGCCCACCGGGGCAGCCCGCCCACCCAGGAAGGCACGGCTGCGGCCGTCGGCACCCAGGCGCCGGGCCAGGATAAGCTCGGCGCCGCCGTCGAACTCCTCCGCGTCAGCACCGGCGTCAAGGGCACGGACAATAGCCGGATGCCCGGCGTCGAGCTTGAGCACCGCTTCCGCGGTGGCGCTTTTCGCGCCGCTCCGAACTGCCCCTGCATCGGAGCGCGCGCCCAGCAACAGTCCGACGGCGGTGACCACCATGGTCTTGCCCGCGCCGGTTTCACCGGTCACCACGCTCAGGCCCGGGCCGAGCGGGAGCGTTGCGTCGGTGATGACGCCGAGGTCGCGGATTCTCAGTTCTTCAAGCATGGATTCACTTCGCAGTCAACGGATCGGGATCACTGCCGGGGTTTTCCGCATTCGGGACGGGCAGCGGCGGCATGGGCCGGGGCGTCCGCACGATGGGGATAGGGCCGGTGTGCACGGCATCGGACTTGGGGACCGGGCCGCGCCAGCCGTGGATGGGCAGCTCGAACTTGCGGACCAGCCGTGCCGAGAAGGGCGTCTGGTGGGTGCGGGCCAGCCGGACCGGGGTGGCCGACTTGGTCACTTCCACCCGCGCGCCGGGCGGCAGGTCGACGGAGCGCCGGCCGTCGCACCACAGCACCCCCTGGGCGTCGGTGCGGCCCAGCACCTCGACGGCGAGCCTGGACCTGGGCGACACGACGAGGGGCTTGGCAAAGAGCGCATGGGCACTGATGGGCACAATCACCAGCGCCTCCACCTCCGGCCACACCACCGGTCCGCCGGCGGAGAACGCGTAGGCCGTGGAGCCCGTGGGGGTGGCCAGCACGATGCCGTCGGAACCGAAGGACGTCAGCGGACGCTCGTCCACTTCCGTGACGACCTCCAGCATGCGTTCCCGGTTGGCTTTTTCGATGGCGGCCTCGTTTAAAGCCCAGGTGTGCCAAATCTTCTGGCCGCGTACCCAGACCTGGACGTCGATGGTCATGCGTTCTTCGACGGTGTACTCGCGGCTGGCAATCCATTCGACAGTCTGGGCAAGGTCCGCCCGCTCACTTTCCGCGAGGAAGCCCACGTGGCCGAGGTTGACGCCCAGCAGCGGCACATCCACCTCGCGCACCAGCTCCGCGGCGCGCAGGATGGTTCCATCGCCGCCGAGGACCATGACCAGTTCGACATCGGGCAGCTGGACATGGTCGTGGAGCACTTCCACGGGCTGGGCCAGGTGCCCGAAGAACCGTTCCATGTCGCCCAGCTCGGAATCCTGCATCACCGGGACCATGCCCGAAGCATGCAGCAGGGCACACGCTTCCCAGGCGGCCTTCAGTGACTCCTCGCGGCCGGTGTGGGCAAGGACCAGTACACGCCTGCTCATCAGGTTCCGCTCTCTAGTGGTTCGGCCAGATTTGTCCGAGCAAGGCAGCTGCTGCCGCCTCCCGCTCTTCGATCTTAGGCAAGTCTTGGGTGATCCCGCGTTTTATCCACAGGAAGTATTCGACGTTTCCGTCCTGCCCGGGCAGCGGACTGACCGCCAGGCCGCACAGGTCCAGGCCGGCGTCGAGCGCTGCCCTGGCCACCTTCTCCACGGCCATCCGCCGCTCACGCTCCGACGTGACAACGCCGGTCCGGCCCAGGCGGTCCTTGCCGATCTCGAACTGTGGCTTGACCATCAGGACCAGGTCGCCGCCGGGCCCGGTGCAGTCAGCCAGCGGCTGAACCACCAGGGTGAGGGAGATGAAGGAGAGGTCGGCGACGGTCAGCGCCGCGGGACCGCCGATGTCGGCCGGCGCCATGTACCGGACGTTCATGCCCTCATGGACCTCCACGCGCGGGTCGTCCCGGAGGTGCGGCACCAGCTGGCCGTGCCCGACGTCGACCGCCACCACGTGCGCGGCACCCCGCCTCAGCAGGACGTCCGTGAACCCGCCGGTGGAGGCACCGGCGTCAAGGCATCGTTTGCCTTGGGCCGAAATGCCGGGGAAGGCGTCCAGCGCGCCGGCCAGCTTGTGCCCGGCCCGGCTGGCGTAGGTGTCCTGCTCATCGTGCTCGACGGCCAGGTCCCGGCTGTCGTCAACCTGCAGGGATGCCTTGCCAAGGACCTGGCCGCCGGAACTGACTTTGCCTTCGGCGATCAGCGAGGCCGCATGCGTTCGCGACCTGGCGAGTCCACGGGCTACCAAGGCCTGGTCGAGGCGTACCGGCATCACGCGGCCCCGCCGTCCGGCCCAGTGACAGGGGATGCGATTTCTGCCGGATCGTTGTTGAGCGCGGCCAGCAGGTCATCGTGCAGCAGGTTGTAGGCGGCCTCGTGGTCCGCTGCCGGAAGCCCGGGCAGGTCGAGGAGCCGGGCGACGGCCTGCGCCACCTGCGGATCCGTGATGTCCTGCCCGTCGGCGTGCGGCCATTCCGGTGCCGGCTGGATTGTCGGGTCGTCCGGTTCAGTCAGCTCGGTCATGCAACCAGTCTAGTGATCCAGCCACACCAGCTTGGGCGCCTGCGGGGCTGCGGCGTCAGGCGTCGCGGCCCACCAGGCGGCACACGCCGCCCGCCACGAGTCCAGATTGCTTTGGCCGCCAATGATGCCCACGGCTCCGTTGGCCACGCGCGCCGTTGATTCCCCACAGGCGTAGGTGCCGTCGTCGTGCGTTACGTCCGGATACGGACGGTGCAGGTCCGCGAGGTTACCAATGATGTATTCGGGCCGTTCGGCAGCCCTCGCTGCCAGGATGGTTTCGCGCGTGTCGACCCCGGTCAGGACCGCCACCGTGGCAAAGCCCGCGTTGTTGCCGCCCAGGATGTCCGTGTCCAGCCGATCGCCCACCACCAGGGGGCGTTCAGCCCCGAGGCGCTTGGCAGCCGAATGGAACAGCGGTGCCTCCGGCTTTCCGGCAACCCGAGGCTGCTGGCCGGTGGCTGCCGCGACCGCGGCCACCAGGGTGCCGTTTCCCGGGGCGATGCCGCGTGCCTGCGGGATGGACATATCCGTGTTGGTGGCCACCCAGAGGGCACCGGCATTGACCACATAAGTGGCTTCGGCCAGGTCCTTCCATCCGATGGCGGGGCTGAATCCCTGGACCACGGCGACCGGGTCCTCATCCTGTCCGGCCACCGGCACCAGGCCCACGAGCTCGATTTCCCGGGCCAGGGCCGGGCTGCCCGTGATCAGGATCCTGGACCCCGGCGCCAGCACCGAGGCAAGCAGCTCAGCCGCGGCCTGGGAGGAACTGACCACCTGGTTGTCCTCCGCGGGAGCACCAAGCTCGCGCAGATGTGCAGCCACTTCCGCCGGCGACCGTGACGCGTTGTTGGTCACGTAGCCCAGGCCGATGCCCAGACCGGAGAGCTGCTTCAGCGATTCAACAGCTCCGGGGATAGCGTTGGGTCCGGCGTAGACCACGCCATCCAGGTCGGCCAGGAGTGCATCGAAGCGGGAAACCAGGGAAACATCGCTCATCTGTGGTCAGTCTTCCCGGCTGTCTTCGTCATGTCCTTGGCCTGCGTTGTCCTCCGCATGGGCATCGTCCGCTTCGGCGTCGTCAGCCAGCACGGTGCCAAGCTCGTCGTGTTCCACCGAGTCCTGGTCCGATTCTGCGTCGTCGGAAACGAAGTAGTCTGCGTCCTGGTCGTCAACGCTGGTGTCCAGCGCGGATTTTGCCTCGGCTGCGCGGGCGCTTCCCGCCGTTGCCTCCGGGGAACCTTCTGCGGGAGCCGCGGCGTCAGAGGCGCGTTCGAGCATCCTGCGGCGTTCAGCCTCTTCCCGGGCCTCTTCTTCCTCGTCCCAGCCAAGGTCGATGATCTCGGGTTCCTGGTCTGCTCCCAGGCCCAGGGCATCTTCTGCCACGACGGCCTGCCGGTTCCACCTGTCTGCTTCTTCCTGCCGGCCGACAGCTGAAAGTGCATCGGCGTAGGCACGGAAGAGGCGCGGGCTGTAGGAGAACGCGCGGTTCATGTCCAGCTGCGGGATTTCGAGCTCGGCCACTGCCGCGTCCAGCTGGCCAAGATCGGTGCGCGCACCGGCAGCGACGATTGCCAGTTCCACCTTGCCGGGAGCATCCAGGTCCTGGGCTTCCTCCGAGCGGGCCACATCGAGGGCGCGGTCCGGGCGGCCCAGGCCACGTTCACAGTCGGCCATGACGGGCAGGTGGACGTTGGAACCGCTGATCCGGCGGAAGGTACGGAACTCACGCAGCGCCTCGCCATAGTGGCCGGCAGCGTAGGCGGTCAGGCCCACGGCTTCCCGGACTGCGGCAAGCCTGCCTCCACGACGGCTGGCGGCGAGTGCGTGCTGGAAGGCCAGCTCCGGTTCGTCGTCAATGAGCCGGCCGGCCATCACCAGGTGGCGGGCCACCCACTCTGAACTTTTGGCTTCAAGGGTCTTGATCTGGTGCTGCGTGGCGCGGTCCAGTTCCTTGCCCGTGACGTCTTCGTCGATTTCGGGAGAGCGCTCCCGGTCCGGCCGGTTGGCGCTGCGGAGGTCAGCGGCGTTGGGCACGCGGACAGGACGGTCCTCCTGGCGGTCGCGGCCGAAACTGCGGGGGCCGGAGCCACGGCCTGATTCGCCGCGCGAGTCACCGCGGTCGAAGCTGCGGGGTGCGCGGTCCTGCCGGTCACCAAACGGCTTGCGGTTTTCGCCGCCGCCAAACCCGCGACGGTCTCCCTCACCATCACGACGGGGACGATCACCAAACGGCTTACGATCACGATCACCGAACTGGCGACGGTCACCCTCACCATCACGGCGCGGACGATCACCAAACGGCTTACGATCACGATCACCGAACTGGCGACGGTCACCCTCACCATCACGGCGCGGACGATCACCAAACGGCTTACGATCACGA
>NZ_JBHVTN010000011.1:106576-107119 GCF_042884655.1 Pseudarthrobacter sp. NPDC058119
ACGATCACCATAAGGCTTACGCTCGCCACCACCGGCAGAAGAACCGCCGCGGGAGAAGTTGTTGCCGTCGCGGTCGGACCGGGACCGGAATCCGCGGGGGTCGCCGCCGGAGTTGTTGTTGCCGCGGAACGCGCCCCGGTCGTTGCCGCGGTTGCCACCGTTGTGCTCGGCCATATGGATTCCTCCTGTTGTGAGCCGACCACTGGCGCAACTGCAGCCGCTCGTTTCGTTTCCTACGCAACCCGACATCAAGCGCTTCGAAGTCCGTACATCTTCATCAATTCTAGTGGAGCCACAAAATCAGCAGGGACAGCGGGGGCCCTGGGCAGCGGTATCGTGGCCATCTTCACACGGGAACAGCCTGCCGTTGCCGCTGCCTGCACGACGATCGTTGCGCCGGCGTGCGGTTCGCCTGGTCGCCGAGTCGTCTGTGGTGTCGGCTTGTCCTGGTTTAAATGTGGGAGGCCCCGAACCGTGTGGTTCGGGGCCTCGACCAGTAATAGTTGTTCCGGCGGTGACCTACTCTCCCACACCCTCCCGGGT
>NZ_JBHVTN010000012.1:0-102615 GCF_042884655.1 Pseudarthrobacter sp. NPDC058119
CACTGTGCAACCGGAGGTCCTCACCTTTGGCTCAACGACTCCAGCGAGTCATCACATTCACCGAACCAACGTCCCTGGGCAGTACACCTAGATCTGCCCGACCGGGAGTTTCTTTTCGGCCTGGAACACGTCCTCCACCCGGCCCTGGGCCCAGTATCCGGAGAGGGACACTTGGCGGCGTTCCAGGCCGCGCTGCTTGAAGAAGACCTCACGCAGCGCCTTCATGTACCCGCGCTCCCCATGGGCAAAGACGTCCACAGTACCGCTGGGCCATTCCGCGTCCGCCACGGCCTTGACCAGCAGGTCGCTGGAACCCGCAGGGGTGCCGTTGCGGGGCAGCCAGGTCACCCGCAGGCCCGCAGGGGCCGAAAGCGGCTGGATGTCGGCTTCGGAGCCGACCTCCAGGAAGGCGAGGCCGGTTGCCCCTGCCGGGAGGGCCTCGATACTGGCGGCGATGGCGGGAAGGGCCGCTTCGTCACCGGCAAAGAGGTACCAGTCGGCCCCGGGATTGGGGTTGTACGCGCCGCCCGGGCCGGTGAACGTCAGGGTCTCGCCCGGCTGGGCCTTGGCCGCCCATGGACCGGCGAGCCCTTCGTCGCCATGGACCACGAAGTCGATGGCCAGTTCCCGGGCTTCCGGGTCCACCCAGCGCACCGTGTAGGTGCGGGTGAAGGGCCACTGGTCGCGCGGCATGGTTTCCCGGACAACCTCCAGGTCCAAGGGGGAGGGGTACTCCACATCCGGCTGCGGGAAGATGATCTTCACGTACCGGTCAACGAATCCGTTGTTGATGAAATCGCCGAAACCCTCCCCGCCGGCCACGATCCGGACCATGTGCGGGGACAGCTGCTCCTTGCGCAGCACGGTGAGGTTGACCTGCGGACGGCTCTTCTTGGTTGCGCTGGTGGCGGCGGGGACAGTGCTCATAAGGCAAGCCTAGCTACGGCACGGGCGGGAGTTCCCAGGTTACGTCCGTTGCCCCTTGTTCCCGGAGCAGCTGGTTCACGCGGCTGAACGGCCTCGAGCCAAAAAAACCGCGGGACGCGGACAACGGACTGGGGTGGGCGCTGGTGACGGCAGGGGTGGCGGCAAGGAGCGGCCGGACCCCCTCAGCCTCCTTGCCCCACAAGAGGGCCACCAAGGGCAACGCCGACCCGTCCGGGGCCTTGCGTGCGGCCAGTGCGGTGACTGCCGCCGTCGTAATTTCCTCCCAGCCCTTCCCGCGGTGTGAGCCGGCCGCGCCGGCCCTGACGGTAAGGACCCGGTTCAGGAGCAGCACGCCCTGCTCCGTCCACGCCGACAGGTCACCGTGGACGCGCGGGGGAATGCCCAGGTCCGATTCCAGCTCCCGGTAGATGTTCACCAGGCTGCGGGGGAGGGGACGGGTGCGCGGGTCGACGGAAAAGGACAGGCCGACGGCGTGTCCCGGCGTGGGATAGGGGTCCTGGCCCACGATGAGGACCTTTACGGCGGCGAGTGGCTGGCGGAAAGCCCGCAGCACGTTCGACGGCGGCGGCAGGAGCTGGTGCCCGGCCGCCTCTTCGCGTGCCAGGAAGGCCAGGACCTTCCGCAGCTGGTCTTCCACGCCCTGCAGCGCCGCGGCCCAGTCCGGAGCCATAAGCTCTGCGAGCGGCAGCCCGGCCAGGCCGGCAAAGCTGAGGGTGTCCGCCGGGTCCTGCTCCAGCTCGAACAACGCATCCGATTCAACCATCGGTCCATTGTCGCAGGGACTGTCTGGAGCCGGGGCATCGTGCGGTGGCCGCCGGGCCCCGCGCCGAATGACACCGCTGTTATTTGGCGGCTAGCATAGGGGTAAGACATTGACCGTAACCAGCGAAGGAGTGCGCCGTGGCGGAACCGGCCCGGGAACACCTGCCGGAGCAGGATTCACGGAAGTCCCTCCTGGCGGATTTCATCCTCCGTGAGTCTTCCCTGTCAGAGCGCGAGCAGCAGATGCTGGCCCTGGAACGGCAGTGGTGGAAGTATGCGGGAGCCAAGGAACAGGCCATTCGCGACCTCTTTGACCTCTCCTCAACCCACTACTATCAGCTCCTCAACGCATTGATCGACCGCGAGGACGCAGTGGCCCACGATCCCATGCTGGTCAAGAGATTGCGTAGACTACGTACGTCGCGCCACCGTGCACGTACTGCCCGGCGCCTGGGATCCGACGCTTAAGACGCCCCAGGCCGGGACAACAGCCGCAATCAACAAGGATGTCCTTCCACCATGACCAGATACGCCCGCGATGAATTCGACAAGGTCCCCGAGGCCGCGTCGCGACAAGGTGTCCACCGGACGGCTTCGGCCCCGTCCCGGGTACGGCTTTGGCCCATCCTGGCGGTGGGAATGGCAGCCCTGGCCATTGGGGTGGTGTCCTTCCTGATCCTGCCCAAACTCGGCTTCAACGCCACCGCGAGCCAGGCGTCGGCAAGCGTGGAGTCAGCTCCGCTCGCCGGCACCGGGTCCACGCCCACGGCCACGCAGGCCGCCGGCTCCGCCGCAACGGTGAGCCCCACGCCGTCCGCCGGGCCAACCCAGGGCAGTGAGCCGGAGCCCACTTCCTCGGCCACCCAGCAGGCCGTAGTGGACAGGACGCAGGCAGTGGCCGTCTACAACGCCGCCGGCACGGCCGGACTGGCAAGCCGGGTAGGCGGGACCGTCCAGGCCGACGGTTGGCGGCTCGGCCCGGTGGGCAACTGGTCCGGCGCCCCGCAAAAGTCCTCCGTGATCTTCTACGCCGGCCCGCAGCAACTGGCAAGCGCCCAGGAACTCGCCGGCCTGCTGAACATCCCCACCGTTGTGAGCAGCACCGAGTTCCAGGCGCCCCTCGTCGTGGTCCTTGGCCCGGGTTACCGGTAGCCGCACGCCGCCCAGTTACGCCGGCCAGGCCTCCACCCGGCCCCGATGGAAAGAGTTGTTGAGCATGGCACTGGGAACCGTCAAATGGTTCAACGCTGAAAAGGGCTACGGCTTCATCACCGTTGACGGCTCCGGTGACGACATTTTTGTCCACTGGTCCGCCATCCAGGGAGAGGGATACCGTGCTCTGGCCGAGGGCCAGCGGGTCCAACTCGATGTCGGCGAGGGCGAAAAAGGTCCCCAGGCGGAAAACGTCCGGCCCGCGCCGTGATGCCCGCATCGCGTCCCGGAGCCCGTGCCGTGCCGGTACTTGCGCTCTCCCTGGGAGCTGTCCTTTCACTGGGCGCGTGCGCCGGCGCCGGCGGCAACGCGCGGGTGGAACCGGCCGAAGCCTCCGGTGACGGTGTGCTCCGTATGGCAGTGATCCTGGACAACACCGGTGACAGCGCCTTCCTCAACGCACCGCAACTGGCTGCCGCCAAGCTCGCCATCCAGGACATCAACGCGGCCGGCGGACATAAAGGCCGGCCAGTGGAGCTCCTTCCGGAGCACCCGGACCAGGACACCGCGAAGCAGGCAAGCGATGCAGCGGCCGCCAAGGCGGACGTGGTGATCGGACCCACCGACTCCAGCCACACTCCGGCAGCAGTGGACGTCCTGTCCCGTGCGCACATCCCCCTGATTTCGCCGGCCAACACCGCTGCCGGCCTCTCCGGGCTGGCGAGCGGAGGCTACTACTTCCGGACCGCGGCAGCCGACGTCGCGCAAGGACCCGTGCTGGCCAAACTTGCCAAGGACGCCGGTGCCGCCACGGTCAGCGTGCTCTACCAGGAAGGCCCCTACGGCAAGGACCTCTCGGCCGCCGTCACTGATGCAGCAAAAGGGTCAGGACTCACGGTCCTGCCGGGTGCCGGTTTCAAGCCCGGTGCTGCAGCCGAAGCCGCCCGCTCCGCGTCCAAGGCCAAGCCGGACGCCGTCGTCCTGATTGCCCGCGAGGGTGCACAGGGCGCGCTGGTGGAGCTGAACAATGCAGGCCTTACCGGCTCCCGGATCATCCTCAGCGACGGAGCGTTTGCCCGCTACGGGTCCGGGCTCGCACCCCGGACACTCGAAGGTGCCCGCGCCGTCGTTCCCGGACAGTTGCCCAGCGCTGCGTTCCAGGCGAAACTGCTGGCGGTTGACCCGGCACTCAAGGACGTCTCCTTCGCCGCTGAAACCTACGACGCCGTCACGTTGGCGGCCCTCGCCGCGGCCCGTGCCCAGGATGACGCCGGACGCTCCATTGCCGCGAACCTGGTCCCGGTTTCCGGGGGATCGGCTGCGTCCGGCGCCGGCGAACCGGCCGCCCCCTGCTTGAGCTATAAGGAGTGCCTCGGCGGCCTCGCAGCCAGCCAGGACATCAACTACGACGGCGAATCGGGCCCGGTTGCCTTCGATTCCAACGGGGACATCACCTCAGCCGCTTTCTCTGTGTACACCTTCGGGGCCGACAACAACCCCTCGCTGTCCGGCCGGGAGACGGCGGGGCGCCCAGGCTGATCGCCCTGGGCGAAGCGGCCCCTTCCCGCGGGGCGTTACGCGTCGTTTCGCTTGCACTCTAACCTGGGGAGTGCTAATTATTGACTTAGCACTCTGACGTACCGACTGCTAAAGCAACGCCTGGTTCCGGCCGGCAGCGCACGGCACCGGTCGACGAGCGAAAGAAACACCTCACTTCAGTGAGATCCCCGCCCGGAGGCATACAGAGGCCGCCGGCAAAAGGATCGTCCGTCGCGGGCACTGCAGCGAAGGTTCATTCTTAACGTCTGTCCCGAAAGGACTATTGCCGTTATGGCCAAGATCATTGCATTTGATGAAGAGGCACGCCGCGGCCTTGAGCGTGGCCTGAACACCCTCGCCGACGCCGTTAAGGTCACCCTCGGCCCGCGTGGACGCAACGTCGTCCTCGAAAAGAAGTGGGGCGCCCCCACCATCACCAACGATGGTGTTTCCATCGCCAAGGAGATCGAGCTGGACGATCCCTACGAGAAGATCGGCGCCGAGCTGGTCAAGGAAGTTGCCAAGAAGACCGACGACGTTGCCGGTGACGGCACCACCACGGCAACCGTCCTGGCCCAGGCCCTGGTCAAGGAAGGCCTGCGCAACGTTGCTGCCGGCGCCGACCCGCTGTCCCTCAAGCGCGGCATCGAGAAGGCTGTTGACGCCGTCACCGCCGAACTGCTGAACTCCGCCAAGGAAATCGAAACCAAGGAAGAGATCGCGGCCACCGCCTCCATCTCCGCCGGTGACGACGAGATTGGTGCCCTCATCGCCGAAGCCCTGGACAAGGTGGGCAAGGAAGGCGTCATCACGGTCGAGGAATCCAACACCTTCGGCCTGGAGCTGGAACTCACCGAAGGCATGCGCTTCGACAAGGGCTACATCTCCGCCTACTTCGTCACCGACGCCGAGCGCCAGGAAACGGTCCTCGAGGACCCGTACATCCTGATCGTCAACTCCAAGATCTCCAACGTCAAGGAACTGGTTGCTGTCCTGGAAAAGGTCATGCAGTCCAATAAGCCGCTGCTGATCATTGCCGAGGACATCGAGGGCGAGGCCCTGGCCACCCTGATCGTCAACAAGATCCGTGGCACCTTCAAGTCCGTCGCCGTCAAGGCTCCGGGCTTCGGTGACCGCCGCAAGGCCCAGCTGGCCGACATCGCCGTCCTCACCGGCGGCCAGGTCATCTCCGAAGAAGTTGGCCTCAAGCTGGAGACCGCCGGCCTGGAGCTCCTCGGCCAGGCCCGCAAGGTAGTTGTCACCAAGGACGAAACCACCATCGTCGAAGGTGCCGGCGACGCCGACCAGATCGCCGGCCGCGTTTCCCAGATCCGTGCCGAGATCGAGAACTCCGACTCCGACTACGACCGCGAGAAGCTGCAGGAGCGCCTGGCCAAGCTGGCCGGCGGCGTTGCAGTCATCAAGGCCGGAGCCGCAACCGAGGTTGAGCTCAAGGAGCGCAAGCACCGCATCGAAGACGCAGTGCGCAACGCCAAGGCTGCTGTCGAAGAGGGCATCGTTGCCGGTGGCGGCGTGGCCCTGATCCAGGCCGGTGCCAAGGCATTCGCCAACCTGCAGCTGTCCGGTGACGAAGCAACGGGCGCCAACATCGTCCGCGTTGCCATCGACGCTCCGCTGAAGCAGATCGCCTTCAACGCCGGCATGGAGCCCGGCGTGGTTGTCGACAAGGTCCGCGGCCTGCCCGCCGGCCACGGCCTGAACGCAGCAACCGGTGAATACACCGACCTGCTGGCAGCCGGCGTCAACGACCCGGTCAAGGTAACCCGCTCTGCCCTGCAGAACGCGGCCTCCATCGCCGGCCTGTTCCTCACCACCGAAGCAGTGGTTGCTGACAAGCCGGAGAAGGCTGCAGCGCCCGCCGGCGGCGACGACATGGGTGGCATGGGCGGCATGGGCGGCTTCTAAGCCTCCCCGGCCGGGACCTGCCCGCCACACCGCAAAATGCGGCTCCCTCTTCGGAGGGGGCCGCATTTTCGTTTTAAGAGTGGCAACGTTGGGCCGGGAAAGCCTTGGGTGGATACCTCCGAGTGGAGGGCGGGGGCCGGTGTCGGCCGCTTCTGGCAGGATGGACCAGTGACGATTACTGCAGCGGCTGATGGTTCGGCCTTGGGAAACCCCGGCCCGGCCGGCTGGGCCTGGTATGTGAATGACGATTGCTGGCGTGCCGGCGGCTGGCCCCACGGGACCAACAACCAGGGGGAGCTGATGGCTGTCCTTGACCTCCTGCGTGCTACCGCGCACCTGCCGGGGGAAGACCTGCGCATCCTCTGCGACAGCCAGTACGTGATCAATTCCATTACCAAGTGGATGCCGGGTTGGAAGCGCAAGGGATGGCGCAAGGCCGATGGCAAGCCCGTCCTCAACGTGGAACTGCTGAAGGAACTCGACCGCGAACTCGCCGGACGCACCTACACGTTTGAATGGGTCAAGGGCCACGCCGGGCACGACCTCAATGAAGCTGCCGATGAACGGGCCAGGGCTGCGGCCACGGCGTACCAGCAGGGGGTGGCGGCACGGTCCGGCCCCGGGTTCCCCGGCGGGCACCGCCCCGGGGCCGCCGAACGTCCCGCGGCGGCGCAGGCGGCGTCAGGCGTTGGCTTCCCGCCGGCGACACTGGATATCCCGGCCGCAGCGCCGGCCCGTTCCGCGGCGCCCGTGTCAGCCTACGAGGAACTCGACCTGTTCAGTGAGCTGGACAATGAAGCCCTTGAGGTGGCGGAGGCAACCCAGCAGGCGGGCTCGATTCCGCCCGAAGCACTGGTGGAAGAGCTCGAACGTGAGCTGTTGGGTCCGCTGGTGCGGGGCGACATCGGGCGGACCGCCGTCCTTCTGCACCCGGACTTCATGGAAATCGGCAGTTCGGGAAGGGTGTGGACCCGGGATGCCATGATGATGGCCCTGGAAGAGGACCCGGGGGAACGGACCGATATCGAGATCCTGGGTGCAGAGCGCATCGGCGCCGCCGCGGTCCTGCTGACCTACCGAAGCTTTGCGCGTTCCGGCACGACGCTCCGGAGCTCGCTGTGGGTCCTTGACGGGGGACGCTGGCGGCTGCGCTTCCACCAGGGAACCCCTGAGGCCTGACCGCCAGGTCAGCTGAACCGCTGGGCGTTGCCCTGTTCGGCCTGGGCATAGGTGGCGGCGGCGGAGGCAAGAGCGGCATTGATGGATGCCAACGACGCCTCCACCCGGCCCTGGGTGATGGTCCACTCGGTCACGAGCGCCTGGAAGTTGGTGGCCGCGGAACCCCGCCAGGAACCCTGCAGTTCGTCCAGCCCGCGCTTCATGGCGTGGACGTCGGCGCTGATCCGGTCCACGGTGGCCTGCACGTTGGCGGACTTTAGCTGCAGCAGGTCTGTATCGACGGAAATGATGCTCATGGCTCTGCCTCTCGGATACGGCGGGGCTGCCCCCGCGCCCGGCGGTTCCGGGCTACAGGGACGAGCCTAAGGAGCCGTGGCAGGCGTGGACCATCGCCGGCCGGCTATATGTGGATAACCGATCCGTCGCCGCCCCTGGAACCGGCAGTGCTGCCGTCCGCTTCTTCCTGGCCGTCTCCTCCACCATCGCGGGGTGCGTCGTCTTGACGCGGCAGGCTGACCACCAGGGTGGCGCCGCCGCCGTCGGTCTTTTCCACCCGCACCGTCCCGCCGTGGGAGCCCACGATTGCCGCCACGATGGCGAGGCCCAGGCCGCTGCCTCCGGTTTCCCTGGTGCGGGACGTATCCGCCCGGTAGAAGCGTTCGAAGACCTTGGCCGCGTCCTCTTCCGAAATGCCGGGCCCATGGTCCCGTACCTCGATCACGGACCGTTCGCCGCCACCGGTTCCCCGGACCCCGACTGCAAGTTCGATCGGGCTTCCCTCAGGGGTGTAGCGCAGGGCGTTGCCCACGAGGTTTCCCACCACCTGGCGAAGCTTGGCCTCATCGCCGAGCACGGGGGCCGGTCCCGCCGGGCCGCCGTCGAGCCCGGTCAGAGAGATCGCCCGGGAACGGTCGCTTGCCTGGGTGTCCACTACGGCATCGTGCGCAATCAGTTGCAGGTCCACCGGCTTTTGCTGCAGCGGGCGCTGCTCGTCGAGCCGGGCGAGCAGGAGCAGGTCCTCCACCATGGACCCCATGCGCTTGGCTTCGCTTTCGATCCGGCCCATGGCGGTGGCTACGTCTTCGTCCGTGGCCAGGGCGCCGTGGCGGTACAGCTCGGAGAACCCGCGGATGGTGACCAGCGGCGTGCGGAGCTCGTGGGACGCGTCCGCGGCGAAGCGGCGCATCCGTGCCTCCGAGGCAGTCCGGGCGGCGAACGCAGTCTCGATATGCGCAAGCATGGCGTTCAGGGAGCTGCTCAGGCGGCCCAGTTCGGTGGTCGGGTTCTCCACTTCGACGCGGCGGGAGAGGTCCCCGGCGGCAATGGCGGCCGCCGTCTTCTCCACCCTGGCCAGCGGGCGGAAGGAGCGGGACACGGTCCAGCTGGCAATGAGCGAGGCCAGCAGCAGCGTCAGCAGGCCTACCCCGGTGACCACCAGGGTGGCGTGCTTGAGGACGTCGTCAACGCTCTCCAGGGGCAGGCCGATGAGCACCACGGCCATGGTCTGGCCGTTCTGGACCGTCACCGCCACTACGCGCCAATTTTCCCCGGCCGTCCCGCGGACCTGGAAGGGAGTCTGTCCGCGCGCCTGGGCCTGCTCCACAGTGAACGCAGTGATGTCGGGGTGGTCGTCAGGATCCCCGCCAAAGGTGTACGGCTGCTCGCCCGGGGCGAACAGCATGAGCGAGTAGTCGGTGGGTATGGAGCTGGGCGCCTGCAGTTGGGTGAACGAACGCTGCTTGCGGGCGGAGTCGACCGCGGCGTTCAGCTTGTCGTCCACCTGGCCCTGGAGGTAGCTGTGCAGGAGCGTCAGGGTGACCGCACCGGTCACGGTCAGGGCAACAATCAGCAGGGCCATGATCATGGCCACCAGCTGCGACCTGAGCGAGGCCGACTTCCACCGCTTCAGCAAGGTCAGCGCTTTTCAGCCGTCCGCAGGACATACCCCACGCCGCGCTTGGTCTGGATCAGCGCCGGTGCTTCCGGATCGATGTCCACTTTCCGCCGCAGGTAGGAGATGTAGGACTCCACGATGGACGCATCGCCGTTGAAGTTGTACTCCCAGACGTGGTCCAGGATCTGCGACTTCGACAGGACCCGGTTGGGGTTGAGCATGAGGTAGCGCAGCAGCTTGAACTCGGTGGGGGAGAGTTCGATGACGGTTCCGCCGCGCCGCACCTCGTGGGCGTCGTCGTCGAGCTCCAGGTCGTCCACCCGGATCACGGCGTCGTCGTCCAGCAGGGGCTGGGTGCGGCGGAGCACGGCACGGATCCTGGCCACCACTTCGTCCAGGCTGAAGGGCTTGGTGACGTAGTCGTCGCCGCCCACGGTCAAGCCGGTGACCTTGTCCTCGGTGTCGTCCTTGGCGGTCAGGAACAGGACAGGAAAATGCTTGCCGGAGGCGCGGAGCCGGCGGGTCACGGTGAAGCCGTCCATGTCGGGGAGCATGACATCCAGCACGGCCAGGTCAGGGGCGTGGGTATCGGCAGCGGCGAGGGCATCGCGGCCGTTGGCGGCGGAGACCACTTCAAAGCCGGCAAACCGTAGCGACGTGGAGAGGAGCTCGCGGATGTTGGGTTCATCATCGACGACGAGCAGCCGGGCTTCTGGACCGTTCTTGTTCATGTTCCCATCATGCTCCCAGTCTCTGGGAGTTGTCTGGATATTCGTTGTGAGCATGATGATGGTGGGCTTGCGGTTACCAGTCCATGGTTCCCGGTTCGCCTTTGAACGGGCCCACCACACGGCTGGTGATCCAGCCGCCATAGAAACGGCCGGGCTGCGCCTGGACCCGCTCCCCGTCCACCTCGCAGTAATCCATCCGGCCCGGGTAGACGGCCACCCGGTCGGCGAGGGCCTCGAAACCGGACGCCGGCTCAGGGTAGGACCAGGCGGCGCTGTCCGCTTCCTTCCCGCCGCCGCGCACGGTGAGGTACTTCGCCGAACCCTTGAACTCGCAGAAGCTGCTGCCCGATGCGGGTTCCAGTGCGCCCTCGGCGAATGCCGACCTGGGGACGTAGTACACCGGCGGATGGCTGGTCTCAAGAACACGAAGGGAATCGGTAGTGTCCAGGATGAGCTCCCCGCCCAGGACGATGCGTACCCGTTCGCTGCTGCGTTCGATCCGTGGCGGGCGGGGATAGTCCCACACGGACTCCTGGCCGGGCCCGGGGACGGCCGGAACGATTCTCGTAGTCATGGTTCCAGTGTGCGTCCGCGCGCGGCGTTTCCGCACCCGGGAACCCAATCCGCGTCAAGAACGTTCCGGTTCCCGCGTCTTCCCCAGCCCCTGGTGCGGGAATACAGTGTTCCATGCCGGACGGCCAAGCCCGGCACCAGCGCTCCACAGGACCACCGGCTGTTGCTCCCTGCGCCCCGGTGGATCCCTCCAATAGCGGTAGTTATCCGATAGCTCCTGGCCCATCGAAGGGGATCGACCATCATGACTGACTTGAGTGCCACTGAAAAGCCCGCTGCCAGTGAACGCAGCATCCGGGACTGGGCGGACCTTGCCGAGGAGATGTGGTCCTATCTCACCGGCAAAGGCGCGGCCATCAATTACCAGTTCGTCGACATGACCGTTGAAGTTCCGCGCGACATCGGACCGGACGCACCGCGTGCCACCTGGAAACTCAACGGAAGCCTGCGCGTCACCACCAGTGACCGGGACGCGGCAGGATCGGACTCGAACCGCGGTTGACCGAGATGACGGAGAACCGCCTGGATATCGATCTGGAATTCTCGTACACGGACGAGTCCGGGGCGGTCGCCAATGGGCGTGCCACGGCTGCCGGTACGGAGGTAACCGTGTCCCTGGACCACCTGGCGCCGCTGGCAGGCGCCGGGCTGCCGCCCCTGGAGGGGATCCGGCCGCTGGCGGACCTGCTGGCCTGCAAGGGGCTCAGCGTCACAGTGGCAGGTCCTGACGGAAACATTGTCAGCCTTGGCAAGGTGGATGCACCGGCATCACAGCGACTGGTGACGCGCTCGCCGCATATCAGGCTGGGCAACCTCGGCTCACTGCTTCCGCTGCTCCGGCAGGGCAGGCGGCGGCCCAAGGGCGTGCCCCTGCTGCCCCCGTCCACACCGTTGCCGTTGGTCCCCACTGTCCGGCGGAAGATCATCCGGCGCATCACCACCACCCACTACGCCAGGGGCGGCGGCCGGCCACGGCTGATCTTTGTCCAGGATGCCGCCACCTGGACCGGCCAGATCCCCCGGGAGGTTGCCCTTTCGGAGGACGTCACCACGATCGGCAGCGGGCTCGGATCCGATGTCCAACTGGAGGGCCTGGAAGCGCTCCACGCCGAGATCAGGCACGACGCCGAGGATGAATACGTCCTGGTGCCGCACGGGCCGGTCAGCGGCAGTGTCGCCAGGACCGGTCCTTCGGTCCTGCGGACCGGAGCGAGGATCCAGATGGGGCAGTGGTGCGTGGCCTTCTTCCGCGAGGAGTTTGCCGATCACGGCCGCCCCTATGGCGGCAGGAGCGGCGGTGAGCTGGCGTACGAACGTCCGCAGCTCGATCCCCGGACGGGAACCATCGAACGGGACAGCTCCGAATACATCCGCTAGGAGGGGTGCACGCTGCGGACTACTCCGCGGCGTGCACGTCCTTGGCGTCCATGATCCGGTAGGCGTAACCCTGCTCAGCGAGGAACCGTTGGCGCTTGGCGGCGAACTCCTGGTCCAGGGTGTCCCGGGCCACCAGGGAGTAGAAGCGGGCTGCGCGGCCGTCCTTCTTGGGCCGCAGCAGCCGGCCCAGCCGTTGTGCTTCCTCCTGCCGTGAACCGAAGGAACCGGAAACCTGGATGGCCACGGAGGCCTCCGGCAGGTCGATGGAGAAGTTGGCCACCTTGGACACCACCAGGGTCTGCAGTTCCCCGGCGCGGAACGCGTCAAAGAGCTTCTGCCGTACCTTCACCGAGGTATCGCCCTTGATGACCGGTGCCTCCAGGCGCTCCCCGAGCTCATCAAGCTGGTCGATGTACTGGCCGATGACCAACAACTGTTCTCCGGCGTGCCGGGCCACCAGCTGTTCCACCACCAGTGTCTTGGACTCGGAAGTGGCGCAGAGCCGGTACTTGTCCGCGTCGTCGGCCATTGCATAGGCAACCCGCTCATCCTTGGGCAGGTCCACGCGGACCTCCACGCAGTCCGCCGGTGCAATATAGCCCTGCGACTCGATGTCCTTCCAGGGCGCGTCGTAGCGCTTGGGCCCGATCAGGCTGAAGACCTCGCCCTCGCGCCCGTCCTCCCGGACCAGCGTCGCGGTGAGCCCAAGGCGCCGCCGGGCCTGCAGGTCTGCGGTCATCCGGAAGATCGGTGCCGGGAGGAGGTGGACTTCGTCGTAGATGATCAGTCCCCAGTCGTGTCCGTCCACGAGTTCCAGGTGCGGGTAGATGCCGCCGCGCTTGGTGGTAAGCACCTGGTAGGTGGCGATGGTCACCGGCCGCACCTCCTTGAGCGCGCCCGAGTACTCGCCCACCTCCTCCTCGGTGAGGGAGGTGCGCCGGAGCAGTTCGTCCTTCCACTGCCGGGCTGCGACCGTGTTGGTGACCAGGATCAGTGTGGTGGTGGATCCGGTGGCCATTGCCGCAGCTCCCACCAGGGTCTTGCCCGCGCCGCAGGGAAGTACCACCACCCCGCTGCCGCCCGCCCAGAAGTTCTCGCTGGCCAGGCGCTGGTAGGGCCGGAGCTCCCACCCGTCCTGGTTGAGGGAGATAAGGTGCGGGGTGCCGTCCACGTATCCGGCAAGGTCCTCCGCAGGCCAGCCGATCTTCAGCAGCAGCTGCTTGAGCTGGCCGCGCTGGGAGGCGTGCACCACTACGGTCTCACCGTCAATCCTGGGCCCCAGCAGGGGTGCGATCTTCTTGGCGCGGATCACTTCCTCCAGTACCGGGTAGTCATCCGTCCGCATGACCAGCCCATGGCGGGGATCCTTTTCGAGGCGCAGCCGGCCGTACCGGGACATGGTTTCCTCGACGTCGATCAGCAGGGAATGCGGCACCGGGAAGCGGGAGTACTTCAGGAGGGCGTCCAGCACCTTTTCCGCGTCCAGCCCGGCGGCGCGTGCGTTCCACAGCCCCAGCGGGGTCAGCCGGTAGCTGTGCATATGCTCGGGTGCCCGTTCCAGCTCGGCGAAAGGCGCGATGGCATGCCGGGCCTCGGTGGCCAGTTCGTGGTCCACCTCGAGCAGGATGGTCTTGTCGCTTTGGACGATCAGGGGTCCGTCGGTCACGCGGGGAGTCCTTTACTGGCGCAGTTCCTCTGCGGCCTCGATGTCGATGATGCGGTGCACGGACAGGACCCGCTCGGTGTCCTTGGCGGGATCGAATACCCGGACCCTGCCGCCGCTCACAGAGAGCGGAACAACAATTTCCAGGCTGGCATTCCCCAGGCTGTCCACCACGTTCATATGGATCCGCTGCTTCAACCGGATGGCCCTTTGCAGTGCCTCAAGCCCCAGCTGGGTGGCTGCCTCGCTGCCGGCAGCAGTGCCTGGAAGATGTCCGACGCCGGGACCGGCCTGCCGCAGGACGGCCAGCTGGGCTTCGACGTCCTCCGCCGGGGGCGCCATCCGGGGTGCGGTATAGACAGGGCGGGTGCTTTCCTGCGCCGGGGCAGCCCGGCGCAGGTGGGCGGGTTCGGCGCCGTCCACGGACGGGGACAGGCCCAGGCTTCGGAGAGCGGCGGCGAGTTCACGCGGCGGCGACGAGGACGTCAGGACGGTTGGAGACAACCTGGCCAGGCCAAGCTGGACGGCCTTCGGTCCGGCCAGCAGCTCGCGCAGGGCCGCTTCGTCGTCGCTTTGGACGAAGCTGGCGGCCTGGCCCACGCGGAGCCTGCCGTGCCGGGAGGCCGTGTCCTCCACGAGGTACTCCAGCGGCTGGGGTACCGCCGTCGCGGAGTGTTCACCCAGGAAGCGCAACAGGCCGGCGGCGTCGTATCCGTGGTCCAGCGCCCGTTTGATGGACGCCGCGGAAAACCGGTAGATCGTGGCCGGTCCCTGCCCCTCGGCGTCGGCCATGGCCAGGAGCTTTTCGGTCAGCGCCGGAGCGAGGTAGCCGGGCGCAACCGCCGTGAGGTCGGCCTGCAGCAGCACGTGGTTGAGGGCCGCCGGCAGGTGTTCACCCAGAATGGCGAGGGCGGCGTCCGGGTCGTCTTCGGCGAAAGCGCTCCCCAGCTGGCTCAGCGCCCCCGACCCCAGCAGGCCCAGCAGTTCCGCTTCGGCCAGCACACCGCGGATCAGCGAGCTGAACCGCCTGGCCATCCGCGGCTGCGACCACTCGGCGCGCTGCAGGACGGCTGCGGCGTCCAGCACGGGCGCGGCACCGTCGGACGCGGACGCCTCCTGGGTGAGCTCATGCAGAATCTCCAGGATCCGCTTGCGGACCACCGGAGCGTCGGGACGCTGCGCCCCGGCGGACAGTGAGGCGATGGTGGTTCCGGCCGCTGACCGGGCCGCCGCCGCGCCCGGGGCTGAGTTCACGGGCTGGCCCACCATGGACGGCACGCGTTCGCTGGCCAGCCAGGCGTTCACCAGCCACAGCCATTGTTCCTGCCGGGGAAGGACCAGCCATTCCAGTTCCGGCGGCTGCACCCACGATGAGGAGTCGACGTCGAGGCGGATCAGGCCCGCCAGCCCGCACAGCTCCAGGAGCAGGCCCACCGCGCCCTGGTCGATCCGCAGGTGTTCGGCCAGGCGCCGCACTTCGCGGACGCCCACGCCGCCACTGCGCAGTGTGGCCAGCGGGTGTTCCCGGACGGCGTGCAGCAGCTCGGAGACCAGCCGCAGGGTTTCCGAGATGGCGCTCAGGGCCGCGTTCCTGCGCAGCGCCGCCGTGGTCCGGCCAAGCTCCGGGACCGGCGGCGACAAGGTGAAGTCATTGATGATCGCCCCGCCGCGCAAGGCCAATCCCACGCTGTGCGGCAGCTCCACGTGGGCTGCGTCCAGCGGAACCAGCAGCCCGCGGGCAAGGAGCCAGTCAACGGGCCCGACGTCGGTACCCTCCGTCGTGACCGACGCTTTCCGCTGTGCCTGGGGGACGGCACCCATGGCCCAGTTCCGGAACCTGGCGAGCAGCGCCGTCGTCCGTTCCGGGGCCCCGGCGAGGATGTCCTGCAGGGCCTCCGGTGTGGACGTCCAGTGCTGAAGGGCCAGGGCCGCTTCCATGGGCGTGGTGGCATCCTGGATCGCGAAGCCGCTGCGGTGCAGTTCGGAGACCAGCTGCACCGCCCGCTGGGCGAACGCCGGCTGCAGGCGGACCAGTTCGGTATAGCTGCGGCCCAGTCCGGCGGGGTAGATTCCCACCACATCCTTGAGCGAGCCCACGGGGAGGTAGTACGGCTGGCTGGCCGCCGGGGGCGGCGTGCCGTGCGGGGGAGCGGCGGGGTGCACCAGGCCGAGTTCCTGCAGGCTGGCCAGGATTCCGTCGACAGTGGCCCGGGTGGAACCGCGGATCAGTTTGTGCACGGCCTCGGCGGAGGCGCTGTGCCCGGTGTCGGTGTTGGTGCACAGATGCAGGGTTTCCAGGACCTGCATGTGCGGCCGGTTGAGCCGCTCCAGGGCGCGCTGGACGCTGACCCGGGAGCTTGCGCGGGCTGCCAGCGCAGCGAAGTCGGGAACCGAAGGGGTGATGAGGTCCGGCCGCGCGGCGAACAACGCCCGCAACGAATCGTCGCTGCGTGCCTCCAGGTCCTTGCCAAGCGCGCGAATGAGGGACATCAGTCCAACGTTACCGCTGCTGGGCCCTTCCCGCCCGCCGCCGGGCGGCAACTCCGTCCAGGACCAGCAGGAGCATCAGGATGAAGGCTATGGGCAGGCCGTACAGGGCGGTGTAGGTGATCCAGGCGGGAGCTACCGAGCCGGCGAAGGCCAGGGCCATGACAGCTGCCACGGCTACCAGGGACAGCACGGCAACAACTGCGGCGAGGACCATCAGCGGCCGCCGATAACGCGAGGGAGTCATGGACGCAACGCTACCGCGCCTGGCACGGTGCGGGTAAAGCCGGGCCTTGCGCCTGCGGCGGAACGGCACTGTCCAAAGCGCCGATAGGCCGTGGGGCAGGATAACCTTGAAGCATACAGACCAACACGGTCCCGGTTCGCCATACCCTGAACCCGCACAACCATGCGGATGCGGTGGCGGCCGGCCGTGTCTCATGACAGCAGAACGAAGAAGGTTGATTACGTGCCTACCGGCAAGGTCAAGTGGTATGACAAGGACAAGGGCTTTGGGTTCCTCGCGGGCGAGGACGGCCAGGAGGTCTTCCTGCCCAAGTCGTCGCTGCCCGAAGGCGTCAGCGAGCTCAAAGCAGGCACCCGGGTTGAGTTCGGCGTAGCGGACGGGCGCAAGGGCGCCCAGGCACTGGGCCTGCGCATCCTGGACAAGACTCCCTCGATCGCCAAGGCCAAGCGTCCGAGCGCCAAGGACATTGCCCCGCTGGTCCAGGACCTGGTGACGGTGCTGGACAACCTGTCCGGGACCCTGTCCAAGGGCAAGTACCCGGACGGCAACAAGGGCAAGGCCATCGCTGCCGCCCTCCGCAAGGTCGCCGACGAGCTCGACGTCTAGGCGCCCATGACTCCCGATTCTGAACAGCCGGCCGCGCCTGTGCAGGAGCAGGCTGCCAAGGCTGCGCCCAAGCGCAAGGCAGGCGTGCCTGTGTGGCGCACAGGCAAGCCGGACGCGTTCCTGGCCGCCGCCGTCGACACTGCCCGGACTGCCGTGGAGGGCATCACGCCTGCGGCCACCATCGGACCGCACCTCGCCGCCAAGAGCGAGGGCGACCGGCTGGTCACCCATCTGTTTGAGTCCCGGCTGCCCGGGTACGCGGGGTGGCAGTGGTATGCGGTGCTGACGCGCAACTCCCGCTCGAAAGTAGTCACGGTCAACGAGCTGGGCCTCCTGCCGTCGGAAGATTCGATCCTGGCCCCGGAGTGGGTGCCCTGGGCCGAACGCGTCCGCCCCGAGGACCAGCAGCAGGAGTCCGAAGCGGACAGCCAGGAAGCGGCCACCGCTGACGCCGACGACGGCGAAACGGCGGAGGAATCAACGGACGACGCCGGGACACAGGCGGAAGCCTGACCGCACCTCCGCCGGGAAACCGGCCACCCCCTCGCCGGGGACAACGAAAAACGGCGCCGTCCGGGGTGAACCCAGGCGGCGCCGTCGTATGTTCCAGCTGTTTTCCGTGCCTACTTCCGCAGCTCGCCCACCACGTAGTCGATGCTGGACAGCAGGGCCGAGACATCGCTCGGCTCGATGGCCACGAAGGTGGCGATCCGGAGCTGGTTGCGGCCCAGCTTCCGGTAGGGCTCAGTATCCACGATGCCGTTGGCGCGCAGGACCTTGGCCACGGCCGCGGCATCAACCGATTCGTCGAAGTCGATGGTGGCGATGACGTTGGAGCGTTCCTCCGCCTTGGCCACGAACGGGGTGGCGAAATCAGAGGCCTCTGCCCAGCTGTAGATGCGCCCGGCGGAGTCGGCGGTGCGCGCGGCGGCGAAATCCAGGCCGCCGCTGGAGTTCAGCCACTGGACCTGGGCGTCCAGCGTGACCAGCGTGGACAGCGACGGCGTGTTGTACGTCTGGTTCAGGCGGGAATTGTCGATGGCGGTCTGAAGGTCCAGGAAGTCCGGGATCCAGCGGCCGCTTTCCTTGATCCGCGCGGCGCGCTCAACAGCGGCAGGGGAGAACAGGGCAAGCCAGAGGCCGCCGTCGGAGGCGAAGTTCTTCTGGGGCGCGAAGTAGTAGACATCGCTCTGGGCAACGTCCACGTCCAGGCCGCCGGCCGCGGAGGTGGCGTCCACCAGGACCAGCGATCCCTCGTCGGCTCCGGAAACGCGCGTGACGGGGGCGGCCACACCGGTGGAGGTCTCATTCTGGGGCCAGGCATAGACATCAACGCCGGCCTCGGCCTGGGCAGCCGGCCGGGTGCCCGGCTCGGACTTGATGATCGAGGAAGCCTCCAGGAACGGTGCCTTGTTGGTGGCCGCGGCAAACTTGGACCCGAACTCGCCGAAGGAAAGGTGCTGGGCCTTCTTCTCCACCAGGCCGAAAGCTGCCACATCCCAGAAAGCGGTGGAGCCGCCCACACCGAGAACCACTTCATAGCCCTCCGGGGCGCGGAAGAACTGGCTCAGCCCTTCGCGGACGGACCCCACCAGGTTCTTGACCGGCGCCTGGCGGTGCGAGGTGCCGAGGATGGTCTTGGACGCTGCTGCCAGTGCATCGATCTGTTCCTGGCGCACCTTTGACGGGCCGGCGCCGAACCGCCCATCCTTCGGCAGGAGGTCGGCGGGGATCGTGATGCTGGTGTCGCTCACAGGTGCTCCAATTCGGCGGGGACGAAATTTTTGGTCCGGACGGGCGGGTCATGGCCCGGCCGGCAGCAGGCGATGGCTGCGCAGCGGGCCTTCACCATTCTGCCTGAATGGCAGGGGCGGCGGGAGCCGGCAGCCCCAAAGTCCAAACGTTGAGACGGGCTGCCCGGGCGGTGCCGCACGAAGCGCAGCTATTCGGACAAACTCAAAATAGGCTAAGCTTTCCCCCGAACTACCTCGCGGGAAGAGGCGATACGGTGGGACAACGCAAGGTACTGCGCTCGAGGAGCTGAGCTGGATGACGGATCTGATCGACACTACGGAGATGTACCTCAGGACCATCCTGGAGCTTGAGGAAGAAAACATCGTTGCCCTCCGGGCCCGTATCGCCGAACGCCTGCGCCACTCCGGCCCCACCGTGTCCCAGACCATCGGCAGGATGGAGCGCGACGGGCTCGTGGTCGTCTCCGGCGACCGGCACCTGGAACTCACGGACACCGGCCGCAAGCGGGCCACCGAGGTCATGCGCAAGCACCGGCTGGCCGAACGCCTGCTGGCCGACGTGATCGGCCTGGATTGGGCCTACGTGCACGACGAAGCCTGCCGCTGGGAGCATGTCATGAGCGAGCGGGTTGAGCGGCGCATCTACGAGATGCTGGACCACCCCACCGAATCGCCCTACGGCAACCCCATCCCCGGCCTCGCCGCCCTGGGTGGACAGGCCGCCACCGCTGGCGCCGACGGGGCCATCAGCCTGGTCGAGGCCATGAAGGGCTATGCGCCGGCCTCAGTTGTCACCATCAGCCGGCTGGCCGAACCGATCCAGGTGGAGCCGGAGTTGCTGGCGCAACTGGACGAAGGCGGAATCCGGCCCGGCGCCGCCGTGGCGCTGGAACACGTGGGTGACTACATCTCGGTCCGGGTCCCGGGGATTGAGGGCGCACTGGAGTTGCCGCCTGAGGTTGCCGCACACGTTTTCGTCTCTGTGTCCCAGGCCTGAGCCCCGGGGTTGTACCCCGAAGGGGCACTTTCACGCAAAGATAACGGAATTGTTACCTAGGGTCTTAAGGCCCTATAGTGGAACCAATCGTTGATACTTAAGCGTTACCCGATCCGGAGCCGAGCTCTGCCAGCGGATCGGGTGCACGAGTCGTTACTGGCAGAGGCGGGGGAACCACAATCGGCAGCGGGGGACTGCCTTGGGGTGAAGTCCGTCAGCAGCAAGCCTCTCCAGTGAAGGATTCTTCCGGGAATACCCCTGCGCAGAAGCTTGCCATGACGGGCCGGGTCTTTGATCTCTCTGACCCGAATCCGACAGCTAACTCCGCAGGCTTTTCCAGAGAGGAACCCTTCTTGACCATGCAGACCTCCAGGGGGCGCCGCCGCGCAGCCAGCCCCCCTTCGGCGCCCCGGGTTGTCGAAGATGTAGCAGCGGAGCGCCCCCGCGATCTGCATCGCGACGCGCGCCGCCGCCGGGGGCCCCTGCGGCAGGTAACCGAATTCGCCGCCGCCAGCGGGATTGGCCAGAAGGCCGGAATCGCCCTGGCCGCCACCGGCCTGGTGTTGACGGTCACAGTACCCGCCACCAGCCCGGTCATGGCCACTGACGCTTCCGGCAACGCGCCCCTGGCGGCTTCCTCCGTCAGCCCGCAGCCGCAGATTTCCGCCGATGTGGGGGCCCAGATCGACTTCAGCCGCTCGGCTGTGGTGACCCAGGCGGATCCGGACGGGAAGCTCAAGCAGCTGCTGAGCGCCCAGTCCGCCGGCTCGGTCACGCGGGCCGCGTCGGCCGGCACCCTGGCAGCGCCACTTGCCTCCCTCACCACTGCCTCGCCGTTCGGATACAGGGTGAGCCCGATTACCGGCGGCTCCGGCGACTTCCACCGCGGCCAGGACTTCGTGGCGCAATGCGGGACGTCCGTCCTTGCTGCTGCGACCGGCACCGTTACTTTCGCAGGCTGGCACCAGTTCGGCGGCGGAAACCGGGTGGTCATCGATCACGGCAACGGGCTGGAAACCACCTACAACCACCTGTCGTCCTTCAACGTCAAGGTGGGCCAGACAGTCTCCCGCGGAGAAGTAGTGGCCCTCAGCGGCACTACGGGTGCTTCCACCGGCTGCCACCTGCACTTCGAAGTGCAGGTCAACGGTGAAGTGGTCGATCCGATGGGCTGGCTGTAACCGAATGATTGCCCACTCTCAGATCGCAGTGACCTGCCGTGACCTGAATGTGACATTGAAACAAAACTGCTGTACCGTCTAACTCGCGTCAACTTTTCCGAAGTTGACGCTCTTGAGTGGATTGCCTAACTCTGCCACCGCTCAAGGTCCGTTCGCATTTCATCGTCTGGCAGGGGCGGGGGAACCAATTTTGGCCTTCTCTCCAGAAGGCCTTGGGGTTAAGTCACGAGCTTCCCAGGAAGCAGTGTGGCCGGGTGACTCCCATCCGAATCCGACAGCTCACCTCGCAGGCATTGGGAGAGGCTACCTTCGTGTCTTCACGCCATCATTCTGCGCGCCACCGTGCGCAAACGGTTCGCACCAGCCCCTTGGACGCCGTGTCCAAGGCCGTGAGTGCAAATGCCGGGACCGTAGGCCGCCAGGCTGCCGTAGTGGCAGCCGCTTCGGGCCTCATCCTGAGCATGGGCCTGCCCGCCAATGCAGCTGACACCACCGCCGGCGTCTCTGCATCCACTGAGTCCGGCTCGGCGCAGACGGCCCTGGCCGTCACCGCTGCCCCTACGGCCACGGTTTCCTTTGAGCGCCCGGTCGTCAAGACCACCGCCGCTCCGAAGGTGGAAACCGTGCGTCCCCAGTCCACGGCACCGGCCGACCGCGCCGCCACCGCCGGCCAGGACTCCGCTCCCACCGCCAAGGTTGCCGAGACTGTGTCCGCCGCAACCTCTGGCATTGCAGCCATCGCCTACACCGGCATCGGCCACTCCTACGTATGGGGCGGCACCAGCCCGGTCACCGGCTGGGACTGCTCCGGGTTCGTCCAGTGGGTCTACGCACAGGCCGGGATCAGCATCCCCCGCACCAATGCGTGGAGCATCATGACCCCCACCTCCACGCCGCAGCCGGGCGACCTCGTTGTCCAGAACGGCGGCGCGCACGTGGGCATCTACGTCGGCAACGGCATGATGATCAGCGCGCTCAACCCCTCCCAGGGCACGCTGCTGCACTCGCCCGCAGCCACCGGTACCTCGTCGTACTACCACCTCAACAAGTAGTTCTTGGGCTTAGCGCTCCAAGGGCTATTTCTTTGCCCACAGCTTTCCCGCTAGAAACCAGATCCCCGTTCGGGATGCGCCGGCGTACCCCCAAGATGCCGGCGCGTCCAGCCCCCTTTGCCTGCCTACACGCGGTTCGAAGGAAAAACGAAAGAGAGAACTCATGACGACTCGTGCTACCGCACGGCACCGCGCCGAGGTCACCAAAACAAACTCGATCGCCATCATCGCCAAAGCTGTCACCGACAACGCCGGCGGCATGGGCCGCCAGGCTGCCGTTATCGCTGCGGCTTCCGGCCTGGTCCTGACCAGCGGCATCGCAGCGAACGCTGCCGATGCCAACGTCAAGCGCGATTCCGCTCCGGCGTCCCAGCTGGAAGTCGAGTCCGCCGTCGACGCCCCGATTTCCGCGGCCTCCACCATTGCCATCAGCTACGAGAAGCCTGCCGTCACCACGACGCCAGCTCCGGTCGTTGAGCCCGAGCCCCAGGTCCAGGTCCAGGAAGCTGCTCCTGTCGCGCAGGCTGTTGCTGCTCCCAAGGCCACGGCCAAGGTTGTTACGGCTTCCGCTCCCGCCGCTCCTGCGGCCCAGGCTTCCGCGAGCGGCAAGGGTGCGGCCATCCTGTCCGCCGCCTACGCCCAGCTCGGCGTGCACCAGGACTGCACCATGCTGGTGACCAACGCACTGGCCGCCGTCGGCATCCACTTCCACGACTGGCCGGCCGGCTACCTGTCGCTGGGTGACACCGTTCCCATGTCCCAGGCCCAGCCCGGTGACCTGCTGTACTACGCCGACGGTGGCGGCGGCATGGCCCACATTGCCGTTTACGCCGGTAACGGCATGGCCGTCCACGGCGGCTTCAACGGCAACGACACCGTGGTCTTCAGTGCCAACGTCGGCTCCGGACCGGTTGCCATCCGCGTACGCTAGGCAATCCCATGCCGGCCTGAACCAGCGCCGGCCGACATGTTGCTTGCCAAAGGACCCCCGCCAGAAAGGCGGGGGTCCTTTGCGTTTAAGAGGTCTGCCGCCCGCGCCTTTGGCTTTAGCCCGTCCTGGTGGCGGAAAGGCCTCCGGGGCGGCGATTACCTGATTTTGCACTTCTCTGTTTACTCTTGTGATGTCGATCCATAGCCCGGACATGCCGAGGGCAGCCGGCCCTCGTGCCCCTGACGGGTGCGGCCGTGAAGAGGTAAGTGCATGCGCACTCTCGTTCTGAATGCTGGATATGAACCGCTGGCGGTTGTCACTTTCCGCCGGGCGCTGGTGCTTGTGCTCACGGGCAAGGCAAGCGTCGTGGCTGAAGGGGACGACCCCGTGGTGGGACCCACTGACGTCCTGGGCCGCCCGTCCGTGATCCTCCTCAACCGTTACATCCGGCCCCGGTACAACCACTCGACGGCAGTCAGCCGCAGGGGCGTACTCCGGCGGGACGGGCATAAATGTGCGTACTGCGGCAAGGCCGCGCACACAATCGACCACGTTCACCCAAAGTCGCGTGGGGGTGCCGATTCCTGGGAGAACCTGGTGGCCGCCTGCCTGCGATGCAACAACGTCAAGGGCGACCACACTCCCGCCGAGATGGGGTGGACCCTTCGGTTTGTTCCCGAACCGCCGCACGGGACGATCTGGCAGATCAAGGAGCTGGAGAAGCCGACCCCCGCATGGGATCCGTTCCTGTTGCCGGAGCGCGCTGCCTGACTGCCTCCCGGCCGCTGGGCGGCACCCGATTGGGTGCTGGTCGTAGGCTGGGGGAGTGCACAAGAACAGCTTGGCTTTTGATGCCCTGATCCTGGCCGGGGGGCGCTCATCCCGCCTGGGCGGCGTACCCAAGCAGTCATTGGTCTTCCACGGCCAAACCCTCCTGGAGCGCGCAGTTGCCGCGGCGGCAGGTGCCCGGCTGACCGTGGTTGTCGGAGATGCGGGAGTCCAGCCGGATGACGGAGGGGAGAGCCTGCCCCCGTCGATCCGTCCCGGCAACCTCCTGGCATGCCGGGAGGAGCCACCCTTTGCCGGTCCCGCGGCTGCGATTGCCGCAGGCCTGGACACGCTGGCGGGGAGCGGGGGAGGGGCGCCCTGCACCCTGGTGCTGGCATGCGACATGCCGCTGGCCTCCCAGGCGGTGGCTGTGCTGCGGGACGCACTGCTTGATTCCGGCGCCGGCACAGACGCGGTGGTGGCCTGCTCCGATGACGGCAGGATGCAGCCGCTGGCAGGTTTTTACAGCACAGCCGAGTTAAGAAGATCCTGCGCCGACTTGGCTTCGCGCAACGCCTTGGTCAACGGCCCGGTGAGGGCGCTCCTTGCTAGTCTGGACGTGCAGCTTGTCACAGTCCCCGCCGGGTCCACCGCCGATGTGGATACCTGGGATGATGCTGCCGCGCTGGGTGTTGCCGCCGGGAACCAGCACGCAGGACAGTACCGGCGCGCAGCCGGAGACAATGTGGGAGGCAAGTCGTGAAAAGCCAGGACGAAACGCTGGAAGAGTGGTGCAGGGCGCTCCTCCAGGCGTACAAACTTGAGGACGTCCAGGTGGACGTCAACGCCGTGCTGTCACTCGCAGGCGTCGCCGCCCACTCGGTTGTCCGGCCGGCCGCACCGCTGACTACCTTCATCGCCGGCTTCGCCGCGGGTCTTGCTGCCGCACCCGGCAGGGAGCTGGATGCGGCATCGATGGACGCGGCGCTGGCCGTTGCCCGTTCCCTGGCGGCCGACTACGACGCTGAAGCCGCCGGGACTCCCGGCGAATGACCGCAGAACCCCATGACGGTCCTGGCGCGCCGCCGGGCACGGAAGCCCAGGCGCGCGCGGGCGAAACTGAAGACACACACGCTGGCCATCACCACGCGGCACACACCTGGCAGGAAGCGAGGCAGGCTGCCTTCGATGCGGCAACCCCCATTCCGCCCGGCCCCGTCGCGCTGCGGATAGCCCTGGGGCGCAGGCTCGACCAGGACATCGTAGCCCCGCAGGACATGCCCCACTACGCCTCCTCGGCCATGGACGGCTGGGCAGTCAACGGAAGCGGCCCGTGGATACCGGTGGAGACAGGCACCCGCCTGGCGCCGCACCTGGCAAGCCCCATTGCCACCGGTGGCCTCATCCCGCCAGGTGCCAAGGCAGTGCTTCGCAGCGAGAACGCGGTCCTGGGGCAGGATGACGAGGGACTGCCCGTCCTGATGACAGGCGGCAAGGCGCGTCCGGGCGAGCCCCGAGCTGGAGAGCACATCAGGAAGGCCGGGGAGGAAGCCCTCGAAGGGGACCTCCTGGTCAAAGCCGGGGTAACGCTCAACCCCGCACACCTGGCCCTTGCCGCCCTGGCCGGCTACGACGAAGTGCCGGTCCAGGGCAAGCCCGTGGTCCGCCTGGTGCTGACCGGATCCGAAGTGGTGGAACAGGGCACGCCCGCCCCCGGCCAGGTACGCGATACGTTCGGCCCGCAGCTGCCCGACGTCGTGGCCATGCTGGGCGGCATCCCCGCAGGCCAGCAGCGGATCGGCGATTCCTACACCGAATGGCTCGCGGCCCTCGAGGACGTGCTCCCCGAGGTGCCCGGCGCGCCGGACCTGCCTGCCGACGTCGTCATCACCACCGGGGGCACCGGACGCTCGGGAACGGACCACCTCCGCCGGGCAGTGGCTGAACTTGGCGGCCGGCTCATCATCGACGGCGTGGCCATGCGGCCGGGACACCCCGCGGTCCTGGCCGAGCTTCCCGACGGCCGTTTTGTCCTGGGACTTCCCGGCAACCCGCTGGCGGCCATGATGGCCCTCTCCACCGTGGGTGCCCCGCTGCTGGCTGCCCTGGGGCACCGTCCCATGCCGCCGGTGGAGGACGTGCCGTGCGGGACGACGATTGAGCCCGACCCCGGCCGCACCCGGCTGATGCCCTTTCGGCTGCTGTATGGCATGGCATCCCCGGCGCAGCACACGGGGCCCGGCATGATGCGCGGGCTGGCAGCCGCCGACGGCGTACTGGTGGTGCCCCCGCACGGGGTGCAGCTGGGCGAACTGGTGCCTGCCTTCGCGCTGCCGTGGGGGACGCCCATTCCGCGGCCCGGCGAACGTGATGCGAAGGCCAAGCCCCGGACCGCCGCCCGCACCGGCCAGCCCAAAGCCAAACCGGCGCCCAGCGGGCCCGTCGACTGGAGCGCGCTCCTGGGCTGATGCACGGCAGGGCTGGCGCCGTTGTCGGGTTCTCCCCGGCCCGTGAAACAGGGCGGCCTCTGTTGGTGCCATGATGGAGTAATGAACAGGCAGGGTGGAATATGGGACGAGTAACCCAGCGCCGGAAGGTGCACAAGTATGTCCTGGACGGTTCGCCGAGTGCCTTGGAGTACCCGGTCCGCCACCGCGAAGACGTCCTCGCCGTGGAGGAGCCGCTGGAAATCCGGCTCGGCGGCCTGTCCTACTCGGTAACCATGCGCACGCCCGGGGACGACTTCGACCTGGTGGCCGGCTTCCTGGTGTCCGAAGGCGTCATCTGGGCGCCCGAACAGCTGGTGTCGCTCCGGTTCTGCGCCGGCGAGGACGAAAATGGCGTCCAGACATTCAACGTGGTGGAGGCCCAGCTGCGGCCCGACGTTCCGCTCCCGGACACAGGCCGCCGGGTCTACACGTCCAGCTCCTGCGGTATCTGCGGAACCGATTCCATCGAGGCCGTCCAAAAGTCCTCGCACCACAGTCCCCAGTCGGATCCACTGACGGTGGATGCCAAGGTCCTGGCCTCCCTGCCGGACCTGTTGCGGGAGTCCCAGCGCGTCTTCGACGATACCGGCGGCGTGCACGCGGCGGGCCTGTTCAGGATTGACGACGGCGGCGTGCCCCGGCTCCTGTGCCTGCGCGAGGACGTGGGGCGCCACAACGCCGTGGACAAGGTAGTGGGCTGGGCGCTGCGTGAAGGGCTCCTGCCGCTGGCCGGTACTGTCCTCCAGGTTTCCGGCAGGGCGTCCTTCGAACTGGTCCAGAAAGCCTCGCTTGCCGGAATCCCCGTCCTGGCCGCCGTGAGTGCACCGTCGAGCCTTGCTGTGGAACTGGCGGAGGCCAACGGGCTGACCTTGGCAGGTTTCAGCCGGGGCAGCAGTTTCAATGTCTACGCCGGAGACGCCAGAATCCTGGGGCCCCAGCCCGCCGTGCCACGGCCCTAGCGCGGGCAAGGACTTGGCCCGTCCCGCACCACCAGCCCAGGGGGTTGGTTGCAGTGCTGCCAGCAGGTAGATTTGTCCATCGAATGGACGCGATGATCCAGTCTCCAGCCTAAAGAGGACCTATATTGCATGACGACCGCAGGATCACGGAAGTCCGCCTGGCAAGGTTTGTGCGGGAGCGCATTGCCCCTGCCGTTTACAGCAGGACAGTCCCGCTTACCCTGAGCAGCTGGGAAGTGCCCGGCGAACCGGTCCCGGCGCTTGAGGCGATGCGGCAGGACTTCCAGCCGCAGGAGCACGGCGCCCCCTGGGGACGGCCGTGGGGCACCACCTGGCTGCGGCTGCAGGGCGAAGTGCCCGAATCTTGGGGTGGCAGCCCTGACACCGCCGTAGAGGTGCTGGTGGACCTGGGGTTTACCACCGAAGCCCCCGGGTTCCAGTGCGAGGGCATCGCCTGGCGGGCGGATGGCAGCATCATCAAGGCCATCTCACCGCGCAACCAGTACATCCCTCTCAAGCTGCTCGGCAGCGGCATGGCGGTGGATTTTTACGTTGAAGCGGCCGCGAACCCCGACATGGCGCAGGGCTGGACCTTTGCCGCTACCCCCTTGGGCGACAAGGCGACCGCGGGAGACGCCCCACAGTACCGGCTCGGAACCATCGCCATCGCCGAGCTGAACCAGACCGTATGGGAACTCCAACAGGACATCTGGACCCTCGCCGGCCTCATGGAGCAGCTCCCACTGGAACTCCCGCGCCGCCACGAGATCCTCCGGGCCCTTGAGCACATGATGGACGTGATGGACCCGGAGGACGTCGCCGGGACCGCAGCCGCCGGGCGCCGGGTGCTCGCCGACGTCCTGACCAGGCCCGCCTATGCCTCCGCGCACCAGCTGGTTGCCACCGGGCACGCCCATATCGACTCCGCCTGGCTCTGGCCGGTCCGGGAAACGATCCGCAAATGCGCACGGACATTCTCCAACGTGGTGGCCCTGATGGACGAAGACCCTGGCTTTGTCTTCTCCTGCTCCTCAGCGCAGCAGCTTGCCTGGATCAAGGAGCTGTACCCGGACCTGTTCGGCCGGATCCGGGAAAAGGTACGCGCAGGGCAGTTTGTCCCGGTCGGCGGCATGTGGGTGGAATCGGACACCAATATGCCCGGCGGCGAAGCCATGGCCCGGCAGTTCGTTGAGGGCAAGGGCTTCTTCCTGGCCGAGTTTGGCATCGAGTGCAGGGAAGCGTGGCTCCCGGATTCGTTCGGCTACAGCGCGGCCCTTCCGCAGATCGTGAAGTCCGCGGGCAGCCGCTGGTTCCTCACGCAGAAGATTTCCTGGAACCAGACCAACCGGATGCCCCACCACACGTTCAACTGGGAGGGCATCGACGGCACCCGGCTGTTCACCCACTTCCCGCCGGTGGACACCTACAACTCGGACCTCAGCGCCAGGGACCTGGCGCACGCGGAGCGCAACTACCGGGACCATGGCCGCGGCACCGTGTCGCTGGTCCCGTTCGGGTACGGCGACGGCGGAGGCGGCCCCACCCGGGAAATGCTCGCCGCGGCTGCACGCACGGCGGACCTGGAGGGCTCGCCAAGGGTCCGGGTCGGGTCCGCGGAAAGCTTCTTCCTGCAGGCCGAGGAAGACTACTCCGCGCTGCCGGTCTGGGTTGGCGAGATGTACCTGGAACTACACCGCGGCACCTACACCAGCCAGGCGCGGACCAAGAAGGGCAACCGGCGCAGCGAGCATCTCCTGCGCGAAGCCGAGTTGTGGTGCGCCACGGCTGCCGTACGCGCCGGCAGCGCCTACGACTACCCGGGTGCCGAGCTTCAGCGCCTCTGGCAGCTTGTGCTGCTCCAGCAGTTCCACGACATCCTTCCCGGCAGCTCCATTGCCTGGGTCCACCAGGACGCTGAGCGGAATTACCAGGCGATCGAAACCGCCCTTGAGGCTTTGATCGGCCGTGCCGCGGAGGCGGTGCTGGGCACCGGCGACCGCCAGTTCCTGTTGAACGCCGCACCGCATTCCAGGAACGGAGTCCCCGCGCTGGGTGCGGCCGAACCGGTGGTGAGCCCGGAACCGGTACGGGCCACACCGCATGACGGCGGCTACATCCTGGACAATGGGGTCATTCGGGCCGTGGTGGATGCAGACGGGCTGCTGTCCTCCCTGCGCGACCATGCCAGCGGCCGCGAGGCGATCGCCCCCGGCCAACGGGGCAACCTGCTCGAACTGCACCGTGACACCCCCAACGAGTGGGACGCCTGGGATATCGACGAGTTCTACCGGCGCAACGTCACCCCGCTGGTCCACGCAGATTCTGTACGGCTTGAGCGCGAAGGCGGCAGCGCCGTCGTGGTGGTGGAACGGCTGGCCGGCACCTCGCCGCTGAGCCAGCGCATCAGACTTGCCCCCGGCAGCCCCTCTCTGGAGATCACCACCTCCGTGGACTGGCAGGAACGCGAAAAGCTGCTGAAGCTCGGCTTCGCCCTCGACGTGCGCGCGGACCGGTCTGCTGCCGAAACGCAGTTCGGCCACGTCTTCCGGCCCACGCACACCAACACGTCGTGGGAGGCAGCGAAGTTCGAAATCTGTGCCCACCGGTGGATCCATGTGGGTGAACCCGGCTATGGTGTGGCCGTGGCCAACTCGTCCACCTACGGCCATGACGTCGGAAGGAACATCAGGGAGTCCGACGGCGGCACCACCACCACGGTGCGCCTGTCCCTGTTGCGGGCGCCCAAGTTTCCCGATCCCGACGCTGACCGGGGGCGGCACGAGTTGACGGTGGCCATTCGCCCGGGGGCCGGCATTGCCGATGCCGTCCAGGAGGGGTACCGGACAAACCTGGCACCCCGTCTGGTCACGGGCGCCAAAGAAGTGGAGCCGCTGTTCTCCGTCAACAATCCTGCCCTGGTCATCGAAGCGGTGAAACTGGCGCAGGACGGTTCCGGGGACGTGGTGGTCCGGCTGTATGAGTCGCTGGGGCAGCGTTCCCTGGGGAACATTACGGCGAACTTCCCGGTGCGGGACGTTGTGGCCACGGACCTTTTGGAGCGCACCACCGAAGCTGCCGGCGTCCAGCCCACGGGCGCAGGTGCCACGCTAACGCTCCGGCCGTTCCAGTTGGTGACATTGAGGTTTGCCCGAAAATAGGGGGTCTGTCCGGGCTGGAGACTGCGTGAAAGAGGCCTTAAACAGGCTGAGTGGGGGCGGTCCCCAACGATCCGCCACCACTCATCCCCCCAATGTGTGCAAAGGCCCCCGGGGCCGCAGGCGCTTTGGAATTTATCCCCGTTCGAAAACACTTGGCGGCCCCGCCTTCACACATTCATGATTGTGTCACACTCTAATGATTTTGTGAAAGCAGCCTTAGGTTACTTTTCGGTAGATGTCTTTTGGCGCGCCGCGCTGCGCCCGTTGACCACCCGGGCAGCCCAGATAAGGGCCAGGCCAACGACGAAGCACAGCACTGCCGTGTAGTTGATGATGAACTCGATATAGCCAAAGGAAGGCGGGATCAGGGGGAACGACAAGCTCAGCCCTGTCGCCACAGCACCGAGGCCCAGGAGGGCGGCGGCCGCCCGGATAAGAGCCGGCAGGCGGCTTGATGCGGCGCGGATCATGGCCGGGAGCAGGGCCAGCGCAACGTAGGCGGGGTACGCGCGGCCGGCGGCCCCGTAATACTCGAGCAGGGCGGAGTTCCAGGGATCGGTGCCCACCACGCCCGTAAGTCCGGCGGAGGATCCGCTGGTGTCCATCATGAAAAACAGTGTCAGGGCGACCGCGGATATGCCTGCGAGGACTGCCATCCCTGTGCGGCCGGTGATGAGTCGGTAAGCGTCCTTTGCATCGAACCCCCGGGAAATGCGGATGCCCATGAAGAAGATGACTCCGAAGATCACGAACCGCAGCAGCAGGTTGGCCAGATTGGTCCCTCCCAGCGCCTGGTCGATCACCAGGTAGGGGCCTTGGATGCTCAGCAGGATGGCCAGGGTCATCATGGCAAAGATGCCGAACAGGGACCGGTTCTCACCGCGGAGGGTGCTGGGGATGCGGGCCGCGGCAACAAAGGCGCAAATCGCCAGCGTGGTCCATTGAAGGGTCTCGATCATCCCAGGTTCTCCCAAATCTTTTCTGTCTGTGCCTGGTCCTGCTCCTGGCGGCGCAACACCTTGCCCATTGCCTGAAGCCGGTCTCCGGCAAGTGCGGTGAGTTCTCCGTCGGAGAGGCTGGCCAAGGCTGCCTGCCGGGCTCCGGGCGGCCAGCCCGCCTCCTCCTCCGTGATGATTCCCGTAGCGACCAGTCCGCCGGCCGGTCCAACTCCGGCGGCCGCTGCGGTGGCCATGGCGAGCTCGGGGGACAGCCGGTTGGCGGTCAACTGCGCGGAATAGTTCTGCGGGGCCACCCCGGTGGCGGCCGACACCCGGTGCCGGACCTCGCCGTCGTCAATGGCGTCGACCCAGTTCTTTACGGAAGTTGCGTGCGGGGCCGGGCTCAGCTCAGGGGCGGCGGCTCCCCGGGGGGCGTCCATGGCCGGCCGGGAGAGGAGCGCCCTCAGCAGGTCCGCGCTGGAGATCTGGCTCACGAGTTCATTCCTGGTGGGCGGACGCGGCGGCCCCGCCAGCGCGCTGTAGTCTTCAAAACCCGCCAGTGCGGATACCGGGTTGATCTTGTAGGCGCGGCTGATGCTTACCACGGTGGTTACGGAGACCTTGCCGCGGACCAGCTGCTGGGCGAGGGTGGTCCGCTTGATTCCTGAGACCCGGCAGACGTCGGCAGTGCTGGCATCCGGTGCGATGCCTTGCAGCCAGCGCTGGAACGCCTTGGCGGAAAGGGTCATGGAGGGCTCTCTGCAGAACGGGTGGTGCTGACGATTTTACCGTGCCCCGGCCGGGCGCTCCGTGCCGCTGATTTTGTCCGTGGCCCACAGTCGTCTATAGTTGATGGTCGAGCCCGTTGGTCCGTACACCCCCCAAGTCCGGACCAGCGGGTTCTTCTATGTCCTGCAGCCCCAGCGGCGCCGCGGCCTGTTTGTGCCGCCTCTGCCGGCCGTCAATGGCTGTCCGGGCAGCGGCGAAAGGACCACCATGACTGCAACGCTTGTTGCCAAGGACATCTCCGGCGGCCACGGCCACCGCACCCTTTTTTCCGGGCTCTCCCTGACTGTTGCCCCGGGCGACGTGGTGGGCGTCGTGGGCGCCAACGGCGCCGGAAAGTCCACGCTGCTGCGCCTCCTCGCCGGCGTCGACCAGCCACAGGGAGGCTCTGTCAGCCTTGCTCCGGCAGATGCGTTCGTTGGCTGGCTGCCCCAGGAACATGAACGCGTCCCAGGTGAAACAGTGGCAGGCTACATTGCCCGACGTACCGGCTGCGCGGAAGCCACCCGCGAGATGGAGTCCACCGCCGAGGGTCTGGGCTCTGGCGCTCCCGGGGCGGACGATGCCTACGCCCGGGCCTTCGACCGCTGGATGGCCTCCGGGGCCGCCGACCTTGATGACCGCATCCCTGCCGTGCTGGCGGAGCTGGGCCTGGACGCTGGCCCCGAAGCGCTGATGACCGGGCTTTCCGGCGGCCAGGCGGCGCGGGTGGCGCTTGCGGCCCTGCTGCTGAGCCGGTTCGACGTGGTGCTGCTTGACGAACCCACGAATGACCTGGACCTCGCGGGCCTGGCCACGCTCGAAAACTTCGTGACCGGATTGCGCGGCGGGGTGGTGCTGGTCAGCCACGACCGTGAGTTCCTGGCCCGCTGCGTGACCAGGGTGGTTGAGCTGGACCTGGCCCAGAACAGCGTGGGAGTCTACGACGGCGGCTACGATGCCTTCCTCGAGGAACGCGCCGTGGCGCGGCGGCACGCCCGCGAGAAGTACGAGGACTACGCCGCCACCAAGGCGGACCTGGTGTCCCGCGCACGGACTCAGCGCGAGTGGAGCTCGCAGGGCGTCCGTAATGCGATGAAGAAAAACCCCGACAACGACAAGATCCGGCGCGCTGCCAGCACCGAGTCCTCCGAGAAACAGGCCCAAAAGGTCCGGCAAATGGAGTCACGCATCGCCAGGCTGGACGTGGTCGAGGAGCCCCGGAAGGAATGGCAGCTGCAGTTCAGCATCGGCCAGGCACCGCGCTCCAGCGCCGTCGTCGCCACGTTGCGCAACGCCGTGGCGCGCCAGGGCAGCTTCACACTCGGGCCGGTGAACCTCCAGCTCAACGGCGGTGAGCGGATCGGGATCACGGGCCCGAACGGCGCCGGGAAGTCCACCCTGCTGCGCCTCCTGCTGGGAACCCAGGTACCGGACGACGGCGACGCCTCCAAGGGTGCCACCGTCGCCGTCGGCGAAATCGACCAGGCCCGCGGCCTGCTGGACGGTGCCCAGCCGCTGGGCGACGCCGTCGAAGCCGTGCTGGCCGACTGGAACAGCGCCGATGTCCGTACCCTCCTGGCCAAGTTCGGCCTCAAGGCGGACCATACGTCTCGGACCGTGGATTCCCTGTCGCCGGGGGAGCGGACGCGGGCAGCCCTGGCCCTGCTGCAGGCGCGCGGCGTGAACCTGCTGGTGCTTGACGAACCCACCAACCACCTCGACCTGCCGGCCATCGAGCAGCTGGAAGAGGCCCTTGAAAGCTACGACGGGGCGCTGCTGCTGGTCACCCACGACCGGCGGCTCCTCGAAAATGTCCGACTCGACTACCGGTGGCACCTGGAAAACGGCACGGTCCAGGAGCTCCATCACACTGCAAGCCAGGAGAAATAACCATGAGCATGGACCGCGTTGCGTGGAGCTCGCTCTACAACATCAGCACCGCCAAGAGCGGCTCCAAGCCGTTCTCCAAGGAAACCCTGAAACGGGTGCTGGGGTTCGCCGCTCCGCACAAGGGCAAGCTCATCGCCTTCGTGCTCTCATCCATCGCAGCGGCCTTCCTGGCCGTCGCCACCCCGGTGCTTGCCGGCCAGGTGGTGGACGCCATCATCGCCAAGACGGATGCCGGCACCGTGATCTGGCTGGCGGTGCTGATCGCCATCGTGGCGCTGGGCGAAGCAGGGGTGGGGCTGTTGACCCGTTGGCTGTCCTCGACCATCGGCGAAGGCGTCATCGTGGACCTGCGCACCCGGGTGTTCGACCACGTGCAGCGCATGCCCATCGCTTTCTTCACCCGCACCCGGACAGGGGCCCTGGTCAGCCGCCTCAACAACGACGTCATCGGAGCGCAGTCCGCCTTTGCCGGCACGCTCTCCGGCGTGGTGAGCAACTCGGTGGCGCTGGCCCTGACCCTGGTGGTGATGCTCAACAAGTCCTGGCTGGTCACGGTGCTCGCCATGGTCCTGCTGCCGATCTTCCTGATCCCGGCCAGGCGCATGGGCTCAAAGCTGGCGGACCTGCGCCGCGAAGCCGCCGCGCACAACGCCGCCATGGGCACCCAGATGACGGAGCGGTTCTCCGCCCCCGGTGCCACGCTGGTGAAGCTGTTCGGCCGCCCGGATGAGGAATCCCGGGAATTCGCTGCCCGCGCGGGCCGCGTCCGCGATATCGGCGTCCGCATGGCCATGCTGCAGTTCACGTTTGTCACCGCCCTGACCCTGGTCTCGGCGCTCGCACTCGCGCTGGTCTACGGACTGGGCGGCTGGCTCGCGTTGGGTGGCCAGCTGGCGCCCGGCGACGTGGTGGTCCTGGCGCTGCTCTTGACCCGCCTTTATGCCCCGCTCACGGCGCTGTCCAACGCCCGGGTGGAGGTCATGAGCGCGTTGGTCAGCTTTGAACGCGTTTTTGAAATTCTTGACCTGAAGCCGCTCATCCAGCAGAAGCCGGACGCCGTGGCTGTCCCTGCCGGGCCGGTCTCCGTGGAGTTCGACAACGTCCGGTTCGCCTACCCCTCGGCGGACAAGGTCTCCCTGGCGTCGCTGGAGGAAGTCTCCACCCTGGACACCCGGGGCGGGGAGGAAGTGCTGCACGGCGTCAGCTTCCGGGTGGAACCGGGACAGACGGTGGCCCTGGTGGGCTCCTCCGGCGCAGGCAAGTCCACCATCGCCCAGCTCCTGTCGCGGCTGTACGACGTCGACTCGGGCGCCGTGCGGCTCGGCGGCACCGCGCCGGGGACAGGGTTGGACGTCCGCGACGCCACCTTCGACTCCCTGCGGGACACCCTGGGCATGGTCACCCAGGACGGCCACCTGTTCCACGAAACCATCGCCTCCAACCTGCGGCTCGCCCGGCCCGACGCCACGGACGAGGACATGTGGGACGTCCTGCGGCAGGCGCGCCTCGAGGCCATGATCCGGTCCCTGCCGGACGGCCTGGAGACGGTGGTGGGGGAGCGGGGCTACCGGCTTTCCGGCGGCGAACGCCAACGGCTCACCATTGCCCGGCTCCTGATCGCCCAGCCCCGTGTCGTCATCCTCGATGAGGCCACTGCCGCGCTCGACTCCACGAACGAAGCCGCCGTGCAGGCAGCCCTGGGCGCCGCGCTCGAGGGGCGTACCGCCGTCGTGATTGCGCACCGGCTCTCCACCGTCCGCGCGGCGGACGCCATCCTGGTGGTGGAGGGCGGCCGGATCGTCGAACGCGGAACCCACACCGAACTGCTGGCAGCGGGCGGCCGCTACGCCGAGCTGTACCGGACGCAGTTTGCCGAAGCCACGGCGGTGGCGCAGGAGTCCGTCCCCGAGTTCTAGCGGTTCCTGGTCCTTAGACTGCCCGTGCGGCCAGCAGGGGCAGGATGTGGTCCGTCAGCAGCGGCGCCAGGTCGTGGGTGAGGGCCCCGCCCGCCGTCGCGCTGATGTCCAGCCACCGGATCTCCGCGATTTCAGCCGCGGGAGCGGCCTGCCATGTGCCCGGGGCGATGAAAACGGTGGCTTCGATGTCGGTGGCGGCCTCGTTGGCGGCGTCGGCGATCCAGACGCCCATGAGGTCCAGGTCCTCCGGACGGACCACTATGCCCACCTCTTCGGCGAGTTCCCTCGCAGCCGCCTGCACGGCGGTTTCGCCCGGCTCCGGCTTGCCGCCAGGGTGCATGAACATGCCGGTCCCGCGCTTCCGCACGGTCAGGAGGCGCCCGGCGTCGTCAAAGACGCAGACAGCGGAGACCACGATGCGGTCCTTCATGCGGTGATCCTTTCCAGGCGCGAGACGAGCAGCAAATCCTTGCGGGGACCGGTCACGTCCCAGCTGTAACTGAAGGCGTCCGGGCCCTGTCGGGTGTAGGACACGCGGTAGGTGTCCGGATCGCACCAGTGGCTGTCCTGGCTGGTATCAGGGGCGAAGCCCATGCGGTGGAACGGCCTGCCGTCGGGAAAGAACACGTCCAGCGCATCGGGCTGCGGCAGGGGCTTCAGGACGTACTCGCGGGAGGCGGGGCCGGTGAAAGTAGGCCAGCGCATGGTGCCTTCCTCGCGGAGGGCCAGGCCGCCGTCGTCCGTGGGGGTGAAAACCACGACGCCGGAAAAGGTTCCGCGGGTGCCGTCCGACCTGTCCAGCAGGTCCCGCTCAAGCCGCCAGCGGCCCGGCTGTCCGTGGCCTGCAGTCTGGCCCAGGAGATAGGAGCGGAGGCTCGGCTCCGGGGAAGGAGAGTTCAAGTGCCCTCGATTGGAATCGAACCAACGACACCGGCTTTAGGAGAGCCGTGCTCTATCCACTGAGCTACGAGGGCGCGCATCCGGGGGTTCGGCGGGGCCGGCCCGTCCGGACACGGTTACAAGCATACAAGGTGCCGGGCCGTACTACGCTCAAGGCATGAGTCCAGCCCCCACTGCCGCTCCCGCCACCGCCGCCACCCCGAACGTGGCGTCCACCCGGCAGTACATCGGGGCGTGGGCGGTGCTGAGCGTGCTGCAGTACTTCGCGGCCGAGGCTGCCGTGGCCATGGCGTGGGCGGGACCCCGCCCGTACGACCTGCGGACCGGGTACATCAGCGACCTGGGGGCGCTCCACTGCGGCATCTATTCCGGCAGGGATGTCTGCTCGCCCTTGAACTGGCTGATGAATGCCTCGTTCGTGGTCCAGGGCCTGGGGCTGCTGGTGGGGGCGGTGCTGCTGACCTCGGGGCTGTTGCGCGTGGCCGCCCGGCCCGGCACCCGGGTGGACTGGCGGCGCCGGGAGCCCTGGCTGGCAGCCTCAGCCGTCCGGCTGCTCACCGGAGCCGCCGGGGCCGGAACCGTTTTAGTGGGGCTGGTCCCGGAGGATGCGGGCTCACCCTGGCACTACGCCGGCGCCATCACGTATTTCATCTCCGGTGGGCTGGCCCTGCTGGTGCTCGGCGTCCTGTGGCTTCGGAAGACCGGGGTGGCGTGGTTCCTGCTGGTGTGCGGAGGCGTGTCGCTGGCGGCCACGGCCACCGGTGGGCTGACCCGGATGATGGTTCCCGAGCCCGGCACGCTGGAACGGCTGATGGGCTATCCGGTCACCGTGGGGATGGCCGCTGCGGGGCTGGTCATCGCCCAGCGGGTGCACCGGCACCGGAAGCAGCGGCGGGCTGCGGAAGCGGGTGTCAGGGCCGGTTGAGGAAGAATTCCCGGAAGTCACTTAGCGAACTGCCACCAGGGTAGCCAAGGGCAGCCGCGCCCACGGAAACGGAGTCGTCAGGGGAAAAGATGCTGGTGGAGAAGGTTCCGGACTGAAGGTCTTCGGTTTTCTCGAGCATCGCTGGGAGGGCTCCTTCCAAAGCCTGGGTAAGGCTGGCCTTGTCGCTGCCGGTGCCCACGAGCTTCGCGGTAATGAAGTTGCCCGACGTATTCATGTTCACGTGGACCTGGGCCGATGCCACTCCGGGTACCGCCGTGGCGGCCTCCTCGATTGAGGCTTTCAGGCGTTCAGCGGGGGCCGGCCCACCCTGGCCACAGGCCGGCAGGGCAACAACGGCCAGTGCCAGGGCAACGGTACGGGCAGCGGTTTCAAGTGGGCTCATCATCACTGCTTTCGGGAAATGTTGGACACCGTGGAGGTCACTTGGCTGGCATCCGGGGTGAGGAATCGTTGGGTTGACTGCTGTTGACTGTACTGCGCGATCGGTCCTGCAGCTTCGAGGTCCCGGACCGATGCCACATACGAGGAGCCATCGTGATAGTTGATGCCGGCGATGCCGGGTTCGCCGGCAGGGTTTGGCAGCTCAACGACGACCGCACCGTTGTCCCGGCTGGCGGAGACCATTCCGCCCGGCCATACCGTGGCGTCTTCAAGGTCCACCTTTGGCACCGGATCTCCCGCGTGCTGAAGAGCCAGGATATCGATGGACGGTGGAATGGGAGCGGAGTCCACGGGTGAGCCGAAGGTCACCACGTTGGTGACGTTGAAGCGGTCCGTGAAGCGCGAGTCGGCAGCAAGTGCTGCCGCGATCATGCCACCTTGGGAGTGCCCGGAGAGCATCACCGGTGCACCTTCCGGGATGCCTGCCCGTTCCATGGCCATGCGGACTGCTTCCGCAGCCGTGGACAGGTTGCCACCCGCAAGCTCAAGGTTTCCTGTGAGGTCGGTGGGATTTGCTGCACCATCGGGCAGCCACCGCGTGGTGCCCGGGATGCTCACGATATAGGCCGGTGATTCGCCCGGTTTACGAACCGCGACGATGCGAACGCCGGTGTCCTCAGTGCCGGGCTTGCCCTGGTCCGAGTAGGCTGTGTTCGTTGTTTCCAGTACAGCGCTGATGCTGGACGGGACCGGAGTATTGGCCCTCCCGTTGGCCTGCAGCTCCTCCGAATTTCCAACGCCAACCGGGATCGGGTCCCCCGCAACCGGCCGCCCGTCGTCGAATATATGTGGGTTGCACAGGCCCGCACTCAGGGTGGTTACCCGCAGGTTGTCCAGGGAGGCCGCCAGCAGCAGGCCGTTGGTAGCCAGCTCCGTCAGCGACGGTGGCTCACCCGTCGTCAGCCACCGCCAGCCCATGTCCATCACATTGCCCGTTTGGCTGTAGACATTTTCCTGCGCATCCATCAGGTTCCGGATGGGAAGCCGGGCTGCATCCTGGACAGAGACCCATGTGCTGCCAGCCACCTCCCGGACCGTATCCGTAACCTGCCGAGCCGTGTTCCACAGGTCGTCCACGGAGCCGGTAGCGGGGTCAAGCAGCGAGTCGAATAACGGGGGAGCCGTCGGTGCGGAGAGCGCGCCAGCGCCGGTGCTCGCTCCAATCTGCTCCTCGACGTGGCGCTTCACCACACTCGAGGCGGCAGTGAGGGCCTGGGCCGTACTCAACAGTTTCGCCCGGTGCCCGGTCCAGTCGGCAGCGAATCTTTGTGCGTCTGCACCCTTCCAGGGCGAGCCCCCCTGGACCAGGGGTGTGAGGTTGCGGCCCAAGGCCGCCAGCCGGTCACCGGCACGGGCCAGTTCTTCGCTGAGGCGCCGGCCGCCCTCGACGTCCATTCCATAGAGGGGCATGGTCAGGCCACCTGTGCCGCAGCGCTGGCAAGGAATTCCCTGGCGCCCAACAGGCGCCACGCGAACGTTTGGCCGATGTCACCCCGGGAAACAGGAATCAGTGCGAAACCAGCGCTGGAAACGGAGGCGCGGAGTGAATGGAGGCGGTCCGTCAAGATCCAGGCGTCCTTGCTGACATGGTCCGGGCCCGGACCGCCGGGCATCGGCACGGGGCTTAGCCCTGCTTGATGGGCTGCCACTTCCAGATGGATGGTGTACCTGGCGTCCGCAACGCTCCCGTTGGACGCGGTCTCAGTGGAAGGTTGGTGGCAGCCGGAGGTTTTCGCGGTGCACGGAAGGTGCCGATTGAGGGCGGCCCAAGCATTTTCTTCGGTGAAGAAACATACTTCGACGGCGTTGCTGACCTGGATTACTTCCACGCCCTGTCCGTGCCGGATGCGCCGGGCGTAGGTGACCGCCACACCCTTTCCCCCGGCAATGGCGAGTTCGGTGTGGACCGAATCTTTGGCCGACTGGACTACAGCAGCGGCCCGAAGGGGTGCGAAAGCTGAGATCCAGGCTGCCAGTATCCACTGCTGGCTGATGGCACCGCTTTCGTCCGCTATTCCGGCCCCGCGCAGCTCGGCTTCGGCCGTCTCCAACGTGTCAAGGTCCAGGGTCTCGACCGTCTGGGCTCCTGCCGAGCCTCGATACGCGGCCTGGAGGTCCTCAGATGAGCCGGCCGCCTTGTGGACCGTCAGAGCCCAGGCCGTCCCGCTTAATTCGAAGGCGCTAAGAGCACCGTCCAGCTGTGATTCCCCCAAGAATCCCCCCAGATAGATTCCAAGCAGCTGTTCAGCGCCGCTACAGGGAAAACCCTATGCTGAGCGCGTGGGATCGGAAATGGGGACCTCTATCGGCTCGCTTTCCTCTTCTCCGCGTTCTTCCCCAGGAACACCGCCGCGGCCCCGGCCAGGAGGCTCAGCACCAGAAGCACCCAGCCTGCAATGGTGAGGGTGGACGCCAAGGCCACCTGTCCGGCGTCGGGACCTTCCGTGCCCATCATGGTGTCAATGGCCACGTTGCCCCACAGCCGCACCACCACGAACAGCATGGGCAAAGCCCATAGCGCCCAGCGCACCGCCTTCCGTGCCACGTTGGTGCCGATGAGCAGCAGCCAGGTGAACCCGAAGATCAGCGGGAAGAGGGTGCCCGCGGTCTTGTGGACGTAGTTCAGCTGGCCCAGGGCGTCGCTGTTCATGACCCCCTGCAGCCGGCCGATGTAGCCGGTGTCAAAACCGCCAATCAACGAGTCGGGCATGGCCAGTTCCTCGGAGAGCTGCGTGAGCTGGGTCAGGGTCAGCAGGTGCAGGTACCAAAACAGGAACAGGCTGGCCACCACGCCGGCAATGACGATCAGGTTGCTGTTTCCCTGCGCCTTTTCCGGCGTGCGCGCAGTGGTGGGGTTGACCACCGGGGGCAGGTGATGTTGCGGCACCGCCGCGTTGGCGCCGTGCTTCTTGATCCGCTGGGCAGGGGTTTTGGCCATGCCACCATTATCCCGCCCCATAAACTGAACCCATGACCACTGGCCGACACAGCGCAGCTGTTCTTGACCCCTCATTGGACGACTACGAACTGGCCTCGGCGCTGGTCCGTGAAGCCGGACAGCTGGCGCTCCTCATGCGCATGGCAGGCCTGCAGTCTGAACAAAAGACCTCCGTCTCCGATGTGGTGACCGCGGCGGACCGCGCCGCAGAGGCCTACGTGCTGGAACAGCTTCAGCGCTGCCGGCCGGAGGACGGCATCCTGGGCGAGGAAGGCGCCTCCGTCCAGGGAACCAGCGGCCGCACCTGGGTGATCGACCCCGTGGACGGCACCTACAACTTCCTGCACGGCTCCACCTACTGGTGCTCCGCCATCGCGCTCAAAGACCGCGCCGATGTGCTGCTGGGCGCCGTCTTCCAGCCTGAAGAGGACAAGCTGTGGCTTGGCGGGCACGACCGGCGTGCGACGCTCAACGGCGATCAGCTGACGGCATTTACGGAGGACGGAGGCAGGCGCAACACCACCAGCGTCGCCGAACTCGGCGCTGCCACCTACATCCACCCCACGTGGTTGATGGACCCCATGTGCGCCATGCCGTGGCACGCTGCGGCCACCTCCGCCGCATCCCTCCGCATGCTCGGATCCGGTTCCTGCGACCTGGGCCGGGTAGCCGACGGACAGCTGGGGTGCTGGTTCCAGCACAGCTGCCCCGAATGGGACTGGCTGCCGGGAAAGGCGATCGTCCTTGCAGCCGGGGGAGCCGTGGACACCGTCCGGGTCAACGGGCTGGAGTGGTTCATCGCAGGAGGAACGACGGCGGTCCGCGGGCTGCGTGTGGCCCTCGAGTCAGGCTCGGTGGCCTGACGAAGTCAGGCCGGGAGCGGGAGTAATCCACAGCCTGGAAGGCGTTGTCGGTCCCACCGCCTAGACTTGTAGGCACCATGGATATGTTGTTTGACCCGTACTCTGACGGACCGTTCAAGGCCGCTCCCGCCTCCACCGCCCGCACCAGGACGGAGCCTGAGGGCGTTGCCACCACGGCAGGGCCGGGCGGAATGCCGGACCCGAACGCCGGCGGACACAACCACTCCGGCGGATGGCAACAGTCCCACCGGAGCGCCGGAAACCGGCACGACGACGGCCACCATGGAAGCCGCCGCCCGGATGCTGCCCAGTTGCTCGAAGGGCTGAACCCGCAGCAGGAGGAAGCGGTCAAGCACGGCGGATCGGCGCTGCTGATCGTCGCCGGCGCGGGCTCGGGCAAGACCCGCGTGCTCAGTAACCGGATCGCCTACCTGATCGCCACCGGCCGCGCGCACCACGGCGAAATCCTCGCCATCACGTTCACCAACAAGGCGGCCGCGGAAATGCGGGAGCGCATCGAGGCGCTGGTGGGCGGACGTGCCAAGATCATGTGGATCTCCACGTTCCACTCGTCCTGCGTCCGGATCCTGCGGCAGGAAGCGGCAAACGTCGGCCTGAAATCCAACTTCTCCATTTACGACTCCGCCGACTCGCTGCGCCTGGTTACCCAGGTGTCCAAATCCCTTGACCTGGATCCCAAGAAGTTTGCGCCCAAGGCCATCCAGCACAAGATTTCCGCGTTGAAGAACGAGCTCGTGGACGCCGACTCCTTTGCCTCGGAAGCCAACTATAACGACCCTTTCGAACACGCGGTGGCGGACGTCTATAAGGGCTACACACAGCGCCTCCGGCAGGCCAATGCCATGGACTTCGACGACCTCATCGCCGAGACCGTCTACATGTTCCGCGCCTTCCCGGCCCTGGCGGAGTCCTACCGCCGCCGGTTCCGCCACGTCCTGGTGGACGAATACCAGGACACCAACCACGCCCAGTACGCCCTGGTCAGGGAGATCGTGGGCGAGGGCCCCGGCGCGTCGGAGCTTACGGTTGTGGGCGACTCTGACCAGTCCATCTATGCCTTCCGCGGCGCTGACATCCGGAACATCGTGGAGTTCGAAAAGGACTACCCGGAAGCCCGCACCATCAAGCTGGAGCAGAACTACCGTTCCACCCAGAACATCCTGAGTGCCGCCAACTCGGTTATCTCCCGCAACCCCAACCGGCCGGAGAAACGGCTGTGGACCGCCGAGGGCGAAGGCCACAAAATCATCGGCTACGTCGGTGAAAACGAACACGACGAAGCGCAGTTCATCGCCAAGGAAATCGACCGGCTCCAGGACGAGGAGAACCTCCGCCCGGGCGACGTCGCCATCTTCTACCGCACCAACGCACAGTCCCGCTCCATCGAGGACGTGCTGGTGCGCGTGGGCCTGCCGTACAAAGTGGTGGGCGGAACACGCTTCTACGAGCGCAAGGAAATCAAGGACGCCCTGGCGTACCTGCGCGTCCTGGTGAACCCGGACGACGACGTCAACCTCCGCCGGGTGCTGAACGAACCGAAGAGGGGCATCGGCGACCGTGCCGAAGGCGCCGTGGCTGCCCTCGCCAGCCGCGAACGCACGTCCTTCATGGCGGCGGCCCGCCGCGCGGACCAGGCTCCGGGCATGGCCACCCGCTCTGTCAACGCCGTTTTGGGCTTCGTGAAGATGCTGGACGACCTCGCCGAGGTGGCCGCCGGGTCCGGGGCTGCCGCGGCACTCGAAGCGGTCCTTGAACAGACCGGCTACCTTGCCGCGCTGCGCTCCAGCACCGATCCACAGGACGAGTCCCGCGTGGAAAACCTCGCCGAACTCGTGGCCGTGGTGCGCGAGTACGAGCAGGAGAACCCGGAGGGAAGCCTGGGCGCCTTCCTGGAACAGGTGTCCCTGGTGGCTGACGCCGACCAGATTCCGGATGCCCCCGGCGCGGACATTGACGCCGCCGTGGCCGAAGCCAAACGGCTGGGCGTGGTAACGCTGATGACCCTGCACACGGCCAAGGGCCTGGAGTTCCCGGTGGTGTTCCTGACAGGCATGGAACACGGGCTCTTCCCGCACCAGCGCTCAGCCACCGACCCCAAGGAACTCGCCGAGGAACGCCGGCTGGCCTACGTGGGCCTCACCCGTGCCCGGAAGCGGTTGTACGTGACCCGGTCCGAGGTGCGCAGCATGTGGGGCCAGAGCCAGTACAACCCCGCCAGCCAGTTCCTCGAGGAAATCCCCGCGGAGCTCCTGGAATGGAAGCGAGAAGGAACCAGCCGCCAGTCATGGGCCGGGGGCGGTTCGATTGGTTCGGGCCGGTACAGCGGGTCCTTCTGGGGCGCCGGCACGGCCCGCGGCGCAGCGGCAGACTCCTCTGCCGGCTTCAACGCCGACGTGCCGGCTTTCATTGCCAAGAACAGGGTGCAGCCGCAAAAGGAGATCATCGCCGTCAGCGTGGGGGACAAGGTCAACCACACCAGCTTCGGCAACGGAACCGTCCTGGCCCTTGAAGGAGCCGGAGACAAAACCGTGGCGAAGGTGAAGTTCGACGTCGGCGAAAAGCGCCTGTTGCTGCGCTACGCCCCGCTCACCAAGCTCGACGCCTGATGCGCGCCCCAGCCCGGGCATAATGGAGGCCATGCGACGGACTGTATGGGGGATGCTCGCCGCCCTTTTCCTTGTCATTGCCACAGGCTGCACCGTGACCACCAAAGACCCGGCCTACGTTCCGCCGGCTCCGCTGCAACCCATGGAGCAGCTGGAAAAGGCGCCGCTGGCTGACGCGAAGGCGTTCTCCAGCGGCGACGCCGTCCTCTCGTTCATCACCGCGGACAGGACCGTCGCGTGCTCGCTCACGTCCGCCCGCGGGGAACACCTGAACCTGCCCTATGAGCAGAACCGCTACAGCGACGCCGCCAACAACAAACTGCCCATCGTCCCGGTAGCCCACTGCGAGCTCGCCAGCTATCCGGCGCTCCAGCCGGGCGACACCAAGGGCGACTGCGCCGGAACCCACTTGGGGTACCTGGGCGGCGTGGCCCTCCTGACGCCGGACACTGCCCGCTACGGCGAATGCCGCTCCGGCGTCACATCCATGGAAGCCGCTTTCGGGCCCAAGGGGAGCAAGACAGGGCCGCTGGCCCAGCTGGCGGTTCTGCCCGACGGGCAGAACCTGGAACGCAACGGGTTGCGCTGCTCCGCCTACAACGACGGTGTGGCATGCGGAAACGTCTCCGCCGGCGTCGGATTCTTTGTTTCCCCCAAACGTTACGAGCTGATCCAAAGGCCGGCCGAAAGTAGCCAGCCGCCGCAGTCAGAGGGCCAAAAAACCCCGTAAATCCGCGGTTTTTCTACGTTCCATAGAATAGTGTGCTTACTCACATAAGCGGTAGTCTGGGACGGCCCGGTCCCTCCAAAGGACTAGAGTTCCCCATGGAGCATTACGCCGCGTGGCTCGTTTCCAGACAGGCCGCCGGTGCGTGCAATCCGCAGCCCGGTCATCGTCGTACAGATGGTGTCCGACTGTACAGAAACTACTTCGACGTAGAAGGACACTAAACCGTGGACCTGTTTGAATACCAGGCGCGCGATATGTTCGAGGCGCACGGTGTACCCGTGCTTGCCGGCATCGTGGCGTACACCCCAGAAGAAGCAAAGGCAGCTGCCGAGAAGATCGGCGGCGTTACCGTTGTCAAGGCACAGGTCAAGGTAGGCGGCCGTGGCAAGGCCGGCGGCGTCAAGGTCGCAAAGTCCGCTGATGAGGCGTTTGAGCACGCCACCAACATCCTGGGCATGGACATCAAGGGCCACACCGTGAACAAGGTGATGATCGCCCAGGGTGCAGACATCGCCGAGGAGTTCTACTTCTCCGTCCTGCTGGACCGCGCCAACCGCAACTACCTTGCCATGTGCTCGGTTGAAGGCGGCATGGAAATCGAGCAGCTCGCCGTCGAACGTCCCGAAGCGCTGGCCAAGATCGCCATCGATCCCGCCGTGGGCATCGACCAGGCCAAGGCCGACGAAATCGTCGCAGCCGCAGGCTTCGCCGAGGAACTGCGCGGCAAGGTCGCCGCCGTGATCCTCAAGCTCTGGGATGTCTTCAAGAAGGAAGACGCCACCCTGGTGGAGGTCAACCCGCTGGTCAAGACCGGCGCCGGCGACATCGTGGCACTGGACGGCAAGGTCTCCCTGGACGAGAACGCCGACTTCCGCCACGCCAAGCACGCGCAGCTCGAGGACAAGGACGCTGCCGACCCGCTTGAGGCCAAGGCAAAGGCGCAGGACCTCAACTACGTCAAGCTCGACGGCGAAGTAGGCATCATCGGCAACGGTGCAGGCCTGGTCATGTCCACCCTCGACGTGGTGGCCTACGCCGGCGAGAACCACGGCAACGTCAAGCCCGCCAACTTCCTGGACATCGGCGGTGGAGCCTCCGCCGAGGTCATGGCTGCCGGCCTGGACGTCATCCTGGGTGACGAGCAGGTCAAGTCCGTGTTCGTGAACGTCTTCGGCGGAATCACCGCCTGCGACGCCGTTGCCAAGGGCATCGTCGGTGCACTGGCCGAACTGGGCAGCTCCGCGAACAAGCCGCTGGTAGTCCGCCTCGACGGCAACAACGTCGAGGAAGGCCGCCGCATCCTCACCGAGGCCAACCACCCGCTGGTTACCTTGGCCGCCACCATGGACGAGGGCGCCGACAAGGCCGCCGAGCTCGCCAACGCAGCGAAGTAAAGGGACGCACCATGTCTATCTATCTGAACAAAGACTCCAAGGTCATCGTCCAGGGCATCACCGGCGGCGAAGGCACCAAGCACACCGCCCTGATGCTCAAGGCCGGCACCAACATCGTTGGCGGCGTCAACGCCCGCAAGGCCGGCACCACGGTCCTGCACGGCGAGAAGGAAATCAACGTCTACGGCACCGTCAAGGAAGCCATGGCTGAAACCGGCGCCGACGTCTCCATCGTCTTCGTTCCGCCGGCATTCACCAAGAACGCCGTCGTTGAAGCCATCGAGGCCGGCATCGGCCTGGTCGTGGTCATCACCGAGGGCGTTCCCGTCCAGGACTCCGCCGAATTCTGGGCCCTGGCCCAGTCCAAGGTGGACGCCGACGGCAATCAGGTCACCCGCATCATCGGCCCGAACTGCCCCGGCATCATCACCCCCGGCGAAGCACTGGTGGGCATCACCCCCGCCAACATCACCGGCAAGGGCCCCATCGGCCTCGTCTCCAAGTCCGGCACCCTGACTTACCAGATGATGTACGAACTGCGCGACCTGGGCTTCTCCACCGCCATCGGCATCGGCGGCGACCCCATCATCGGCACCACGCACATCGACGCCCTGGCCGCGTTCGAGGCTGACCCGGAGACCAAGGCCATCGTCATGATCGGCGAGATCGGCGGCGACGCCGAAGAGCGCGCAGCCGACTTCATCAAGGCCAACGTCACCAAGCCGGTCGTCGGCTACGTTGCCGGCTTCACCGCCCCGGAGGGCAAGACCATGGGCCACGCAGGCGCCATCGTCTCCGGCTCCGCAGGCACCGCACAGGCCAAGAAGGAAGCCCTCGAGGCCGCCGGCGTGAAGGTCGGCAAGACGCCGTCCGAGACCGCCAAGCTGCTCCGCGAGGTCTACGCCGCCCTGTAGGCAGCACTTCACGACGCGGGGCCACCCCGGGCCCGTTTCCACTTGTGGGAACGGACCTGCGGGTGGCCCCGCGTTCGTTGTTTAACGAACGGCGACGACGGCGGGCGGCGCCTGCCCGGCCCCGTCGAGTAATGTTGGCACAGGAAAAACAGGGCGCCCCGGGCGCGCAGGCAGGGGATCATCGATGGCAGAAAAACGACCCACCCTGGTCGACGCCGTCGTGGACAAGGTCCTGGAACACATCATGAGCGGGGAAATAAAGGCCGACGACGCCCTGCCGCCTGAGGCTGACATCGCCAAGGAATCGGGTGTCAGCAGGCTGACGGCCCGGGAGGCCATGAAGGTACTCAAGGCGCAGGACGTGGTCTACGTCAAGCGTGGCCTGGGCACCTTCGTCAACCCGCCGGAACGCTGGACCGGGCTGGACGCCATCATGCGCGCAGCGTCCAGGGGAGTGGCCTCGGACCAGGTGGCGCTCCGCCTGCTGGAGGTCCGCCGCATGGTGGAGACCGGGGCGGCCGAGCTCGCTGCCTCCCGCCACCGGCCGGTTGACCTCGCTGCGCTGCAGGACAGTGTGGAGCAAATGGAAGCCGCGCACCTGGCCGGTGACGTGGACGCGCTGACCGTGGCCGACATCGCCTTCCACGACACCGTGCTGCGGGCTTCCGGAAACCCGTTCGTGCCCGCCCTGCTGGGCCAGCTCTCCACCCTGCTATATGCCATGCGCCGCGAAACCTCGGCATTCCCGGACGTGCAGCGCCACGCCATCCACCACCACAAGATGGTCCTTGCCGCCATCGCCGCCGGCGATCCCGCCACGGCCCGGTCCACCATGGACGCCCACATCACCCAGACCTTTGAGGACTACGAGCAGTTCCTTGCCATGTCCAGCCGGACCGGAACCACTGGCCGCTAGGGCCGGCCCCTGCCCCTCCCGGCGGGGCCGAGCCCGGTGGCACGCCTCCTGCCCGCTTGCACGGCGATTATGTTGACGCCCACAACCACCTGTGATTAGAATCTCAGTCAGACATCAGACATCTGATATCACCCCCCGAAATGCCGCCAGCCAAAGGAGTCTTCATGCGCGCGCATTCCCCTTTTGAGGGTCCCGACACCACCGCCGGAGGCCACCGATGACCTCCCGCACCAGCGCACCCGCACTCAGCCAATTGGGCGAGACCACCCTCCGCAAGGTCCGACGGCGGCTGATGCCCCTGATCGTCCTGCTCTACTTCATCGCCTACCTGGACCGGAACAACGTCGGTTTTGCCAAGCTCGGCATGCAGGGCGATATTGGCCTGACCGAGGCTGCTTATGGCCTTGGTGCCGGCATTTTCTTCCTGGGCTACGCACTGCTGGAAATTCCCAGCAACGGCGGCATGTACCGCTACGGCGCCCGCAAGTGGATCGCCCGCATCCTGATCAGCTGGGGCATCTTCGCCACCGCCATGTTCCTGGTGAACGGCGAAGCCACGTTCTACGTCATCCGTTTCCTCCTCGGCGCGGCAGAGGCCGGATTCTTCCCGGCGATCCTTTTCTACCTGACGCTCTGGTTCCCGGCAGCGCAGCGCGTGACCGTGCTGGGCATCTTCATCCTTGCCCAGCCCATCTCCAACGCCCTGGGCGCCCCCGTGTCCGGCATGCTTTTGAACCTGGAAGGCGTGGCGGGCCTGCATGGCTGGCAGTGGCTATACATCCTCGAAGGCATCCCCGCCATCATCCTGGGCATCATCACGCCCTTCGTCATGACGGACCGGCCCGAACACGCCAAGTGGCTCAAGCCCGAGGAACGGGAATGGCTCTCCACCACCATGGCGGCGGAACTGGCGGACAAGCAGAAGGCGGGCAAGCATAACTTCCTCGCCGGCCTCAAGGACCCGCGCACCATTGCGTACTCCGCGCTGTACTTCGGCCTGGTCTGCGGCATCTACGGCCTGGGACTCTGGCTGCCCACCATCGTCAAGGCGCTGGGAACCTTCGACTCAACGCAGGTCGGGTTCATCGTCTTCATCCCGTATGCCATCGCCGCGGTGTTTGTGTACTTCTGGAGCAAGCGTTCGGACCGTACCGGCAACCGCGTCTGGCACGCCAGCGCCAGCATGGTGCTTGCCGCCGTCGGACTCCTGGGTGCCGGCTTCCTGCTCCCCGTCAACGCCGTCCTCGCCATGGTCTTCCTGACCCTGGCAGCCATGGGGATCTACTCCGCGATTGCGCCCTTCCTGGCCATGCCGTCCGCCGCCCTCACCGGCGCCGCAGCCGCGGCCGGCCTGGCCATGGTCAACTCGCTCGGCAACCTGGGCGGCTTCGTGGCGCCCTACATCGTGGGCGTCCTGAAGGATGCCACCGGAAGCAGCCAGACCGGCCTGGTCTTCCTGGCCGCCTGCCTCGCCGTGACCGCCGCCGCCACCTACCTGTACGCCCGCAAGCGGCCTGAAGGCGTCTCCACCCCCGGAGCCACCGTTCCTGCCGCCGAAACCCACTAGGAAATACCAATGACATCCCAAAACAGCTTCCCCGCAGAACGCACCGCGGTCCTCACCGGCGCGGCATCAGCCCGCGGCATCGGCCGGGCCACCGCCGACCGCCTGGCCAGCGAAGGCTGGTCCATCGCCATCCTGGACATCAACGCCGAAGAGGCCCAGGCCGCGGCCGCCGAAATCGGCGCCAACCGTGCCGTCAAGGCCATCGGCGTGGGCGCCGACGTCTCGGACGAGGCCTCGGTGGACCGGGCCATCACGGAGATCGAGGAATCGCTGCCGCCCATCGTGGGACTGGTGAACCTCGCCGGCATCAGCTCGCCCACTCCGTTCATGGAAACCACCGTGGCGGAATGGGACAAGGTCTTCGCGATCAACATGCGTGGCACCTTCGTGGTGTCCCAGCGGGTGCTCAAGGGCATGATCGAACGGGCGCTTGGCCGGATCGTCAGCATTTCCTCCATTTCCGCCCAGCGCGGCGGAGGAACCTACTCCAAGGTGGCCTACAGCGCCTCCAAGGCCGGCATTCTCGGGTTTACCCGCGCCCTGGCGCGTGAAGTCGGTGAGCACAACGTGACCGTGAACGCCATCGCACCGGGCCCGATCGACACGGACATCATGGGTGGCACGCTCAGTGATGAACGCAAGGCCCAGATGTCGGAGGGGATCATGATGGGCCGGGTGGGTACCCGCGAGGAAGTTGCTGCCCTGATCGCGTTCCTCCTCAGCGAGGACGCCGGCTACATCACGGCCGCGACCTATGACATCAACGGGGGCCTGCAGGTTTCCTGACGCCCCTGCTTTCCCGGCACCCAGGCGCACGGTGCCGTACGGCCCACCGGCCGCACGGCACCGCAGCCGGGGCGCGTCATCCGAAACTTCACGCCCCTGCAGCGGCTATAGGATTTCTACATGGCAACCAAGAACCAGGCCACCGGCGGGGTGAGCAGGCAGGTCCTCGCGGACCACGTCTATGAGGCGCTTTTGGTTGCCCTCATGGACGGCCGGCTGGAAGCAGGCACGCCAGTGAGTATCGACGGGATGGCCAGGGAACTGGATGTCTCGCCGACGCCGGTGCGGGAGGCACTTGCCCGGCTGGAAGCCACCGGCATGGTCCGGAGGATGGCGCTGCGGGGCTACCGGGTGGCCCCGCTGTTTTCCCCCGAAGAGCTGGCAGACCTGATGGACGCCCGCCTGGTGATTGAACCGGCCAACGCCTTCATGGCCTGCAAGCACGCAGACCGGGAGCTGACCGCGCAGCTGCAGCAGGCCATCGAGGACCTGAAGGCAGCCCCGCGCGGCCCGTCCTTTGCCGAGTTCCGGGCGTACTGGGAAGCGGACGAACGCTTCCACCGGCTCATTGCCGAGTCGGCGGACAACCAGTTCCTGCTGTCCGCCTATAACGCGCTTGGCGGCCAGGTGCAGCGTTTCCGCTTCTTCGGCGGCCTGGGCGTGACGGACGCGGACTACGCCATCGCGGAACATACCGAGATCCTCAAGGCTTTTGAAGCCGCCGATGCCGAGCTCGCCCGGCAGAAAATGATCGATCACATCGAGGGCGTCAAGCAGCGCTCGCAGCACGACAGCGAAGTGCGCAGCTAGCAGTTCCGCCCTCGCACCTACGCTTCCGACTGAGCTGCCGCAGCACCCATCCCTGTCCTGAGCGGGCATAACAAAAAGGCCCTTGACAGGGAACGCAACCAGCGTAGATCCTATAGGAAATGCGATTTAGATCTGGAGTGACAATGCCGTACACCGCTGAAAACTGGCCCATCGCCGCCGCCCTGCTGCAGTTCCCCGGAACCAGGCCGGATGGGACCACCGTCCAGGACGCCCCCGCCGGCGACTGGCAGCAGGTCTTCGAAGAAGTAGCCGACGCCGGGTTCACCAACGCCGACCTCACCGACAGCTGGGTCCGCCCCGGAGACCTGTCCAGCGCCCGCCTCGACGAACTGAAGGCAGCCGCCACCGCAGCCGGCCTTGGACTTCCCTCCATCTCCGCCATCCGCCGCAGCGTGATTGAAGAGGCCAACTGGGAAGACAACCTGGCCTACACCCACCGCACCCTGGAAGCCGCGGCACAGCTTGGCTGCGAAGTCGTTTCGATCGGCCTGCACCAGGCCATCACCCCGGAACAAAAGAAGCAGCTGTGGTTCTGGACGGTTGAGGGCTACAAGGATCCCGTCGGGGACAAAGACGCATGGAACAACGCCGTCACCCGGATCCGCGAGGTGGGCAGGCACGCCGCCGAACTCGGACTCCTGGTATCGCTGGAAATGTACGAGGACACCTACCTGGGCACCGGCGACTCCTCCGTGCAGCTGGTCCAGGACATCGACCTGCCCAACGTGGGCCTGAACCCGGACCTGGGCAACCTGATCCGGCTGCACCGCCCCATCGAGGACTGGCGCGAACTGGTGCACAAGACCCTGCCGTACTCCAACTACTGGCATGTGAAGAACTACATCCGCGATGAGGACCAGGCCCGGGACCACTACGTCGCCATGCCGGCCCCCATGGAGTCGGGCCTCATCAGCTACCGCGAGGCGTTCCAGTTCGCCCTTTCCGTCGGCTTCCAGGGCATCATCTGCACCGAGCACTACGGCGGCGACGGCCTGAGCGTCACCGCCGCCAACCAGGACTACCTGCGCCGCCAGGTCCTGCCCAAGCGCGAGGGCTACGCCCTCGGAACCAGCCTGGTGGCCCAGGGACGGCAGGCCCCGGCGGCCGTCCCGGCTCGATAAGGCCACCGGCACCCCAACCGAGACAACCGGTTCAATGAGGAATCATGACAAAGATATTTGACGATCCAGCGCAGTTCGCCGACGATGCCCTTGACGGCTTCGTCGCCGCAAACCGCCAGTACGTGGCCCGCGTTGACGGCGGTGTGGTCCGCTCCACCGAGTCCCCGGAGGGCCAGGTTGCACTGGTCATCGGCGGCGGTTCCGGCCACTACCCGGCCTTCGCGGGCCTGGTGGGAGCCGGGCTGGCGGCCGGCAGCGCCTGCGGCAACATGTTCGCTTCCCCCGCCGCCGGGCAGGTGTACCGCGTGGCCAAAGCGGCCCAGACCGGTGGCGGCGTCCTGCTCAGCTATGGCAACTATGCCGGGGATGTCCTCCACTTCGGCCAGGCCCAGGACAAGCTGAACGCCGAGGGCATCGAAACCCGGACCGTCCTGGTCACTGACGACATCGCCAGTGCACCGCTCGAGGAGATCGGCAAGCGCCGTGGCATCGCCGGGGACCTTACGGTCTTCAAGGTGGCCGGCGCCGCGGCAGAGGCAGGGCTGGGGCTCGACGAAGTGGAGCGCCTTGCCATCAAGGCCAATCTTCACACCCGCTCGCTCGGTGTGGCCTTCTCCGGCTGCACCCTGCCGGGAGCCGGCGAGCCACTGTTCACGGTGCCGGACGGCATGATGTCGGTGGGGCTCGGCATCCACGGCGAGCCGGGCATCTCGGAGCAGCCGCTGCCCACCGCCACCGAGCTGGCCAAGCTCTTGGTGGACGGCTTGTTGAAGGACAAACCGGACGCCGCAGGAACCAGGGTGGTGCCGATCCTCAACGGCCTCGGCACGGTCAAGTACGACGAACTCTTCCTGCTGTTCGGCAGGATCGAGGCCCTGCTGACCGCAGCCGGACTCGAGATCGTGGAACCCGAATGCGGCGAACTGGTCACCAGCCTGGACATGTCCGGCCTGTCCCTCACGCTGTTCTGGCTGGACGCTGAATTGGAGGAGTTCTGGGCAGCCCCCGCCGACACTCCGGCCTTCCGGAAGGGCAACCTGGCTCCCCGCCGGGCCCGTTCGCTGGAGGCCCTGGAAGACGCCGAAGCTACTCCGGCGCTGGCCGCCACCCCTGCGTCCACTGCCTTGGCCGCCACGGCACTGGACGCGCTGAAGGAGGCGCGCGCCGTCGTCGTCGAACATGAGGAAGCACTGGGCAAACTGGACGCCATCGCCGGGGACGGCGACCACGGCATCGGCATGCGCCGCGGCGTTGACGCCGCCGTGGCCGCCGCCGAGAAGTCCCACGCGGCCGGCGCCGGGCTTGAGGAACTCCTCACGGCGGCGGGGGAGCAGTGGGCCGAGCGCGCCGGCGGTACGTCCGGCGCCCTGTGGGGCGCGGCGGTCGCCGCTGTCGGAAAGACCCTGGGCAGCAAGGATTCCTATTCCACCTCGGACGCGGCCGCAGCAGTCAACGCCCTCCGCGACGCCATCATCACCCTCGGCAAGGCGGAAGCCGGGGACAAGACCATGGTGGACGCTCTCCTTCCGTTCGCGGACACCTTGACCAAGGCAATCGACGACGGCGGCAGCCTGGCCGAAAGCCTCCGCGCGGCAGCGGAGGCGGCAGCAAAAGCCGCCGACGAGACCGCCGGCCTCAGTCCGAAAAAGGGCCGGGCCCGGCCCTTGGCCGAAAAGAGCCTGGGCCACCCGGACCCGGGCGCCGTGTCCTTCGGCCTCATTGCCCGCAGGATGGCCGATTACGCCGCCACCATCGAAAGCTCCTAAGGAGAACACCATGACCGAAAACACCCAGCAAGGCTGGCGCATCGTCGTCGGCAACGACGAAGCCGGCGTCGAATACAAGAATGCCCTGCGCGAACTGCTGGAGGCAGACCCCCGCGTCGCGTCGGTGGAGGATGTGGGAGTGGCCTCCAACGACGCCACCGCGTACCCGCACCTGGCCGTCGCCGCCGCCCGCAAGGTGGCCGCCGGCGAAGCGGACCGCGCCCTGCTGATCTGCGGAACGGGCCTGGGCGTGGCCATTTCGGCCAACAAGGTACCCGGCATCCGTGCCGTCACCGCCCACGACAGCTACTCGGTGGAACGCTCCGTGCTGTCCAACAACGCCCAGGTGCTGACTATGGGCCAGCGCGTCATCGGCCTGGAACTCGCCAAGAAACTCGTAGGCGAGTGGCTGGACTACCGCTTCGACGAAAACTCCGCATCCGCGGCAAAAGTAGACGCCATCTCCTCCTACGAGGACGCGTCGGAAGGACTTGAGGACAAATGAGCACCCGTAACATCGCCGTCGTCGGCTCAGGCTACATGGGCGGCGGCATCGCCCAGGTCCTGGCACTCGCAGGAGCCCGCGTCGCTCTGGCCGACGTCTCAGCCGAGATCGCCCAGAGCAACTACGAGCGGCTGCTGAAGGAATCCGACGAGTTCGTCGCCGCAGGCCTCTTCCCGGCCAACGCCACGGACCTGCTCAAGGAAAACCTCTGGGCAGCCAAGGACATTAAAGAAGCAGTGGCCGGCGCCGAATACATCGAAGAGGCTGTGCCGGAAGTCCTGGAAATCAAGCACGCCACCCTCGGTCGGATCAGCGCTGCAGCGCGCCCGGACGCCATCATCGGTTCCAACACCTCCACCATCTCCATCGCCAAACTGGCCGAGGTAGTGGAAAACCCGGAGCGGTTCCTGGGCGTCCACTTCTCCAACCCGGCACCGTTCATCCCCGGCGTGGAAGTCATCCCGCACGAAGGAACCTCCGAGGCCACCGTCCAGGCGGCCCGCACCATCGTGGGGGAGACCGGCAAGGAAACCGCCACCGTCAAGGACGTCACCGGCTTCGTGCTCAACCGGCTCCAGTACGCCCTCTTCCACGAAGCCGCCCAGGTGGTGGAGGAAGGCATCGCCAGCGCGGAGGACGTGGACACCCTGGTCCGCACCACCTTCGGTTTCCGGCTGCCGTTCTTCGGCCCCTTCGCCATCGCCGACATGGCCGGGCTGGACGTCTACGCCTTCTGCTACAAGTCGCTGCAGACCGGCTTCCCTGAGCGGTTCGCCACCCCCAAGATCCTGCAGGAAAAGGTCGAGGCCGGCCAGCTCGGCACCAAGACCGGCTCCGGCTTCCTCGACGTCCCCGCCGACCGCACCGCAGCCCTGGTTGCCTACCGGAACAAGGCCTACGTCGCCATGCAGAAGCTCATTGAAGAGCTGGGCCCCGCCCCGCTTTCCTGATCCCTAAGGAACCCTCCATGACAGCATTTCCCGCAGACCGCACGGTGATCGTTACCGGCGCCGTCTCCGAACGCGGCATCGGCCGCGCCACCGCCGAATACCTCGCCGAGCGCGGCTGGAACATCGGCGTGATCGACCTTGACGACGCCGCCAGCAAGACCCTGGCCAAGGAACTCGCCGAAAAGCACGGCGTCAAGGCCCACGGCGCCGGCGCCAACATCGGCGACGAAGCCTCGGTGCGTGCCGCCATCGACGAGATCGAAGCCGAACTTCCCCAACTTGTGGCCCTGGCAAACATCGCAGGCGTCAGCTCACCGGTACCCTACCTTGAACTGGAACCGGGGGAGTGGGACCGCGTGGTGAACATCAACATGAACGGCGTCCACTACGCCACCCGCCGGGCGGCCGAATCAATGGTCAAGAACCGGGTGGGAAGGATCGTCAACATTTCCTCGGTCTCCGCGCAGCGCGGCGGCGGCACCTTCAGCAAAACCCCGTATTCCGTGGCGAAGGCAGGCGTCATCGGCCTGACCCGCGCCACCGCCCGCGAACTGGGCGAGTACGACATCACTGTCAACGCCATTTCACCCGGTCCGATCGACACGGACATCATGGGCGGCACCCTCAGCGAGGAACGCAAGGATGAACTCGTCAAGGACCTGGTGGTGAACCGGGTGGGCACCACCCGCGACATCGCGGCGGCCATTTCCTTCCTCATCGGCGAGGACGCCGGCTACATCTCCGGGCAGACGCTGAACGTCGACGGCGGCCTGTACATGCACTGACGGCACCCGTACCGGATGCCACAAGCCCCGCGGACCGCCGGCCCGCGGGGGAACCACCAACGTCACCACTCGAAGGAGAGTGTTGTGTCAGAAACCACCGCAACATCCAAGGAACTCCTGGCCCGTCCGGTCCTGAAATCCGCGATTTCCAAGGCGGCCCGCCGGCTCATGCCGATGCTGGTCATCCTGTACGTCGTGTCATTCCTGGACCGCACCAACGTCGGCTTCGCCGAGGCGGCACTGGGAACGGACAAGGGGGTGTCCGCCGCGGCCTTCGCCCTCGGCGCCGGCATCTTCTTCATTGGCTACGCGATCTTCGAAATCCCCAGCAACCTGCTGCTCAAGAAGGTCGGCGCCAAGATCTGGCTGGCACGCATCGCCATCACCTGGGGCATCGTCTCCGCGTGCTTCGCCTTCGTCCAGGGCGAGACCTCGTTCGTCATCCTGCGGTTCCTCCTGGGCGTGACCGAAGCCGGCCTGTTCCCCGGCGTGATCATGTACCTGGCCGAATGGTTCCCCAACAAGGTGCGCGTGCAGATGTTCGCCATCTTCTACCTGGCCCAGCCGTTCTCCCAGATGATCGGCAACCCGCTCTCCGGCTGGCTGATCAACATCGGTGACCAGGTGCCCGGCCTGCGCGGCTGGCAGGTCATGTTCTTCGTCGAGGGCATGCTGGCTGTCCTGGCAGGCATTGCGGCCTTCTTCTTCCTGATCAATGGCCCGGAAAAGGCCAAGTTCCTCAGCAACGACGAGAAATACGCGCTGAAGGAGGTCATGGCGCTGGAGGACACCATCAAGGACGAGACAGGACCCCGCGGCATCCTCGCCGCCATGCGCAATGGCCGTGTCTGGTACTTCACTGTCATCTACTTCTGCCTGCAGATCGCCGTCTACGGCGTGACGTTCTTCCTGCCCCAGCAGGTGTCCTCCCTGACCGGCCAGAAGGTGGGGCTCGCCGTCGGCCTCCTGATCGCCGTCCCCTGGTTCTTCGGCATCTTCGCCTGCTACTTCATCGGCAAGGCAGCGGACACCGTAGCGAAGCGCCGCAAGTTCGGCACCATCCTGTTCATCTCCACAGGCCTGTGCATCTTCGGTTCGGCCTGGGCGGGAACCAACCACCAGCCGGTCCTGGGAATGATCTTCATTACGCTGGCAGTCTGCAGCTTCCTGGCCGTCGGTCCCGTGGTGTGGTCCTATCCCACCGCGTTCCTCGCCGGATCGGCTGCCGCCGCCGGCATCGGCCTGATCAACTCCCTGGGCAACCTGGGCGGCTTCGTGGCGCCGATCCTCCGCACCGCCGTCAACGAAGCCACAGGATCTCCGACCGGTTCCATGGGCGTCTACGCCCTGGGCGTCCTGCCGTTCGTGGCGGCGGCCATGATGTTCGCCACCCGGCGGTTCAAGAACAAAGCCGACGACCTGCTCGACTGAGCAGGCCCGCACCATCCACGCAAGGAAACCATGAGCACCTCCGGCAGCAAGGCAGGCAACGGCACCCTCTACATCGGTGTCAGCACCAAGATGTACCTGGGCTACCAGGCAAGCCTGCGATGGCTGTCGGAGGTGCGCTCCCTCGTGGATGACAGGCCTGGACTGGGCACGCATTCCGCGGAGTCCCCGGTCCGGGTCTTCGTCATCCCGTCCTTCCCTGTCCTCGAGCGAGCCAGCCGGATCCTGGCCGGCTCACCCGTGCTGCTCGGAGCACAGAACTGCGCCTGGGGCGACGGGCCGCTGACCGGTGAAGTCAGCCCGGCCATGCTGGCCGAACTCGGCGTCTCACTCGTCGAGATCGGCCATGCCGAACGCCGCAAACTCTTCGCGGAAGACGATGCCGTGGTGGCACGCAAGGTGCGTGCCGCCGTCGGACATGCCCTCACCCCGCTGCTCTGCATCGGGGAGCCGGACAGGCTCGACGCCGGTGCTGCCGCCGCCTTCTGCGTGACGCAGGTCCGTGCCGCCACGGACGGCGACCCCGCCCTGTTCAACCGTGTGGTCCTGGCCTACGAGCCCGTCTGGGCCATCGGTGCGCAGGAGCCCGCCCCACCGCACCACGTCAACGCCGTCCTGGCGCGGATCCGTGAGGAGCTTGGCCCGGCCTGCCCGCTGATCTACGGCGGCAGCGCCGGGCCGGGCCTGCTTCCCCGGCTGCCCGCCGCCGACGGACTCTTCTTGGGCCGCTTCGCCCACGATGCCGCCAACCTTGGCCGCGTGCTGGACGAAGCCCTTCTGCTGCGTCAGACCGACGCGCCCGCCAACAGTTCGTCCAGCCGCTCATAGCCCTCGGACATGCCGCCCTCCATGCCGGAGTGCAGCATGCCGTCGCGTGCCTCCATGCTCTGGTACATGGCGTGGCCCCGCAGCCGGCACCGCCCGCCGTCGAGCTCCTCAAACGTCATGGACTCCAGGCTCACCGAGTCCGGATAGCCGCCGAACTCGAAGGTCTGCAGGGCGAACTCGTTCTCGCGCACCGTATGGAAGATACCGCGAAACTCGTATGGCACTCCCTCCGGGCCGGTATGGATGTACCGGTAGCTTCCTCCGGTGCGGAAGTCGTAGTGGTCCATTTCCATCTTCATGCCCCGCGGGCCGAGCCATTGGACCACCAGTTCGGGGTCCTTATGCGCCCGGAACACGTCCGCCACCGGAAAGTCGAACTCCCGCTCGAAGTCGATGTAGGGGAGTCCCTCGGGGGCGGTGATCTTCAGTTGGTTGGTCATTTCGTGTCCTTTGCCTTTGGCGCCGCTTGCCCGGCGCTGGATTCAAGCACCGCATCGAGGCTGCGGAACTGCCCTTCGCGGACCAGCCGGTACTGGTCGATCCAGGCGGTGAGCGCCTCCAGCCGTGCGGGGTTCAGGTGGACGGGCCGGCGCTGGGCGTCCCTGCTGCGGGTAACCAAATTCGCCTGCTCGAGCACCTGGATGTGCTTCGAAACTGCCTGCTTGGAAATCTCGAAGGGTTCGGCCAGGTCGTTGACGGTGGCCGGGCCACGGCTCAGCCGGGCAATGATGCGTCGACGGACGGGGTCGGCCAAGGCCATGAAAGCCACGTCCAAAGCCGCGTCGTCATCTGCCACGACTCCTGCCTTTCCCTCAATCAACCTTCGGCTTTATAAACCTATCGGTTGATTAATGGTAGACCTGTCGCGATTCCTGCGCAAGGGTCTCTCGCGACGGCTGCGAACAGTTTGTTAGTATGTCAGTACAAACTAATTAAGGAGAAGCTTCATGCCACTGGTTCGCATTGACGTCAACGAAGGCCGCACTGCCGAGGACCTGCAGCGGCTGAGCCGCGGCATCCACGATGCCATCCTTGCGGAGTACGGCATCCCGGAGCGGGACTACTTCCACATCCTCACCGAACACCCGCAGGGCCAGATCTTCGCCCAGGACGCCGGGCTGGGCTTTGAGCGCACGGCGGGAGTGGTCATGATCCAGATCTTCACGCAGGAGGGGCGGTCCCAGGAGGCCAAGCAGCGCCTTTTCGCGGCGGTGGCCGAAAAACTTGCAGCAGTGGGGGTTGCCGGCGAGGACGTCTTCATTGGCTATGTCGAAAACAGTGCCGGCGACTGGTCCTTCGGGTTCGGCCGCGCCCAGTACGTGACCGGGGAACTCGCTGTTCCCAAGAAGTAGCCGGGGCGCCCGTCGATGGGGATGGGCGCCTATCAACTTCGGTTGTAAGTATGTCAGAACAAACCTTTGACAGGACATTCAATCTAGGGCAGAGTAGTCCCTGTGGCCCACGCCACGGCCTGCCAGTCCCGGAACTCCTGCCCCTCAAAGGATCCGAGTTCCACACCAGAAAGGTCCACGATTCCCGTGACCCACGAGCTTCTTACGATCGGGCGCATCAGCGTTGATATCTACCCGAACGACATCGGGGTTGGCCTGGAGGACGTCAGCTCCTTCGGTAAATACCTTGGCGGTTCACCGTCCAACGTCGCTGTTGCCGCCGCCCGCCACGGCCGCCGGACGGGCGTCATCACCCGCACCGGGAACGACGCCTTCGGCACCTACCTGCACCGCGAACTGCACAAGTTCAACGTCGACGACACGTTCGTCACACCGGTAGAGGACTGGCCCACGGCGGTGACATTCTGCGCCATCAAGCCGGCCACGGATGAATTCCCGCTCTACTTCTACGGCCGCTTTCCCACCGCACCGGACCTGCAGATCAAGGCTGAAGAACTGGACCTGGACGCCATCCGCGGGGCCGGTATCTTCTGGTCCACCGTGACCGGCCTCTGCCAGGAGCCCTCGCGCTCCGCACACCTCGCTGCCCATGAGGCACGTCCCCGCACCGGCCTGGCCGAGGGGCAGTTCACCATCCTGGACCTGGACTACCGGCCGATGTTTTGGGCTTCGGAGGAAGAGGCCCGCGCCGAGATCGCGAAGATCCTCCCGCATGTCACCGTCGCCATCGGCAATGACAAGGAATGCGCTGTGGCCGTGGGGGAGGGAACCCCTGATGAACAGGCAGACCGGCTGCTGGCCGCGGGCGTCGAGATCGCCGTCGTCAAGCTCGGTGCCGAGGGCGTGATGGCGAAGACCCGCACCGAGCGCGTGGTCTCCGCCCCCGTCCCGGTGGAAACCCTCAACGGCCTGGGCGCTGGTGATTCGTTCGGCGGCGCGTTCTGCCACGGGCTGCTGTCCGGCTGGCCGCTGGAACAGGTCCTGGACTACGCGAACGCCGCCGGTGCGATTGTGGCCTCCCGCCTCTCCTGCGCCGATGCCATGCCGACGCCGGAGGAGGTCACCTCGCTGCTGGCCGAACGCGGACGTACCGTGCCGGGCACGGCTTCCGGCGCTTCCATTCCCGAAGGAGCAGCACTGTGACCCTCACGCCCCTCGCCTCAAACAACGCCGTGGACAATGACCCCCGCCGCTACGAGCACCTGAGCACCATCCGCCTGGAAGACCCTGCCGCTGTGGCCCGTGCGGCGAAGTCGCGCCGCCGCCACCCCGGCGTGAAGGCCGGCCGGCAGAACTTCATCGTCGCCGCCGACCACCCGGCACGCGGTGCGTTGGCCGTCGGCAGCGACCCCGTGGCCATGGCTGACCGGCGCCAGCTGCTGGACCGGCTGCAGATCGCCCTGGCCAATCCGGCCGTTGATGGTGTCCTGGCCTCACCGGACATCATGGACGACCTGCTCCTGCTCGGCGCCCTGGACGGCAAGCTGGTGTTCGGATCGATGAACCGCGGTGGGCTGTCCGGCCTGGTCAACGAGTTCGACGACCGGTTCACCGGGCACACCGCCGCCGCCCTCGAAGCTCTCGGTGCGGACGGCGGGAAGATGCTGACCCGGATCTGCCTGGGTGACCCGGACACCGTGGTGACCCTGGAAGCGACTGCCAGGGCCATCGACTCGCTCGCGGAGCGGAAGCTCATCGCCATGGTGGAGCCGTTCCTGTCGGTCCGCGAGAACGGCCGGGTCCGCAACGACCTGTCCACCAACGCGGTCATCAAGTCCATCGCCATCGCCGAGGGCCTGGGTTCCACCAGCGCCTACACCTGGATGAAGCTTCCCGTCGTGGCGGAAATGGAACGCGTCATGGCCGCCACCACCATGCCCACCGTCCTGCTGGGCGGTGACCCTGACGGGTCCCAGGACGAGGTCTTCGCCACCTGGGGTGCTGCCCTGGCGCTGCCCGGCGTGCAGGGCCTCACGGTCGGCCGGACCCTGCTCTATCCCGGTGACGGGGACGTCGCCGGCGCTGTTGCCGCGGCCGCCTCGCTCCTGCACCACACCACAGAACTCCCGGAGAACTAGCCATGGGCACCACCACAGGAACGCGCAGAATGACGGTGGCGCAGGCCGTCGTCGAATACCTCTCCAAGCAGTACACCGTGGACTCGGTCAACGGCGTTGAGTACCGTGAGCGGCTGATCCCGGGCACCTTCGGGATCTTCGGGCACGGCAACGTGGCCGGCGTGGGCCAGGCCCTGAAGCAGTACCAGCAGCAGGACCCCACCCTGATGCCGTACTACCAGGGCCGGAACGAGCAGGCCCAGGTCCATCAGGCTGTCGGCTACGCCCGGCACACCCGCCGCCGCCAGACCTTCGCGATCAGCACCTCGATCGGTCCGGGCTCGTCGAACCTGTTGACCGGCGCGGCGCTGGCCACCACCAACCGGCTGCCGGTGCTGCTGCTTCCGTCCGACACGTTCGCCACCCGCGCCGCGGACCCTGTCCTGCAGCAGCTCGAGCAGCCGTACGCCTACGACATCACCGTCAACGACGCGTTCCGGCCGCTGTCCAAGTTCTTCGACCGGGTCAACCGGCCCGAGCAGCTGTTCTCCGCGTTCCACCACGGCCTGCGCGTCCTGACCGACCCGGCCGAGACCGGCGCGGTGACCATTTCGCTGCCGCAGGACGTCCAGGCCGAGGCCTTCGACGTTCCCGTGGAGTTCCTCGCCGAGCGGGAGTGGCGGATCCGCCGCCCCGACGCCGACGACGAGGACATCGCCCGCGCCGCCGCAGCCATCCGCACCGCCAAGCGTCCGCTGATCATCGCCGGCGGCGGCGTCCTCTACGCCTACGCCAACGAGGAACTGGCGAAGTTCGCCGAGCTGACCGGGATTCCGGTGGGCAACACCCAGGCGGGGGTCGGCGTCCTGCCGTGGGACCACCAGTTCTCCCTCGGTGCGATCGGCTCCACCGGCACGACGGCGGCCAACGCCCTCGCTGCCGAGGCGGACCTGGTCATCGGCATCGGCACCCGCTACGAGGACTTCACCACCTCGTCCCGGACCGCGTTCCAGAACCCGGACGTGAAGTTCGTGAACATCAACGTCGCCCCGATCGACGCGTACAAGCACGGCACCACGCTCCCGATCGTCGCCGACGCCCGCAAGGCCCTGGTCAAGCTCAACGCAGCCCTCGGCGGCTACCGCGTCGGCGCGGACCTGGAACAGAAGATCGAGGCGGAGAAGAAGCGCTGGAACGCCACCGTGGACGAGGCGTTCGACACCCGCTACACCCCGCTTCCGGCGCAGAACGAGATCATCGGCGCCACCAACCGGGCCATGGACGCCCGCGACGTCGTCATCTGCGCCGCCGGGTCGCTGCCCGGCGACCTGCACAAAATGTGGCGCGTGCGGGACCCGTTCGGCTACCACGTCGAGTACGCCTACTCCTGCATGGGCTACGAGATCCCCGGCGGCCTGGGCGTCAAGCGCGCCGCAATCGCCGAAGCAGCCAGTACGACGGCGGCAGGCGGGTCGGGTGACCCGGTGCGGGACGTCGTCGTCATGGTGGGGGACGGCTCCTACCTGATGATGCACACCGAACTGGTCACCGCCGTCGCCGAACGCATCAAGCTGATCGTGGTCCTGATCCAGAACCACGGCTACGCCTCCATCGGCTCGCTGTCCGAGTCCCTGGGTTCGCAGCGGTTCGGTACCCAGTACCGGGCCCTGAACGAGGAGCAGCACAGCTTCGACGAGGGCGAGACACTGCCCGTGGACCTGGCCCTGAACGCCGAGTCCCTGGGCGTGAAGGTCATCCGGATCGAGCCGGGGGAGAAGGTCATCTCCGAACTCGAACAGGCCATCCGCGACGCGAAGGCCGCCCCGGAAAACAGTGGACCGATCCTGATCCACGTCGAATCCGACCCGCTCCTGGACGCACCGTCCTCCGGGTCCTGGTGGGATGTTCCCGTCTCCCAAGTCGCCGAACTGGAATCCACCAAGCAGGCCTTCCAGACCTACGTCGACCACAAGTCACGCCAGCGCAAACTGCTCGGCTAAGCACACTTTCCACTACTCAAGGAAGAGTCCCATGACTGCCACCACCACCGAAACCACGGTCATCAACCACTTCATCGACGGCGCCGAGACCGCCGGCGAAGGCGACCGCACCACCCGCGTGTACAACCCGGCCACCGGTGCGGTGACCGGCGAACTGCGCCTGGCCAACCGGGCCGACCTGGACACCGCCGTCGCCGCCGCCCGCAAGGCCGCCGACACCTGGGGCGACATCTCCCTGGCCAAGCGCACCGCCGTGCTGTTCAAGTTCCGCGAACTCGTCGCCGCCCACGTGGACGAACTCGCCCAACTCGTGACCGCCGAGCACGGCAAGGTCCTCTCCGACGCCAAGGGCGAGATCGGCCGCGGCCTCGAAGTCGTTGAATACGCCTGCGGTGTGCCCACCCTGCTGAAGGGTGACTACTCGGACCAGGTCTCCACCGGCATCGACGTGTTCTCCTTCCGTGAGCCGCTCGGCGTGGTCGCCGGGATTACCCCGTTCAACTTCCCGGTCATGGTGCCGCTGTGGATGGCCCCGATGGCTATCGCCACGGGCAACGCGTTCATCCTCAAGCCTTCCGAGCGGGACCCCTCTGCATCGCTGCTGCTGGCCAAGCTCTGGAAGGACGCCGGGCTGCCGGACGGTGTGTTCCAGGTCCTGCACGGCGACAAGGAAACCGTCGACGGGCTGCTGACCCACCCGGACGTGGACGGGATCTCCTTCGTCGGCTCCACCCCGATCGCCCAGTACGTCCACGAAACCGCCACCAAGCACGGCAAGCGCGTCCAGGCCCTGGGCGGGGCGAAGAACCACGCCATCGTCCTGCCCGACGCCGACCTGGACAACGCAGCCGACCACCTGGCCGCCGCCGCGTTCGGCTCCGCCGGTGAACGCTGCATGGCCATCTCCGTCGCCGTCGCTGTCGCGGACGCCGCCGACGCCCTGGTCGCGAAGGTCCAGGAACGCGCCGAAGCCGTCAAGGTCAACAACGGCACCGAACCCGGCGCCGAAATGGGCCCGGTCATCACCCCCGCCTCCAAGGAACGCATCGTCAGGATCGTCACCGAAGCCGAAACCGCAGGCGCCGCCATGGTCGTTGACGGACGCGACCTGGTGGTCCCCGGACACGAAAACGGCTTCTGGGTTGGCCCCACGGTGCTCGATCACGTCAAGACCGGAATGACCGCCTACCAGGAGGAAATCTTCGGGCCCGTCCTGGTGGTGGTCCGCGTGGACACCCTGGAAGACGGCATCAAGCTCATCAACGCCAACCCCTACGGCAACGGCACCGCCATCTTCACCTCCTCCGGCGCCGCGGCCCGCACCTTCCAGCGCTCCGTGACGGTGGGCATGATCGGCATCAACGTGCCCCTGCCCGTCCCGGTGGCCTACCACTCCTTCGGCGGCTGGAAGGCATCCCTCTTCGGCGACAAGCACATCTACGGACCCGAAGGCGTCTCCTTCTACACCCGCGGCAAGGTGGTCACCTCCCGCTGGCCCGAAACCCACCACGCCTCCGGCGCCTCCTACAACTTCCCCTCCAATTAATCCCCTCCTCACCTACCGTCGATTGCTCCGTAAACGCCGTTTTGAGTCCACAACGACACGTGGGCCCACGCCGGCAGGGTTCCCTGGCCGAGCTTGCGAGGCGAGGGAGCCGGCGGGGAGCAGTCGATGCAAAGAAAGAGACAACGCTGTCATGACTGAAAACAAGCTGATCATCGGCACGGCGCCGGACTCCTGGGGCGTGTGGTTCGCGGACGATCCCCAGCAGACTCCGTGGGAACGCTTCCTCGACGAGGTGGCCGAATCCGGGTACAAGTGGATCGAACTGGGGCCTTACGGCTACCTGCCCACCGACCCAGCCCGCCTGGCGGAAGAACTGAAGCAGCGTGACCTGCAGATCTCCGCCGGCACCGTCTTCACCGCCTTCCACCGCGGGCTGGACCAGTGGGAAACCGCCTGGGAGCCCGCCCGCAAGGTCGCCGAGCTCACCGCGGCCATGGGCGGCGAACACATCGTGGTCATCCCGGCCATGTGGCGGGACGACGTCACCGGCGAAGCCGTGGAAAGCGGCACGCTGGGCGAGAAGGCGTGGGACGACTTGTTCGCCGGCCACAACCGCCTGGGCAAGACCCTGCTGGAGGACTTCGGCCTGAAGCAGCAGTTCCACTCCCACGCCGACTCCCATGTCGGCGCGCAGGCGGACATCGAGACGCTCCTGGGCGCCACGGATCCCCAGTACCTGAACCTCTGCCTGGACACCGGACACGCCGAGTACTGCGGGGCCTCCAGCCTGGAGCTGATCAAGAACTACCCGGACCGGATCGGCTACCTGCACCTGAAGCAGATCAATCCGGAGATCCTCAGACAAGTCAACGAGGAGAACATGACGTGGGCAGCAGCCAACCTGGCCGGCGTCATGACCGAACCGCCCAACGGCCTCCCCGACCTGCGCGCTGTCATCGAAGCCGTGGAAGCGCTGGACCGGCCCATCTTCGGCATCGTGGAGCAGGACATGTACCCCGTGGCCTTCGACGTTCCCATGCCGATTGCCAAGCGCACCCGCAACTACCTGCTGTCCTGCGGTTCCCGCACCGCCGTCAGCTAACCCCGACACACAGACCCAAAGGACAGAACAATGACTGAAAACCTCCGCGTCGCCGTCATCGGCGCCGGCCGCATGGGCGCCGACCACATCCAGCGCCTCAGCAAGCGCATCCACGGAGCCGAGGTGGCCGCCGTCGTGGACGTCGACCTCGCCCGCGCCCAGGCCGCCATCGAAGGCATCCCGGGCGCGGTCGCTCTGGCCGACGCCGACGAGGCCCTCAACAACGGCGACGTCAACGCCGTCCTGATCGCCACCCCCGGCTTCCTGCACGAGGACATCCTCCTCAAGGCCCTCGCCAGGGACATCCCGATCCTCTGCGAAAAGCCCCTCACCCCGGACGCCGAATCCTCTTTGAAGATCGTTGAAGCGGAGGTGGCGTTGGGCCGCAAGCGCATCCAGGTGGGCTTCATGCGCCGCTTTGACGCCGAATACGCCACCCTGGGTTCGATCATCCGCAACCACGAACTGGGCGAACTGCTGATGCTGCACCACCAGCACCGCAACCCGAGCACCCCGGAGGGCTTCACCAACGAGATGCTCATCAACGACTCCGTGGTGCACGAGTTCGATGCCATCCGGTTCTTCACCGGCGAGGAAATCACCAGCGTCCAGGTCCGCCTGGGCAAGGCCACCAAGAACGCGCCGTCCGGCCAGCACGACCCCCAGCACGTCCTGCTGGAGACCGAGTCAGGTGTCCTGGCCGACGTCGAAATCTACGTCAACGCCAAGTTCGGCTATGAGGTGGCCACCCAGGCGTCCTTCGAGGACGGCATCGTCAGCATCGGCGGCGACAAGGGCCCATACACCCGCAGCTCCGGCCGCTGGGGCGGCAATGTCACCCCCGGCTTCGAGGAGCGTTTCGGCGCGGCATACGACGTCGAAATCCAGTCATGGGTTGACGCGGCGCTTAAGGGCGACATCGGCGGTCCGTCCGCCTGGGACGGGTACGCCACCGCCGCCTGCTGCGAGGCAGGCGTCGAAGCGCAGAAGAACGGCGAAAAGGTCGCCGTGAAGCTGGTGACGAAGCCCGACCTCTACAAGTAGGACCGGAAAGGGGGCGGAGCCATCCGTCCCCTTTCGTGTCTCCACCCTTCCTGATCCACAATGGAGTGTTTACGTGAAAATCGCACTTGACCCCACCCCGTTCCACCACTCGCACAGCCTGCTGGAGTTCCCCAAGGTGGTGGCGGACCTCGGCTACAAGTACATGCAGCTGACCCCGCACGCGGACTTCATCCCGTTCTACAACCACCCCAAGGCGGACGATGAACTGGTGGGCCAGCTGGGCAAGGCCTGCAAGGATGCGGGGATCGAAATCGCCTCCATCCTCCCGGTGTTGCGCTGGTCCGGGCCCGACGAGGACGCCCGCGAAGCTGCCGTCCGCTACTGGAAGCGCGCCATCCAGATCGCCGTGGACCTGGGCGTCAGCACCATGAACACCGAGTTCAGCGGCCGCCCGGAGAAAGCGGAGGAGTCCGAGCGGGCCTTCTACCGCTCCATGGAGGAACTGCTCCCGATCATCGAGCGGGAAGGCATTGACCTGCTGATCGACCCGCACCCGGACGACTTCGTGGAGGAAGGCCTCGCCGCCATCCGCGTAATCCGGGGCGTGAACTCCAAGAACGTGGGCATGGTCTACGTGGCCTCTCACAGCTTCCACATGAAGAACGCTCCGCTGGACATCATGCGGGCCGCGGGGGACAAGCTGCGCCTGGTCCACGTGGCCGACACCATGGACCACCACGCTTCCCACGGACTGCGCTACATCACCAATCCGCCGGGCAACCCGGTCCGCGTCCACCAGCATTTGAAGATCGGCGACGGCGACGTGAACTGGGACGAGTTCTTCGGCGGCCTGAAGGAAATCGGCTTCCTGGACCGGGAGGATACGGTAATGGTGTCCAGCGTCTTCGCCGAGGACGAGCACGCCGACGAGGTGTCCCGCTACCAACTGGACACCATGAAGCAATACGTCCAGAAGGTCAGCCTATGAGTTCCCCTGCCCCCGCGGCCAAGGCCGCACGCCCCGGCAACCACCAGCGCGCGCTGCGCACGGTCACCATCATCTCCACCTTCGGCGGCCTGCTGTTCGGCTACGACACCGGCGTGATCAACGGGGCCCTGCCGTACATGCAGGAGGACCTGGGCCTGACCCCGCTAACCGAGGGGCTGGTCACGTCCTCCCTGCTCTTCGGGGCAGCCTTTGGTGCCCTGTTCGGCGGACGCCTCGCCGACCGCAACGGCAGGCGCAGGATGATCATGGTGCTGGCCGTCATCTTCCTGCTCGGTACGCTGGGCTGCACGTTCTCGCCCAACACCGAGGTGATGATCGCCGCCCGGTTCATCCTGGGACTCGCCGTGGGCGGGGCATCGGTGACGGTTCCCGTGTACCTGGCGGAGGTATCGCCGAGCAACCGGCGCGGCCGGATCGTCACCCAGAACGAACTCATGATCGTCACCGGACAGCTGCTTGCCTTTATCTTCAACGCCTACCTGGGCAACTCGTTCGGTGAATCGCACGGCATTTGGCGCTGGATGCTGGTCATCGCCACCCTGCCGGCCATCGCGCTGTGGATCGGGATGAACTTCATGCCCGAGAGTCCCCGCTGGCTGGCCTCCATCGGCAGCTTCGGCGAGACGCTCAGCGTACTGCAGCGGATCCGGTCGCAGGAGGAAGCCCGCAGGGAGTTCGAGGAAGTCAAGGCCATGGCCGTGGAGGACTACAAGTCCAAGATGGGTTCATGGAAGGACCTGGGCATCCCGTGGCTTCGCAGGATCTTCGTGGTGGGCCTGGGCCTTGCGGTGATCCAGCAGATCACCGGCGTCAACTCGATCATGTACTACGGCACCCAGATCCTTTCGCAGTCCGGTTTCGGCCGGGAAGCTGCCCTCACCGCTAACATCGCCAACGGGGTCATCTCGGTGCTGGCCACGTTCGTCGGGATCTGGCTGCTGGGCAAGGTGGGGCGCCGCAGGATGCTTATCACCGGCCAGGTGGGAACCACCACGGCGCTGCTGCTGATCGGTTTCTTCTCACTGATCCTGCCGGAAGGTTCCGCCCGCGGCTTCGTCATCCTGGCCCTCACCGTGACGTTCCTGGCGTTCCAGCAGGGCGCCATTTCGCCGGTGACGTGGCTGATGCTCTCGGAAATCTTCCCGCTGAAGATCCGCGGCCTGGGCATGGGGGCGTCGGCCTTCCTGCTGTGGATCGTCAACTTCCTGATCGGATTCGGGTTCCCGCAGCTGCTGGCCGCCATCGGCATCTCCAACACGTTCTTCGTGTTCGCAGTCCTTGGCGTGGGGGCGATTGCCTTCGCGGCGAAATACGTTCCGGAGACCAAGGACAAGAGCCTTGAAGACCTGGAGCACTACTTCAAGAACGTCGCAGGCGGCAGGGCAGAGGCGGCCGCCGCGCAGGTTTCCTGAGCTGGGGACCCGGCAGGTCCCACCAACTAGAGCAGTGCCCCCTTGAGTACCCTCAAGGGGGGCACTGTTGCGAGAGTGATGCGGCGTCCTAGGCGCGCGCGTGGAGCCGCGGCAGCGCATCCACCAGCGGTGCCAACTCCGGGATGGCCGTGGCCTCATCGAGGGCGCGTTCCAGAGTGGCGTCGTGGACCGGCCGCGCTTCCGCGAGCAAGCTGTTCCCGCTGGAAGTCAACTCGGTGTAGATCCCGCGCCGGTCGTCGTCGCACAGGATGCGGGTCAGCAGGCCCCGGTCTTCCAGCCGGTTCACCAGCCGGGTGGTGGCGCTGGGGCTGAGCGCCGTGGCGCGCGCTAGCTGCTGCATCCGCATGTGCCAGCCGTCCTGCCGGCTCAGGGCATCGAGCACTGTGTACTCCACCACGGACAGCTTCGACTCGGCCTGGAGGCTGCGTTCCAGTTCGTTTTCGATCAACCCGTGCAGGGCCGCCAGGGTGCGCCAGCCCTGGGCGCGGACCTCAACGGCGTCGTCCTTGATGCCCATGGTTGCTCCTTCGAAGACGGCGGAAGACGCCGCCCATTGCTGCGGTCATAAATAGTTGCTTGCGCGGCATATTTGCATGTGCAACAATAAATACCGCGCCTGCAACTATCTTAGGCGCCTTCCCGCCTCGGGAACAACCACGAACAGCTCAAAAGGAGCATCCTCATGCCTGTTGGCCTGATAGCACTCGCCCTGGGTGGGTTTGGCATTGGACTCACGGAATTCGTGATCGCCGGCCTCCTTCCGCAGGTGGCAACCGATTTTGGGGTCAGCGAGGCCTCCGCCGGCTGGTTCATCTCCGGCTACGCACTCTCCGTGGTGGTGGGAGCGCTGGGCCTGACCGCAGCCGTCACCCGTTTCCAGCGCAAGCCCGTGCTGGCGGCCCTGCTGGTCCTGTTCATTGCCGGGAACCTGCTTTCCGCCACGGCGGACGGCTACTGGGCCATGATGCTGGGCCGCGTCATCGCCGCCCTTTCGCACGGTGCCTTCTTTGGAATCGGGGCCGTGGTGGCGGCCGGGATGGTGCCGCCCAGCAAGAAGGCTGGTGCGATCGCCCTGATGTTCACCGGGCTGACGGCGGCCAACGTCCTGGGCGTACCGTTTGGAACGCTGCTGGGCCAGGCTGCCGGGTGGCGCGCCACCTTCTGGGCCATCACCGTCATCGGCGTCGCCGCGCTCGCCGGCATCCTGGCGCTCGTTCCGAAGTCCGCCGGTGAAGCGGAAAAAGCAGGCAGCCTCCGTTCCGAACTCCGCGCGTTCCGCTCCGGGCAGGTCTGGCTCTCCATTGTGGTGACCATCCTGGGCTTCGGCGGCATGTTCGGTGCGTTCACCTACATCGCCTACACCCTCACGGAGGTCTCCGGCTTCGCGGCCTCCACCCTGCCGTGGCTGCTCATTGTCTTCGGCGTGGGCCTCTTCGCAGGCAACACCGTGGGCGGTAAGGCTGCCGACCGCAACGTGGACCGGACGCTCCTGGTGGTGCTGGCCGTCCTGGCGGTGGTCCTGGTGGCGTTTGCCCTCACGGCCGCCAATCCTGTCCTGACGGTCATCTCTTTGGTGCTCATGGGCGGCTTCGGTTTTGCCACCGTCCCGGGCCTGCAGATGCGGGTCATGAAGTACGCTTCCGGTGCTCCCACCCTTGCCTCCGGTGCCAACATCGGTGCCTTCAACGTTGGCAACGCCCTGGGCGCCTGGCTGGGCGGCGTCACCATCACCGCCGGGTTCGGCTACACCTCGCCCATCTGGGCCGGCGCTGCCATCACCCTTGCGGGCCTCGCCGTCATGGCGTTCGCCGCGGCAGCCGCCAGGCGGAGCGAACAGCGCGGCGAAGACCGCGCGCCGGCTGTGGAGGAACTGGTCAGCCGCTAGGCGGAGGGGTCGGACGAGCGGCGCACCATCAGGGCGGGTTCAAGCTTCCGGGTCACGGCTGGTCCGGCCGTCCCGGCGATCCGCTCCAGCATGGCCTGAGCCGCCAGCCGGCCGAGCTGCCCGGCATGCTGGTCAATGGACGTCAGGCCGATCAGCGGTGAGGCGCCCACCTCGATGTTGTCGCAGCCAACGATCGCCATGTCGCGCGGGACGGACAGCCCCCGGGACGCCAGCGCTTCCATGATGCCAATGGCGGTGAGGTCATTGTGGGCAAAGACCGCCGTGGGGAGGGCGGCGCCCGAGTCCAGGAACTGCTCCATTACTGAGCGGCCGCCGCGTTCGGTCATGTCGCTGTGGACCAGTTGCGGCTCCAGCCCGAACTGTTCCATGGCGTGCAGGTAGCCCTCCCGCCGTTCCGTATAGGGGAGCCATTCGGAGATGTCCACGTGCGCGATCCGCCGGTGCCCCAGGCGGTACAGGTGCTCCACGGCGAGCGACCCGGAACGGAAGTCGTCGGTCAGGACCGAATCCACGCCGTCGGCTTCCAGCTCCCGGGTGATGACGACGGCGGGCGTCCCGCGCAGCGCTCCGGCCAGTTCCGCCGAGCTGCCGGTGTAGCCGGCCAGCAGCACGCCGTCCACGCGAAGGTCCACGAAGGAGCGGACGGCTTCCAGCTCGGTTGCGGGGTCAGCCGAGCCGACGGCGACCATCAGCTGGTTGCCGCTGCCCGCCAGGCCTGCGGTGATGCCGTCGTAGATATCGGCGAAGACGGAGTTGTGCAGGTCGAGGAACAAGACGCCCAGCGTGTTGGTGCGGTGGCTCGCCAGGCGGCTGGCCAGCCTGTTGGGGGAGTAGCCCAGGGCGGCGGCGCTTTCCAGCACCGCCGTCCGCTTTGCCTGCGACACCTTGGGGGAATCGCGCATCACCAGCGACACCAGGGCGCGGCTCACCCCGGCCTCGCGCGCCACGTCTTCCATGGTCACCGAGCGCGGGGAAGGGGAAGTCTGTTTCACGGAACTCCACTATGCCAGTCCGTGGCGGCCTGCCTGGGGTTACGCGCCGAACGGCAGCCGGGGGTCGATGTTCTGGGTCTCCCACGTCTGCCGGACCCAGCCGTGGTGCGGGTCGTCGCTGATCAGCCACTCCCGTACCGGCCCGGGGCCGGCCATGACGTTGAGGTAGTAGAGGTCGTATCCCGGTGCGGCCATGGCCGGGCCGTGCCAGCCGTAAGGGACCAGGACCACGTCCCCGGTCCGTACTTCGGCGGACACGTCGATGGGGCGCTCATCGGAGGCGTAGACACGCTGGTATCCGATCGCGTCGGCGTCGGCAGGTGCACCGGATGCTGCTCCCACCTGCGTTTCGAAGTAGTAGATCTCCTCGAGGGAGGTCTCGCCGTCCTTTTCCTCGTCATGCTTATGCGGCGGGTAGGAGGACCAGTTGCCGGCGGGGGTGAGGACTTCGCAGACGATGAAGCGGTCCGCCTCCAGCGCGGCAGGGGTGCCAAAATTGTGGACTTGGCGCGAGCAGTTGCCCGCGCCGCGCAGCTCCACCGGGGTTTCCGCGGCGGACACCAGCCTGGTGGGGTAGGAGGCCTGGGCCGGTGCGGTGGCAACCGCCACCCTGCCGCCGTCGGCCGAGCTGATGCTGACAGCCCGGCCGGTGCCGGAATAGAGCACATCCGTCGGGCCGGAGAACACTGAAGCGCGTCCCGCAAGCGGGTAGTCCGTGCCGTTGACCGTGACGTTGAAGGACCCATTGAGCGGCACCACGATGCGTTCCTCGTCCGCGGCGGGAAGTTCGACGACGGCGCCCGCGGCCAGGGTGGCCACCTTCAGTCCCGTGTGTGCCCAGCCGTCCACGGACAGGGCGGAATCGGAGGTTCCGATGGACACGTCCCAGGGGCCGTCGGTGGCGGTGCCCAGGGGGTAGACCCAGTTGGTCATGGAGATGGCTCCTTGGATTATCGCTGTACGAGTGTCATTTCAAAGCTGTAGGAATCGGCGCGGTAGACGTGCTGGCCGGTTTCGACCCGGCGGCCGGTATCGTCCACGGCCGTACGTTCCATGGTGACCAGGGCCGAACCCTCGTGGGTGTCCAGCATGGAGGCCTGGTAGTCATTGGCGGTCATGGCGCCGATGCGCTGGGTGGCCAGCCGGAAGTTCACGCCCCCGCGGCGAAGGATCGAATAGAGGCCCTCGGCCTTGAGCATGGCCTCGTCCATCTCCGCTATGTCGTCGCGCACCCAGTTCTCCATGAGGGCCAAGGGCTTGCCGCCCACCCTCCGCAGCCGGGTGAAGTGGTACACCTTCGCGCCTGCGGGAAGCTGCAGGGTGGCGCTCGTGGCGTCATCCGCCTCCAGGTGCGAGAAACTCAGCACCTCCGTGGTGGGTTTCTTGCCGTTGTTGGTGAGGTCGTCGTAGAGGCTGGAAAGCTCCAGCGGGCGCCGGACCTGGCTCGAGACCACCTGGGTTCCCACGCCCCGTTTGCGGACCAGCAGGCCGGAGCGGACCAGCTCATCCATCGCCTTGCGCATGGTGGGCCGGGAAAGGTTGAGCTGGGCGGCGAGGTCGATCTCGTTGTCCAGCCTGCTGCCGGGCTCCAGTACTCCGCTGTAGATCGCGGCTTCGATGCCCTGGACCACCTGGTGGTACAGGGGCACGGGGGAGGAACGGTCAATGTTGAGTCCCAGGTTGTTCGCCACGGTGCGTTCCCTCGTCTTCGGTGTGGGCGCCCTCCGGTCTGGAGGCTGCGCCGGTGGATCCTTTGGCGCTATATGTTCGCTTGATAGGACATAGTTTCTTCCATGATCGTAGCAGGCGGGCCTGAAGGGTCAAGGGCGGCGCCGGCCGGAGGTTGAGAAGAGGGCGCAGAATTAAATTGTGCTGACATTAGGACTTTGTATTGACGGCACCGATTAGAGCGCTCTAATCTTAGTGGCACGCATCACATTCCCCGACCGGTCTTCCGGTCCCCGAGAGAATTTGAGAGGCAACAATGCTGTTGCAGAAACAAACAATGGGCGCCACTGGCAGCAGGCGCCGCGGATACCTTGCCCGGCTTACGGTGATCTCCACCCTGGGCGGCCTGCTCTTTGGGTACGACACCGGCGTGATCTCCGGCGCCCTGCTGTACATGAACGACTCCCTCAACATGAGCGCCGTCGAGGAAGCAACCGTGGTGAGCGCCCTGCTCTTCCCGGGTGCCGCCGTCGGCGCCCTCACAGGCGGGCGCATGGCGGACAAGCTGGGCCGCCGCGGCTCCCTGCTGGTCTGCGCCCTCCTGTTCCTGCTCGGCGCCATGGGCTGCGCGCTCGCGCCAAATGTGACCTTCATGATTGCCGCCCGCATCGTCCTGGGCCTCGGCGTGGGCGCCGCTGCCGTAACCTGCCCCCTGTACCTGGCCGAGATGGCTCCCGCCCACCTCCGTGGCCGCATGGTGACCATCAATGAACTCATGATCGTCACCGGCCAGATGCTCGCTTTCGCCATCAACGCCCTCCTCGACGCCCTCATCCACGACAACGAGGTCTGGCGCAGCATGCTGGGCATCGCCTCCGTCCCTGCACTCGCACTGCTCGCCGGCATGCTTCTGCTTCCCGAATCCCCGCGCTGGTACGCCATCCGCGGCCGCCTGGAAGACAGCCGGCGCGTCCTCAACCTAAGCCGCAGCCCGGAAGAGGCGGCCGCCGAATTCGAAGAGATTGCCTTGGCAGCACGCACCGCCAAGGAAGAACGCGGCCACGCCCTCCGCGACCTCCGCAACAACCCCTGGATGCGCCGGCTGCTCTGGATCGGCATCGGCCTGGCCACGGTCCAGCAGGCCACCGGCATCAACACCGTGAACTACTACGCGCCCACCATCCTGGAAAAGAGCGGGCTCGGCGTCAGCGCATCGCTCGTGGCCACCATCGGCGTCGGCGTCACCTCAGTGCTCATGACCATCCTGGGCATCTGGCTGCTTGGCTTTGTTGGCCGCCGCCGGATGCTGGTCATCGGCTTCTCCGGAGTAGTCGGTTCCCAGGCCCTGCTGGCCATCGTCTTCCTGCTCCCGCAGTCCGACCTTGCCAGCTACACCATCCTGGCCGCGATGATGCTGTTCGTCGCCTTCGTGCAATGCTTCATCGGCACCTGCGTCTGGCTCCTGCTCTCCGAAATGTTCCCGCTGGCCATCCGCGGCTTCGCCATGGGCATCGCGGTCTTCGCACTCTGGACCGTGAACGCCGCCATCTCCTTCCTGTTCCCCATCGTGGTCAATGCCCTGGGATCCACGGGCACGTTCGGCCTCTTCGTTCTGGTCAACCTGGCCTCCCTGGCGTTTGTCATCAAGTTCGTGCCGGAGACCAAGGGCCACTCGCTCGAGGACCTCGAAGCGCACTTCCGCGACGGCGAAGCCCCGGCAAGGGTCACGGCTTAGCGGCGCTTGCTCAGGCACCGCACGCCAACAGCGGCGGGGGTGGACCCAGTCCGTCCGGCATCAACCGGACAGGCGCGGTCCGGCCCCCGCTCTTTTGTGTGGTGGCTTAGGCTGGCCCCATGATCCGGACAGCGCCGACCTGCATCGCGGGGGAACCATGAATTTCGCCGGCAGCCTTGGTCCCCGCCCCCGCAACCTCGAGGTCCAGGACCTGGCCAGCTTTGATCGCCTGGTGGCAGGCGGTGCCGTGGACCTGCATGGCTGGCACGCCCAGTCACTTGACCTGCGGGGCCGGTCGGCGGCACTCAAGAACGTCAGTGTTGCAGGCGCCATGTTCCTGGGCTGCATCTTCGATGACGGCATGGAAGCCAACCTCCGCAGCCGGGGTGCCCTGATCTTCCCGCGCCTGGAGGGTGTCCCCTTCGACCCCTACCGTGCGTCGCTGTATTCCCCGGCCGAGCTATACGCCGGACTGGAAAGCTCGCCCTACGAGGAGCTTCCGGACGCCCGGATCTACCACTGGAGCATCCAGCCCGGCCAGCGCCACCGCGTCGATTCAACCCTGGCCTCTGCCCTGCACGACCATGCCATCGGGGATGCGCTGGACGAACTGACCCGCTCCGGGACGTGGACCCGCCGGTCCATCGTCGGCGTAATGGGCGGCCACGCGGCGCCGCGCGGCAGCCGGGAGTTCGCGGAGGCGGCGCGGCTGGGGAGGCTGCTGGCCCTCGAGGGCCATTCGGTGGCCACGGGCGGCGGACCGGGTGCCATGGAGGCGGCCAACATGGGGGCGTACCTCAGCAAGGCGTCCGACGGCGACGTGCAGGGAGCGCTGGCCACGCTCGCCGCTGTTCCCGGCTTCCGTCCCTCGGTGTCGGCGTGGGCACGCGCCGCGGCAGCCGTCGTCGAACGCCATCCGGACGGGACCCCGTCGCTGGGGATCCCCACCTGGTTCTACGGGCACGAACCGCCCAACTTCTTCGCCACGCACATCGCCAAGTACTTCGCCAACGCCATCCGCGAGGCCATCCTGCTGGAACTGTGCCAAGGCGGAATCGTGTTCCTGCCGGGAGCTGCCGGCACCGTCCAGGAGATCTTCCAGGACGCCTGCGAGAACTACTACGGCGCCCGCGAGAAGGTGGCCCCCATGGTGCTGGTGGGGCGGCGGCACTGGGAACAGGAGTACCCGGCCTGGCCCATGCTCCGCAGCCTGGCCGCCGGCCGTGCCATGGCGGACTACATCCACCTCGTGGACACAGTGGAGGAAGCGGTGGAGGTCCTCCGCCAACGCTGAACGCTGCCGGAGGACCTCCACGAAGTGTCCTCTGCCTGGTGCTAGCCGACCGCCGTGCCGAAGAGCAGGCCCAGGAGGTACGTGATGGCGGCCGCGCCCAGGCCGATGGCAAGCTGCCGCAGGCCGCGGGTCAGCGGGGACGTGCCGGACAGCAGGCCGACGGCGGCGCCGGTCGCCAGGAGTGCGATGCCCACCAGGGAGCCCGCCACCACCAGGGCCGCAACGCCGGTCAGGCCGAACAGGAACGGCAGGATGGGGACGATGGCGCCGGAGGCGAAGAAGCAGAAGCTGGACAGCGCCGCACCCCAGGCCGTACCCACCGCCTCGTGCTGGTCCTCTTCCTCGGGCAGGTCCGGCTGCAGGGACAGGCTGGGATCGCAGTCGCAAGGCAGCAGCCCCATGCGTTCGGCCACCCGGTGTTCGGCCGCTTCCCGGGACATCCCGCGGGCCAAATACACCAGGAGCAGTTCGTTGTGTTCGAGGTCAAGCTGGGGCGCGGCCGCCAGTGTGACCTGGGTGGGCCGGGTGGCGGCCAGCAGTTCCCGCTGGGAACGGACGGAAATGAATTCCCCCGCGCCCATGGACATGGCGCCCGCAAGGAGCCCGGCGATGCCGCTGAGCAGCACCACACTGGAGGCCACGCCGGAGGCAGCCATGCCCATCACCAGGGAGAGGTTGCTGACCAAGCCGTCATTTGCGCCGAAAACTGCGGCGCGGAAGGTCCCGGCCAGGCGGTTGCGGCCGCGGGTGGCCAGGCCCCGGACCACTTCCTCATGGATCTGTTCATCGGCGGCCATCGCCGGGGTGGCGTTCGGGTCCTTGGCGTAGGGGGAGCGGCCCTCGGCGCGCTGGGCCAGGGCCAGGACGAAGACGGAGCCGAAATGCCGGGCCAGGAACCCGAGGAACCGGCTGCGGGCGGAGGCCCTTTTCGGCTTGCCGGCGTGCTCGCCGAGCAGTGCGAGCCAGTGGGCTTCGTGCCGGCCTTCGGCTTCGGCCAGGGCCAGGAGGATGGACCGTTCCTCACCTTCGCGGTTCTGGGCCAGGTCCCGGTAGACGGCGGCTTCGGCGCGCTCGTCGGCCAGGTACTGGCGCCACCGCTTTATGTTCGACGGCGAGGGCTGGCCAGCGCCGCCGGCCTCCGGGGGCGTGGCGTGGGAATGGGACTGGGCGTGCTGCGACACTGGAACTCCTGGGCTGGAAAGGGCATGTACTCGCGCCTTTGCCCTGCCAGCCTACTGCGGATTTCCGCGGTTTTTTGGCTGGCAAACCTCGCTGGAAAGTTTCGGCTGACCTCAAAAAACCGTTTCGCTTGGCATCCGCGGAGGGCCCTTCCAGGCACCGCGGCGGCTATTGACCCGTCTGCCCGGGCGGTGCTGTGATGAAGGTGTGGCGCAGGCTGCGCCCTACCTGAAAGAGCACGTCAGGCGAACATACGGAGGTTGAATCATGAGCACCACCGGACAGCACCCGGACATGCCGCACCTGGACGCCGTCGAAGCGGATCCCGCCTACGATTACGCCGAGGATGCACCGGTAGACGACGCGGACTGGGACTCGGAGGACGGGTTCATCGACCAGGAAGAACCGGTGGTCCAGCCGGCGCCGGTCGTCGTCGACGCCGAGGACCGGGAGGTCCCGCTGGATGACGACGGGCGCGACACGGGGGAGTAGGACTGACGACGCCGGCACCTCCTTCCGCCTGTGGGCGGGAGGAGGTGCCGGCGTCGTACTTTCAGCCTGCCGGTCAGCGGCCGGCGAGGACTTCCTCGGGCGTCCCTTCCTGCTCCTGCCCTGCGACGCGGCGCTGCCAGGCGCGCATGACGGCGGGATCAGTTGGGCGCGTGAGCAGGGAGGCGGCGACGTATACCGCGGCGGAGGCCAGCAGGCCGTAGTAGATGGGTTCGTTGGCGTAGATGCCGTCCAGCGGGACCTCGGCATTGATCTCAAGGATGATCATGGTGCCAAGGGTGATGACGGAGCCGACGGCCATTGACGCAGCGGCGGCGATGCCGGTTCCGCGCTTCCACACGAGGCCGCCGAGGATCGCGACCAGCAGGCCGCCCACCAGGATGTCGTAGGCGATGGTCAGTGCTGCAACAACGTCCTTGGTGACGATGGCGATGACGATTGCCACAACACCCAGGCCAAGGACCCAGACGCGGTTGGCCTTGACGTCGTGCTCGGGGTTGTCGGAGTCGTCGGTGTTGATGGTCTTGCCAAACCAGCCGGCAACGAAGGGCACAACGTCGGCGCGGGCCACCGTGGCGGCGGCGATCAGGGCGCCGGAGGCGGTGGACATCATGGCGGCGACGGCGGCGGCGAGCACCAGGCCGCCGATTCCGATGGGCAGCAGGTTGGTGGCAACCTCCGCGTAAACGACGTCCTTGCCCAGGGCCTTCACGTCGATGGCGGGCAGCGCCACGCGGGCTCCCAGGCCGATCATCGCGCCGGCGGCACCATAGAGGATGCAGTAGAGGCCGGCCGTCGAACCGCCCCATTTGGCCACCCTGGGCGTCTTGGCGGTAAACACGCGCTGCCAGATGTCCTGGCCGATCAGCAGGCCCAGGGTGTACACCACGAAGTAGGTGATGATCGTCTGGACGCCGATGCCGTCGATCTGGAAGAAGCTGGCGTCGACGCGGCTGCGGATGCCGTCCAGGCCGCCCGAGGCGTTCAGCGTGAAGGGCAGCATCAGGAAGAAGATGCCCACCGTTTTGATGACGAACTGGACCTGGTCCGCCAGCGTGATGGACCACATGCCGCCGATCGTGGAGTACACCAGCACGATGGCACCGCCCACCGCGATGGCCAGCGCCCGGTCCCAGCCGAACAGGACGACGAAGATGGTGGCGTAAGCACCGGTGGACGTGGCGCAGAGCATCAGGGTGTAGGCGAGCATCACAATGCCGGACGCCTCGGTGGCCCTGCTGCCGTAGCGGAGGGTGAGCATTTGGGACACCGTGTAGATCTTCAGCTTCTGGATGGTGCCGGCAAAGAGAAGGCTCAGGAGCAGGACGCCGGCGCCGATGGCCACAACCAGCCACATCCCCGAGATGCCGAATTTGTAGCCCAGCCCAACGCCGCCCACCGTGGACGCGCCGCCCAGGACGACGGCGGCCATGGTGCCGGTATAGAGGAACGGGCCCAGGCGGCGGCCGGCCACCAGGAAGTCACTGTTGTTCCTGGTGCGGGACTTGCCCCACCAGCCGAAGGCCAGCATTGCGAGGAGGTACACCACCACGATGGCGATGTTGATGGCACTTGCATCCATAAATGGCTCCTTGGAGCTGTTGGGGCCGGGTGTGAGGACCGGGGGCGGGACGCCCGGAACCGCCGCGGACGAATACGGAGAGGACCTGTAATTGCCTTATAGGCAACAGGAGTTTCCAAAGACTAGGGTGTGATGTGGGTGACAGTCAAGGAGGTCCGGATGGAACCCCGGGTGTGTGGCGTCCGCACGTCACAAAAGCGGCGCCCATTAGTATGGCTCGAGAGTGGAGCCGGGCTGCCGGCCGTGAAAGGTTCGTAGATGAAGGCACTGCCAGTTGAGCCGAGCAATGTTCCCGTTGCCATTGGCTCCAGGATCCGGGCCGCCAGGCAGTCCCAGCGGCTCACCATCGAGCAGGTTGCAGATGCCACCGGGTTGACCAAGGGATTCCTTAGCCGGGTGGAGCGGGACCTGACTTCACCATCCGTCGCTTCCCTGGTGACGCTGTGCCAGGTGCTCTCCATCTCCATTGGGGACCTCTTCGTGGCGCCGGAAACCCATCTCACCAAACGCAATGACGGGCCGCGGATCTCGCTTGGCGGCCAGGGCATCGTGGAGCGGCTTTTGACGGCCCGCTCGGAGCGCCGAGTCCAGATCATCCAGGCCGTGATCGAGCCGCACGGCCGCGGCGAATCCGAGCTGTACGCAGTGGATTGCGACGTGGATGTCCTGCACGTCATCAAAGGATCCATCAAGCTGATCCTCACCAACGAGGAATACGACCTCGATACCGGCGATACCGTTACCTTCCCGGGGCGGGAGCCCCACACCTGGGTCAATCCCACGGACAAGCCGGTCGAGGTGCTCTGGGTCCTGGTGCCCGCCGCGAGCAGGTAATCTTCCGTGCGCTCCTGCCCAGTTACCTCTTGCCGTCCACTTGGCAGCTGACCGTTTCCGCGGAATGTGCTGGAGCGGGGCACCCTGGGGCGGGTGTAACTGGGCTGGACGGCATGGTCACCGGTTCGGATTGCGTGGCCCTGCTGCCAGGACGGTCTTGATTTCCGTTATTACCCGGCTGGAATCGAACCAGACATGCTCCGGCATGTAGCGAAGGACTGTGTAGCCGCTGACGGCGGATGCGTTGTTTCGCTCCCGGTCGCGGAGCATGTCCGCACGCTTCGAGTGGTAGGCAAAGCCGTCGATCTCCACGATCAAGAACCCATCCAGCAGGAAATCCACGCGGCCGATTCCCGGCAGGAACACCTGGGTGTCGTAGGCGATTCCGTGGGCGCGGAACAGGTGCTGCGCATCAACCTCCACGATTGACTCTGCGCGCACGTCGAGTTCGCGCAGGATGCGGCGCGCGGTGCCGGAGCGGTCCGCCTGCAACTGGGACGCCAGCAGCTCGGGGCACGCTGTGAAGCCTGATCGCTGAAGTTGCCACCGCGGCGGATGCCGGAGGCGGCAGGCAACCCAGAGCATGCAGTGCCACATCCTCCACGGCTGCCAGCGGCAAGGACGGGTGTCCCGGGAACCTCACGGTGCGGTGTCGGATAAACCCACTGCCGTGGCCGTGGGCGCAGGCCAAATGGGGCTGTGGCGGAGCCTCCCGCAGCCAGAGGCCGTAGTGGCCGGCGGCGCTGGCGCAGGTCAGTCGACCGTTGTTCAGTACTGCGGCGAGGAGTCCCTTGTCGCATTCAGGGAGGGCGAAGATGCCGCGGCGGGGCTGGGTAGCGCCCCGTTCAGTGAGTTCAACGAGTTCCCGGCGCCGGAAACCCGCGTCCAGGAGTTGGCGGGACCGGGCTACGCCGCCGCACGTGTGCAGGTATTCGAGGATGTCCATGGGGTCATTGGAAGGTCTCGGTTGCATGAGTGGAACCCGGGTCCAGGCCTATGTGGGTAAGCCGCGACTCGGGGTGGGCGTTCCTGCCCAGTTACCTATGGCCCTTGTGAGGAGTAGTGCCGGAACCACGCGGATGCCAGGAGCGTACCTATCCATGGCCGGGGAGTAAGTGGGCAGGAATGCGCAGAACTACGTAACTAGGTAAACAACCGATGCCCATTAGAAAACCGCGGTGTATGATGGCAGTCACAGAAGTCCCCAACTCCTCGAAGGAGAGGCCTCCATTGGAAGAGCTGCGCATTGAAGCCAACGGCAACCTTGGCCCCATCGATTCATCCCGGATTCCCCGCTATGCCGGGGCTGCCACCTATGCCCGCCTCCCACGGCTGGACCAGGTGGCCAAGGCTGACGTAACGGTGGTGGGTGTGCCGTTCGACTCGGGGGTTTCCTACCGCCCGGGCGCGCGCTTCGGCGCGAACCATGTCCGCGAGGCCAGCCGCCTGCTGCGCCCCTACAACCCGGCGTGGGATGTCAGCCCGTTCGAGAACATCCAGGTGGCCGATGCCGGGGACATGGCGGTCAACCCGTTTAACATCAACGAAGCCATTGAGACCATCCAGCAGAACGCCCTGGACCTCACGGCCCGCGGGAGCAAGCTGCTGACCCTGGGTGGCGACCATACCATCGCCCTGCCGCTGCTGCGCGCCGCCGCCGAACGTGCCGGCGAACCCATTGCCATGCTGCACTTCGACGCCCACCTGGACACGTGGGATACCTACTTCGGCGCCGAATACACCCACGGCACGCCCTTCCGCCGGGCAGTGGAGGAAGGCATCCTGGACACCGAAGCCATCAGCCACATCGGCACCCGCGGCCCGCTGTACGGAAAGAAGGACCTCGACGACGACCACCGCTTCGGGTTCGGCATCGTCACCTCCGCTGACGTCTACTACCAGGGCGTGCTCGAGACCGTGGCCAAGGTCCGTGACCGGATCGGCAACCGGCCGCTCTACATTTCGGTGGACATAGACGTCCTGGACCCGGCCCACGCCCCCGGCACCGGCACCCCCGAAGCGGGCGGCATCACCAGCCGCGAACTCCTGGAGATCATCCGCGGCTTCCGGGGTATGAACCTGGTGGGCGCGGACGTCGTCGAAGTTTCTCCTGCCTATGACCACGCCGAGATCACGGGCGTTGCCGCCAGCCACGTCGCGTATGAGCTGGTGACCCTCATGGCGGACAACGCGGCTCCCGGAAGCCGTTTTGGCGCCGATACCGGATATGCGGCCCAGGCGCTCGGACAGGAAGCCCGACGCCCCGCCGGCTTCGCTGCCGCCACCAAGGAGTAGCGCCGTGACGGAAATCGCCCAGGCGACGCCGGCACTGGAAAGCAGCGTCCGCAACGGCGGCGACCTCGTCGTCGAAACCCTCGAAGCGCTGGGCGCCAAAACCGTGTTCGGCATCCCGGGCCAGCACGCCCTCGGCCTCTTCGATGCCATGGGCCGCGGCAACCTGCACTTCGTCTCGTCCCGCGTGGAGAACAACAGCGCCTTTGCCGCGGACGGGTACTCCCGCGCCGCCGGCGAAGTCGGCGTGCTGTTCCTGTCCACCGGCCCCGGCGCACTGACGTCCCTGGCCGGACTGCAGGAGGCCTACGCCACGGGCGTGCCCATGGTGGTGGTGGCCAGCCAGATTCCGTTGGAAGGACTCGGGGCCCGGCGCAAGGGCATGCTCCACCAGCTCGATGACCAGAAGGCCTCCGCGGCCAACGTCACCAAGAGCCAGCGGCTGATCCAGCATGCCTCAGGCATCCCGTCGGCCATCCAGGACGCCTGGACCGAGGCCATCTCCTCCCCGCAAGGCCCCGTGTGGCTCGAAATTCCGCAGAACGTCCTGCTGGATCCGATCATGGTCCCGCCAGTGGAGGACGCTTTGGCCGAGGCGGCTGACAATCCGCCGCGGATCGAATTGGTGCGCGAGGCCGTGAAGTGGCTGGAATCAGCCAAGCGCCCGGCCATCATCGCCGGCGGCGGAACCCGGCGGGGCAAGGCCGAGAAGTCCTTGTTGTCCATTGCCGAGAAGCTGCACGCCCCGGTGATCTGCACTCCTGGCGGCAACGGTGCGTTTCCCTGGAACCATGGGCTGTCCCTGCAGTCCTGGATCGAGGACCGGTATATGACCGACCTCCTGGAAGATGCGGACGTCCTGGTGGTCATCGGGTCGTCCCTGGGCGAGGTCACCTCCAACTACTTCACCTTCGAACCGCGCGGCAGGATCATCCAGATCGACGCCGAACCCCGGGTGCTCGAGTCCAACCGGCCAGGCTTGGGGATCCGCGCCGACGCGGGCCAGGCGCTGGCTGCCCTGGACGCAGCGCTCGAAACCGGCAGGGCAACCATGCCGGACTGGCACGGCAGCACCCCGGAAGAGCTGGTCAAGGAGTCGCTGGCCAAGGTCCGCGCCCGCCTGGAATCGCAGGACCTGGCCAAGGAACTGAGGTTCATGGCCGATATCCGCGACGCCGTGCCGGCGGACATGCAGACGTTCTGGGACATGACCATCGCCGCCTACTGGGGCTGGTCCTGTTGGGATGCCCGTGAAGGGCAGTTCCACTCAGCCCAGGGCGCCGGCGGCCTGGGCTATGCGTTCCCCGGGGCCATTGGTGCAGCGGTTGGCCTGGCGACTGTGGGCAAGCCGGGCCGGGTGCTGGCCGTCTCCGGGGACGGTTCGTCCATGTACTCCATTGCGGAACTGGCCACTGCCCGGCAGCACAACGTGCCGGTCACCTGGCTGATTGTGGATGACGGCGGCTACGGGATCCTGCGCGAGTACATGGTGGGTGCATTCGGCAAGGCCACGGCCACCGAACTTGCCAGGCCGGACTTCGTGAAGCTCGCGGAATCCTTCGGCGTGCCGGCCACCCGGGTGGCCCCGGAGGGCGTGGGGGACGCGCTTCGGGCGGGGTTCGCTGCTGACGGGCCCAACGTCGTCGTGGTTGAAACCCTCCTGAAGATGTTTGGGCCTACGCACCTGGCCCCCTGACCCAGATCGCAGCCGCAAGCTCCTCCACGTCCCGGACACCGTCCGGCAGGCGTGGGGGAGCTTGGCATTTAAACCACCGGCAGGAACAACTTCGTTTCCCTAAGCAACCTTTTTCTGATACAGTTGCTTGCAGCAACTAATTCTTTAGGGAGCATCATGTCTGTCGCACCGGCCACCGCAGCCGACCTCGTCAGCCACATCTATGACCTCCAGCGCGCACTGCGCTGCGTCACCATGATCAACGTCAAAGGCCAGGACACCGGCATTGCCCTCCAAGGCGTGCTCAAGTTCATCGGCGAAGGGGAGACCCGGGCAGCGCACCTGGCCGAGCGGCTGGGGGTCAGTCCGCCGGTACTCAGCCGGCACGTGGCCGAACTGGCGGACGCGGGACTGGTGCTCCGCACCCCGGACCCGGACGATGGCCGGGCCCAGCTGCTGGCACTCTCTCCGCGGGGCAAGGAGAAGCTGGCGGAGCTGGTGCGGCACAGGGCGGAGACGCTCCAGGCGTACCTCTCCGACTGGAACGAGGACGACGCCGTTGCAACGGCCGCGATGCTCAACAAGCTCACGGCATCCCTGAAGAATTCCATCCGGGCAAGGGCGGCCGGAACCACCACTGAACAGAAAACGCAGGAGTCCATCAATGGCTAACGTCACCGCCGCCGCGGACCAGGAGCAGGAGCGCCAGCGCGAACGCACCGCCAGGCAGGAATCGCGGCAATCCAAGCGCCACGAACCTGGCGCGCCCATGAACCACCGGCAGATCATGGAAGCCCTCACCGGCCTCCTCGCTGCCTTCTTCACCGCCATCCTCAGCAGCACCATCGTTGCCAACGCGCTGCCCACCATCATGTCCGAGCTCAAGGGCACCCAGACGGACTTCGCCTGGGTGATCACGGCCGCACTGCTGGCCAACGCGGCCACCACCCCCATCTGGGGCAAGCTCGCCGACCTCTTCGATAAAAAGGTCCTGGTCCAGCTCAGCATCGTGATCTTCGTGGCTGGCTCGGTCATGGCAGGCTTCTCCGAAAACATCCCGTTCCTGCTCACCGCCCGCGTGATCCAGGGCATCGCCATGGGCGGCCTGACCGCGCTGGCACAGGCAATCATCGGCTCCATCATCCCGCCCCGCGAACGCGGCAAGTACTCCGGCTACATGGGTGCCGTCATGGCCGTGGGCACCGCCGGCGGTCCTCTGCTGGGCGGCTTCATCGTGGACAGCTCCCTGGGCTGGCGCTGGACCTTCTTCGTCTGCGTGCCGCTCGCCGTCGTCGCCCTGATCCTGCTCCAAATCACGCTGAAGATCCCGCACGTCAAGCGCCCCGCCAGGATCGACTGGTTCGGTGCCATCCTGCTGACCTCCGGCGTCAGCCTGCTCCTGATCTGGGTCTCCTTCGCCGGCAAGGCCGACTACTACGACTGGTGGTCCTGGCAGTCAGCCGTCATGGTGGGCGGCGGCGTCCTGCTGCTCGCGCTCCTGGTGCTGGTGGAGTCCAAGGTGTCCCAGCCGATCATCCCGCTCAAGATCATCTCCGAGCGCACCACGGCACTGGCCATCGTCGCGTCCGTCGCCGTGGGTGTTGCCATGTTCGGTTCCTCCACCTTCCTGGGCCAGTACTACCAGGTGGCCAGGGGCGCCACGCCCACCGAAGCCGGCCTGCTGACGCTGCCCATGATCGCCGGCAACCTGATCGGTTCCGTCGTCTCCGGCCAGCTGATCAGCCGCTACGGCAAATGGAAGCGCTTCCTGATCGGCGGCACCATCCTGCTGATCGGCGGCCTGGCGCTCGCCGGGACCATGGACCACACCACCGAACTGTGGCTGACCGGCCTTTACACCGGTATCTTCGGCATCGGCCTGGGCATGCTCATGCAGAACCTGGTCCTGGCCGTCCAGAACACGGTCCGTGCCTCCGACATCGGTTCCGCCAGCGCCTCCGTGGCCTTCTTCCGCTCCGTGGGTGGCGCCATCGGCGTGTCTGTCCTGGGCGCCGTGATGGCCAACCACGTCAAGGACCTCGCTACGGATGGGCTGGCAAAGCTCGGCATCCCGGCCGGCGGAAACAGTGGGGCCACGCTTGACCTGAAGGACCTGCCGGCCCCGATCGCCGAAGTCATGCGTGCCGCCTACGGCGATGCCACGGCCGGGATCTTCATGATCTCCGCCATCGTTGCAGCCGTGGCCCTCATCGCCGTCATCTTCATCAAGGAAGTACCGCTGCGGAGGACCGTTGACATCACGCCGGAAAAGGCGCTTGAGGCCAACGCTGCCGGTGAGGCCGGCATGACCGCCACCATGACCGGGCAACTGCCTGTGGTTTCCAGCGACGTGCCGGACAGGGCGGCCGCCGAATCCACGAGTGCACGGGCCGGCCTGCGTCCGGCCGCGGCACCTGCCAAGGTGTACGACGGCGGTGCTGCCGCAGCCGCGGCGGCGTCCGGCAGGGTGGCCACGGAGGACTTCGAGGAAGTCTTTGCCCGGAGCTTCCGCTCCGAGGAGCTGGACCTGCGGTCCGCCGACAGCGTGGACAAGGCTGCCGATGCGATCGCCAGTGCCGCTGCCACCCTGCAGAAGCTGCAGGACACCCAGCACCTGTTGGCGCGGCAGCAGGCCGAGCTCGGCACGCTGGTGCTGGACATCCAGCAGCAGCTGCGCTCCCAGCAGGAAGTGGCGGCCGGGCAGGCCGCCACGGCAGCAGAGCTCAGCCGGCTGCAGCGCAAGCTCCTGAAGGAACGGAAGATCCAGGCAGCAGCCGCCCTGTACCTGGCCGGGCACGGCAAGCACAGCGCCGCGGCACCATCACCGTCCGGCGGGGAAGGTTCTGCTCCGGGCACGGAGCAGTAAGCCAGTCCGTCCGGGGCCGGGCCCCCCGGACGGCGCCCCATCAACGCCGCAGCCCGCATCCGGAGCACCCCCGGATGCGGGCTGCGGCGTTCCTGCAGGGCCGGGCATCGCCGGTCCGCTGGCGGCGACCCGTGCTTTGAGGCTTTCCAGCGGGGAATTATGCTCCCAACGGGACCCAAATGTCAGTGGGCATTACTAGAGTTGAGTGCATGCTCCCCACCCTCATACGGCGCTACTCCAAACCGTATTTTCCCTATATTGCCGCGGTCATCGCCTTCCAGCTTGCCTCCACCATCGCAGCGCTGTACCTGCCCAGCCTGAACGCCCAAATCATCGACCAGGGCGTAGCGCGGGGAGACACGGACTTCATCTGGCGGACCGGCGCCCTGATGCTCCTGGTCGCCTTCGCCCAGGTCGCCGCGGCCATCGCCGGCGTCTACTTCGGCTCGAGGACGGCCATGGCAGTGGGCCGGGATCTGCGCCACGCCGTGTTCCGCAAGGTCACCAGCTTCTCCGCCAAGGACGTCAACGCCTTTGGTGCCCCCACGCTGATCACCCGCGGCACCAACGATGTCCAGCAGGTGCAGATGCTCCTCCTGATGGGGCTGAACTTCATGGTGGCCACCCCCATCATGTGCATCGGCGGCATCATCATGGCACTGCGCGAGGACATCAACCTGTCCTGGCTGGTGTGGGTGTCCGTCCCGCTGCTGGCTGTGGTGGTGGGCTACCTGGTGGTCCGGCTCATGCCACTCTTTCGCTCCATGCAGCGGAAGATCGACCGCATCAACGCCGTGCTCCGGGAACAGATCATCGGCATCCGCGTGGTCCGCGCCTTCGTGCGGGAACCATATGAAACAGACCGGTTCGGTGGTGCCAACAAGGAACTCACGGATGTCTCGCTCCGCATTGGTGCCCTGTTTGTCCTCATGTTCCCGGCCATCAGCATGATCCTGCACCTGTCCACCGCAGCCGTGCTCTGGTTTGGCGGCCAGCGGGTGGACGCCGGCGCCATGCAGGTGGGCTCGCTCACCGCCTTCCTGCAGTACCTGCTGCAGATCCTGATGGCCGTCATGATGGGCACCTTCATGGCCATGATGATCCCGCGCGCCTCCGTCTGCGCCGACCGCATCGGCGAGGTGCTCGACGTCGAACCCTCCATCCACGATCCCGAACGCCCCGAAGCCCCGGCTGCCCTTGCCGGGGTAGTGGAATACCGCAACGTGACGTTCGCGTACCCCGGTGCCGAGTCCCCGGTGCTGAGCAACATCAGCTTCACGGCCCGGCCGGGCCAGACCATCGCCATCATCGGCTCCACCGGCGCCGGCAAGACCTCCCTTCTGTCCCTGCTCCCGCGGCTGTACGACCCCGCCGAAGGCCAGGTGCTGCTGGACGGTGTCCCCGTGGACCGGCTGGACCGCGCAGAGATCACTAAGCGCGTGGCCCTGGTGCCGCAGCGTCCCTACCTGTTCTCCGGCACCATCGAGCACAACCTCCGGTTCGGCAAGACCGAGGCCACCGACCAGGAACTATGGGACGCGCTCCGGGTGGCACAGGGAGAGTCGTTTGTCCGCGAGAAGAAAAACGGACTGGACTCCAGGATCTCCCAAGGCGGCACCAACGTCTCCGGCGGCCAGCGCCAGCGCCTTTGCATTGCGCGTGCCCTGGTGACCAAGCCGAGGGTCTACCTGTTTGACGACTCCTTCTCCGCCCTCGACGTCGCCACCGACGCCCGCCTCCGCGCCGCCATCAAGCGCACCACCTCGGACGCCACCGTGATCATCGTGGCCCAGAGGATTTCCACCATCACCGAGGCTGACCAGATCCTCGTGCTGGACAACGGACGCATCGTTGACCGCGGCACACACGAGGAACTCCTGGAAACCTCGCCTACCTACCAGGAAATTGTCGAATCCCAGCTGAGCGTGGAGGAAGTGGCATGAGCCCCCGCAAGAAGGACCACGCCTCCGTGGAAGAACCCACCCAGTCCCTCCCGCCGGCCAACGGCGAAGTGGAAGCAGCCGCCGCCCTGCCTGAGGACGATGACTACTTCGAGGAGGAATTCACCCCTTCCGAAGCCGACGGGGACATGTTCGGCGGCATGCCTGCCAAGAAGGCCCAGCACTTCTGGCCTTCCGCCAAACGGCTCATGGGCCTGCTGAAACCAGAGGCCCTCGGCATCTACGCAGTGGTGGGCCTGGTGGTGGTTTCGGTGGTCCTGAACGTGATAGCCCCCAAGATCCTGGGCCAAGCCATGGACGTCATTTTCGCCGGAGTGGTGGGCAAGCAGCTGCCGTCCGGCGCCAGCAAGGAGCAGTTCGTGGCGGGCCTGCGCCAGCAGGGCCAGGACAACTTCGCGGACATGGTCTCCCGGATGGAACTGGTGCCCGGCACCGGGATCAACTTCGGCAAGCTCAGCATGCTCATCGCCATCGTCCTGCTGATGTACTTCGTGGCCAACATTTTCATGTGGCTCCAGGGGTACGTGCTGAACCGCATCGTTATGAAGGTGATCCGGCGGCTGCGCGACGACACCGAAAGCAAGCTGAACCGGCTGCCACTGAACTACTTCGATACCCGGCAGCGCGGGGACGTGCTGTCCCGCGTGACCAACGACGTCGACAATATCCAGCAGGCGCTGCAACAGGCGTTTGCGCAGCTCGTGAACTCGGTGCTGACCGTGGTGGGCATCGTGGTCATGATGTTCATCGTTTCCTGGCAGCTGGCCTTGATCGCGCTGGTCGCGCTGCCGCTGTCCGGGGTGGCGGCCGGGCTGATCGGGGCGCGGAGCCAGAAGCTCTTCGCAGCCCAGTGGAAGAACACCGGGTCACTGAACGGCCAGATCGAGGAATCCTTCTCCGGCCACGACCTGGTCCGCGTCTTCGGCCGGGACGCGGACATGCTGGCCCGGTTCGAGGAACGCAACGAGGCTCTGTACAAGGCAAGCTTCGGAGCGCAGTTCGTCTCGGGAATCATCTTCCCCGTGATGCAGTTCGTTTCCTACCTCAGCTACGTGGGCATCGCCGTCGTCGGCGGCCTTCGAGTGGCCTCCGGCGCCATGTCCCTGGGTGATGCCACCGCTTTTATCCAGTACTCCCGCGAATTTACCCAGCCGCTGGGCCAGATGGCTGGCATGGCCAACATGCTCCAGTCCGGCGTGGCATCCTCGGAACGCGTTTTCGAATTCCTTGACGCCGACGAACAGGACGTTGAGACGGCCACCGAACACCTGCCCGCCAGGACAGACGGACACGTGGACTTTCGAAACGTCACCTTCAGCTACACCCCGGACAAGCCGCTCATCGAGGATCTTTCCTTCACTGCTGAGCCGGGCAACACGGTTGCCATCGTCGGGCCCACGGGCGCCGGCAAAACCACCCTGGTGAACCTGGTCATGCGTTTCTACGAGCTCAATGGGGGCTCCATCATGCTGGACGGCGTGGACATCACCCACCTCAGCCGCTCCGAACTGCGTTCCAAGGTGGGCATGGTGCTGCAGGACGCGTGGCTGTTTGGCGGGTCCATCTACGACAACATCCGCTACGGCAACCTCGAGGCCACCCAGGAGCAGGTCATGGCGGCCGCGAAGGCCACCTTCGTGGACCGCTTTGTCCGGGCCCTCCCCGAGGGCTACAACACCGTGATCGACGAAGAAGGCAACAACGTCAGCGCCGGTGAGAAGCAGCTGATCACCATAGCCCGGGCGTTCGTAGCCAACCCGTCACTGCTGATCCTGGACGAGGCCACCAGCTCGGTGGATACCCGTACCGAGCTCTTGGTGCAGAAGGCCATGGCTGCGCTGCGCTCTGACCGCACCAGCTTCGTCATCGCGCACCGGCTCTCCACCATCCGGGATGCCGATACCATCCTGGTTATGGAGAACGGACGAATCGTGGAACAGGGCAACCACCAGGTGCTGCTCGCCGCGGGCGGGGCATACCACCGCCTCTACATGTCGCAGTTTGCGGGGACGGACGCCGGGGAAGTACCGGTTGATGATTCGACGGCGGTGCACAGCTGAGCGCGCACGGCGGCCAGCGGATCGAGGTGCTGGTGCCCATGCGCTGGGGCGACATGGACGCCTATGGCCACATCAACAACGTCCAGATCGTCCGGATGCTGGAGGAAGCAAGGATCGCAGCTTTCGGGCCGCCGCGGGGTGCGGGGCTTCCCGGCATTGAACCACCGGTGTCCCTGTTTAACGACGTCCCGGAAGGCACGCTCGCCCTGGTGGTGGACCACAAGATCCGCTACGTCCGGACGTTGGAGTACCGCAACGTTCCGGCGGTGGTCCAGGTATGGATCGGTGCCGTCAAGGGCGCCAGCTTTGATATCCACTACCTGCTCCAGGACCCTGTCACGCGGGAGGACTGTGTGAAGGCCAGCAGCCATCTGGCGTTCGTGGATGAGGCGACGGGCCGCGTGCAGAGACTCAGTCCGGAGCAAAAAGAACGGATGGCCCCATACAGGCACTAAGACCCGGGCACTTAGACTCTGGACCGGACTGGGCCGGACCCGGTGGACTGGAACCACGTTGTACAGCGAAAGGAATCCGCCATGGCCAGCAACAAGAACCGTGCCGCCCGGAAGAAGAAGACCTGGAAGGAGATGTCACCGGGTGCCAAAATGGGCACCATTGTGACGGGCCTGGTTCAGGTTTCACTGCTGGTTGCCGCCCAGCGGGACATTTCCCGGCGGCCGGCGGAACTCATCAACGGTCCCAAAGCCGCGTGGCGGGCGGCGTCCTTCGTCAATTTCATCGGCCCCATGGGCTACTTCATCTTCGGCCGGAAGCACTCCGCCGCCGGCAAGTAGCACCGTCCAGCGGAAGGGCGGCCGGGTACCGTGGAGCGGCCGCCCAGTTTGACCCTGTAAATTTGAGGGCATGACCCCCACTGCCACTGTTGCCATGACCCGCGCCCTCGGCATCTCCAGGGAGATTGAGGACGCGGCCTGGTTCGTACTGGGTCCGGGCCTCCAGGGCAAGGCCTCGCCCCTGGACGGCCGCACCAGGACGTGGTCAGTTCCGGCGGCAGCGGAACTGCTCGACCGGCTGGACCGTGGCATCGCGGACCCCAAAGCTCCGATGATGACCAACCTCCGCGAAAACCTGGACGGTGCCACCCGCGGGGCTAAACAGCTGGCCGTGGAGCTGCTCTTCCTGCAGTCCCTCCCGCTGGCGCACGAAGTAAAATCCCTCAAGGTCAAGCGTGCCCGCGTGGCCGAAGCCGCCGGCTGGCTGGAACCGCCGCTGGAGCTGCCGGAAGAGCTGTACGCCGGGATGACCGACCACGGCGTGATCCGGGACCGGACCGCCGAATTCAACTGGACTATCTGGGACCACCTGAAGTGGCTCTGCCGGTTCGTGCAGAACGTCGCCCAGCGGCCGGCCGCCGTGGTGCAGGCGGCCATCAAGGACCCGCTGCAGTTCCACCGCCTCGCCGCTTCCACCCCTGACGACCAGCCCGCCATCCGCCGCAGCATCGAGTTCCTGGCCTGGCCCAGCTACTTCGAACCCGTGGTGGCGGACGTCGAACGCCAGGAGATCCGGGACGCTTTCGCCTCCCTGGTGGGCGGGGCCAAAGGTGACGGGGAAGAGGACATCACCGCTGACATCCACCGCATCCGGCTGCACCTGGACGAGCAGGCCGGCCAGCGCATCGACTGGTACTCCCGCCAGCTGGTCAGCCAGTGGCGCAAGGTGGGCGACCCCGGACGGCGCGCCTGGCTGCTCCGGACGCACAGCGACCACGCCGACCTGCTCACCGCCTGGCACGGCGAAGAAAAGGTGACCCTCGACGTCGAGCATCTCCGCACGCTTGACCCCGGCGTGACCGCCGGCCTGGTGCAGCACGCCGTGGACGAGGACTACAAGCACCTTGGCTACGTGGAGCGCGAGGACACCAAAACCGCCGTCTTCGCCTTCCTGACCGTCATGAAGCCCGGTGACCTGGTGCTCTACCAGCACAACGGAACGGTGCGGCTGGGCGGCGTGCTGGGGGAGCCCGAGTACAACGACGACAACCGGCGCCTGCGCCGCAAGGTGCGCTGGTTCGACGACGGCCACACCACCACCAGCCTTCCCCGCCACGTCCAGCGCCAGCTCGCCACCCCGGGCATCGTGGTGGATGTGACCCGGGTAGTCCAGTCGCTGCAGGCGCTGCTGCCGGCCGAGGCCGAAACCGAGCCCGACGGCGATACGGACGGCACCGCCGCCGTCCCCCCTGTGCAGGAGGGCTTCCGCCCGCTGACGCAGGAGTTCGCGGCCTCCCTGCACATGGAGCTGGAGCCCCTCCAGGAAATCGCCGACCTGCTGGAGGAGAACCGGCAGCTGGTCCTGTACGGTCCTCCCGGCACCGGCAAGACCTACTTGGCCAAGCACCTGGCGGCTGAGCTGGCAGGAGACACCACGGACGAACGCGTGAAGCTGGTCCAGTTCCACCCGTCCTACGCCTACGAGGACTTCTTCGAGGGATACCGGCCGGACAAGACGGACGAAGGCCAGGTGTCCTTCAAACTGGTGGCCGGACCTCTGCGCCGGCTTGCGGAGGAAGCCGGGAAGCCAGGGAATGAGAAGAAGCCATACTTCCTGATCATCGATGAGATGAACCGCGCCAACCTGGCCAAGGTGTTCGGTGAGCTGTATTTCCTGCTGGAGTACCGCGATGACCGAATCTACCTGCAGTACAGCCCCAACGAGCCGTTCACGCTGCCGGACAACCTCTACATCATCGGCACCATGAACACCGCGGACCGCTCCATCGCCATGATGGACGCGGCCATCCGCCGGCGCTTCTCCTTCATCGAGCTGCACCCGCAGACGGAGCCGGTGAGGGGTTCACTGCTCCGGTTCCTGGAGGCCCGCCAACTGGATACCACGCCGGCGCTGCTGCTGGATACGCTCAACGGGGCCATCGACGAGTGGGACCGCGACCTGATGATCGGCCCGTCCTACTTCATGAAGCCGGCCGCCCAGACCCCTGCCGGGCTGCGCCGGATCTGGAAGTACGAGCTCATGCCGCTGCTGGAGGAGCACTACCACGGCCAGCTGACGCGGGCCCAGCTGGAGGAGCGGTTCGGGCTGGACCAGCTGCTGGGACGCATTGCAGCGCGCTGACCCCAGGGCGCCGGTGCGGCACCTGGTCCTGGACGAGCTGTCCAGCGGGCTGGTGGAGCGGCTGGACCCGCCAACTGCCTCGTTCCTGAATTCCAGCGGCCTGGCCAAGGCCTCGCCCCTGGGCATGGGCCTGTACCGGATCGAGCCGGTGGGCAAGGTGGGCTCGGTACGCACCTCCACGGTGCAGCTGGACGTCCGGCCCAAGGACCGGCTGGGGCTCAGCCGGCTCCTGTTCATGCTCAGTTACGCAGGGGAGCAGGGGTTCCGCCCGGAGCTCGTCGCGGCGGACGAGGATCGGGAATTGTGGAGCGCGCTGGCGGAATCGTTGGGGCAGCTGGCTGAACGCGCCCTGGGCCGCGGGGTCCTGCAGGGCTACCTGACCGTGGACGAATCCCTGCGCACGGTCAAGGGCCGGATCCGGATATCGGACCAGATCTCCCGCCGCCCCGGCATGCTGGTTCCGCTGGAGGTCTCCTACGACGAATTCACCGAGGACATCGCCGAGAACCGGATCCTGCGCGCCGCCCTCGAACGGATGGGACAGGTGCCCGGAGTGCGGCCCGAGGTGCTGGGCCGGCTGCGCCAGCTGAAGGGAAAGCTCGACGCCGTCACCCGCCTTCCAGCGGGCGCCCCGGTGCCGCCGTGGAAGCCCACCAGGATGAACCTGCGCTACCATGCAGTGCTTCGGCTGGCGGAGCTGATCCTGCGCAACGCGTCCGCCGAAGCCGGTGAGGGGAAACAGCAGACGGCGTCGTTCGTGGTGGACATGGCGAAGGTTTTCGAGGACTTCGTGGGTACCGCCCTGCGCAGCGCCATGGCGTCCTACCCGGGGGAGCTGCGGTTGCGGTACAACGCCCTCCTCAGCGAGGCGGTGCGCGATTCCGACCGGCTGTCCGTGCGCCCGGATGCCGTCCACATGCTCGGCGGACGCCCGGTGGTGGCCTACAACGCCAAATACCGGGCGGCGTCCGACGCCGGGGCGTCCCTGACCGCCGACCACTACCAGATGCTGGCGCACTGCACCGCCCTGGCCGTGCCCACCGCCTGGTTGGTCTACGCCGGCAGGGGCGAGATGAAACTCCGCCGCATCCTGAACACCGACATCGACATCGTGGAGTTTCCGCTGGACCTCAGCCAGCCGCCGTCGGCCATCCTGGCATCCATCCGGGAACTGGCCTCCCACTCCTGGGGCGAGGTGCTCAGGACTGCCTCACCGGAACCCGGAACGTAAACGTCGTCCCCTCGCCCAGCGTGCTCTCGACGTCGATGGTTCCGCCGTGGGCCTCCACGATCGCCTTGCTGATGGGCAGGCCCAGGCCCACGCCCGGGATAGCCGTGCGACGTACGTTGCTGGTCCGGAAGAACTTGGCGAACACCTCGGAGGCGTCCTCCGGGCTCATGCCCATCCCCGTGTCCTTGACCCGGCAGGCCAAATGGCCGTTTTCCCGTGCTAGTGAAACCACTACCTCGCCGCCGTCGGGGGAGTACTTGATGGCGTTGGACACCAGGTTGTCCAGGACCTGGGAGATCCTGGCGCTGTCCACGTGGGCCTCCAGCCGTTCCGGGGTTTCCGCCCGCAGTTCCACGCCGGCGGAGGCCGCGCGCGGCAACGCCGAGGACACGCTGCTGCGCACCAGTTCGGCAACGTCCACGGCGTCCGGCGAAACGATGAGTTGGCCGTTCCGGCTGGCCAGCAGGTCGGATACCAGCGTCAGGAGCCGCTCGGAGTTCCGGCGGATGATCTCCAGCATTTCCCGCTGGGGTTCGTCATGGTCCTCGGCCAGGAGAATTTCCACGTAGCCAAGGATGGACGTCAGCGGGGTGCGGAATTCGTGGGAAACGCTGGAAACGAAGTCGTCCTTGGCGGTGAGCGCGTTGACCAGGTCCGTGACGTCGCTGAAGACGACCACCGAGCCGGTGAAGTTGCCGTCCGAATCCTTCATGGCACGGGCGGTGGTGACGAGCGCCCGCTGGTCCTTCCCGTCACCCAGCCAGACCAGGTAGTCGGTGAAGGTTTCCCCCAGCACGGCCCGGCGCACTGGACGTTCCTGGACGGGGATCAGGGTCTTCCGGTCCGGCCCGTAGACCAGCAGTTGCGACTCGTTGGGATCCGCGATGTTCTTTGGCCGGGCCAGTTCATGGTTGGCCCGTTGCTTCCGGTTCATCAGGATGTCGTGGCCGTCCGCGTCGACAGCCAGAACCCCCAGATGGACGGTATCCAGCACCGTGTTCAGCAGCGATTCCTGGCGCTTGCTGGTCCGCAGGTTGGCCCGCAGCTGCTCGTCCTTGTCCTCCAGCTGCTTTTGCTGGCGCATCATGCTCAAGGTCAGGACGCTCACCGACACACCGATGCCGAGCATCATGACGGGCAGCAGCAGGGAACGGGCGAAGTCCTGCGGCGTGAAGTTGCCCTTCAGGAGCAGCGGCACCCAGATGATGGCCAGCGGGCCAAGGAAAGAGAACCACAATGCAGCCCGCGGGTAGTATCCCGACGCGCAGAGCCAAATGACAGGGAACACGGCCAGCAGGCTGATTCCCGTCAGGCTTTCCTGGCCGCCTTCCCTGCCTGCGGCAATCGACACGAAGTCCAACAGCGGAATCGCCAGGAAACTGGTGTACGGCAGCCGATCCCAGGGAATGACATAGCAGAGCGCCATGATGGCCAGTTGGGAGACGAGGAACGTGACGAACAGCGGGTTGTCCATGGTGGCCGGGAAGAATGCCCACATCAGCAGGGCCGTCAGGATGGTGGTCACGAACAACGGCATCTGGCTCAGCGCTACCCGGTCCGTCAGCCGGTATTCATGGAAGGGCCGCTTGAAAAACCGCAGCCGTCCGGAGGACCAGGCAGTTGGGTTGCTCATGGAGCGGAGGACGCGGACGCGGGGCTGTGCGGGACCATACCAGCAGGATATCCGCAGCCAGCTATACTTCTGACGTTGGCACTGAGGGGGCTCTATGAGTGAGGCACGTGTGGGTCTGGTCATCGAGGATGACCACGACATTCGGGAACTGGTTCGCACTGTGCTGACCCAGGCTGGATTTGACGTGACCGTCGCCAGCGGGGGCGCCGAGGGCGTCCTGATGGCCAAGAGCCTGAATCCCGATGTCATCACCCTGGACCTGGGGTTGCCGGACATCGACGGTTTTGAGGTTTCGCGGCAGATCCGCGAGTTCTCTGATGCGTATATCGTGATGCTGACGGCGCGCACTGAGGAACTGGACACCTTGATCGGGCTCGAATCGGGGGCCGACGACTACCTCACCAAGCCGTTCCGCCCGCGCGAGCTGCGCGCCCGGGTAGCGGCCATGATGCGCCGGCCGCGGACTGCTCCTGACCCGCAGGAAGTTTCAGTGGATGCCGCCGCGGACAGCGCTGCCCACCCGGAGCGCGGGAACTTCAGCCACAACGGGCTGGAACTCAGCTACGCCTCCCGCACCGTCACTGTGGACGGCAAGGAGCTGAACCTGACCCGCACGGAGTTCGAACTCCTGTATGCGCTGCTTGAAGCCGGGCGGACGGTCAGGACCAAGTCCGACCTGGTGCGGCGGCTCCGCGACGAGGATTACGACGTCGGCAGTTACATCAGCGAGGCCGACGAACGTTCTGTGGAAGTCCACATGGGGAACCTGCGCAAGAAGCTGGGTGACTCACCACAGCAGCCACGGTGGCTGCAGACGGTTCGCGGGGTGGGTTACCGCTTGGCGCCGGGGCAGCACTGAGCCTGCAGCCGGTGCATGGTCTGCCTGCTGCACTGGGTGATGGGCCGCAAGTACGAGGCGGCCAGCCGGGGCAGCGCCACCGCCATGTCAGCGTGGCGGGCTTCGGCCCGGATCTCGTTCTCCAGCTCAAGAGCCAGCCCCGCCAAACGCTCGGCGCCGACCATCTGGCTTGAGGTCTTCAGGCTCAGGACCGCGTCCATGGAGCCCTCGAGGTCGCCGGTGGTCAAAGCCAGCCGCAACCGCCCCAGCCGTTGTGGAAGGAAGTCGATGAAGTTCCCCACGAAGACCCGGCTGTAGCCCTCCTCCTCCTCGAGTTCGTCCCGCAGCCGGTCCAGGACCGACTGGTCTACCAGCGGCCTGGGCGCATCATCTGACGTGCTCATGACACTCCTTTCTGCTGGTTTATGGACTCGTGAAACGGGGCGGTAATGCCGGGGTGCTTGCTCTTTTTCAGGTTAGGACTGTTCCCCTGACCTAGCAGAAGACTCGGCAAGAATTGTGGTTTTCTTGATGGGAGTGCGGATTTCTGCCCATAAGATCAAGGCCAGTGCTTTCCGCATTGTCGTCACCGGCGGCCGTTGCCGCCTTTCAATCTGGGGATAGATTGCCGTGTTCCGAATACTTAGGTCCTTATTTGTCGCGCTCATAATCGGGGTTGGATTGGCGGTGTCCGTCATCCAACCGGCCAGCGCAGCAGCCGCGCCACCGCAAGTTTCGCTCAATCCCACCTCCGGGCCAGCCGGTTCCGCCGTGACGGTCACCGGAACCGGGTTTAAGGCCTCCACCACCGGGACCGTAATTGTGGGTTCCACAACCTTCGCGTTCCAGACCACCTCGGCGGGGGCATTCAGCACGGGGATCACCATTCCGGCGGCGGCCGCCGGGAATCTCACCATCACCGCCAAGACGTCGTCCATCAAGGCATCCGCCACATTCGTGGTTCAGGCAGCTCCGGCGCCTGCCCCGGCGCCCGCCATCAGTTCCGCCGCCCTGCGCTTTGGGGCGGCCACTCCAGGGGGACCCCTGGCCAGTTCGGAACTGGACGAGGTGGCCACAGTGTCCGGGGAAATCCCTTCCATCGTGATGAGCTACAAGGATTTCCTGCAGGCCCCGCCCATCACCGAACTGGATGCCGTCCGCTCCCGCGGAGCTACGCCCTTGGTCACGTGGGAGCCGTGGGCCTGGGGAGGCGGTGTCAGCCAGCCGGCGTACTCGCTGGACCGGATCACAGCCGGGGATTTTGACGGGTACATCAGCCAGTGGGGCCAGTCCCTTGCGGCCTGGGGCAAACCGGTGATGCTGCGCTTTGCCCACGAGATGAACGGCAACTGGTATCCGTGGGCCGAGGGTGTCAACGGAAACCAGGCCGGGGATTACGTGGCCGCCTGGCGGCACGTCCACGACGTCGTTGCCGCCACGGGCGCTGTCAACGTCCAGTGGGTCTGGTCGCCCAACGTGCCGTACTTGGGCTCCACCGACCTCGCCGGTCTGTACCCCGGCCCCGGCTACGCGGACATCGTGGCCCTGGACGGCTACAACTGGGGCACCTCGCAAACCTGGAGCAGCTGGGTTTCCCCTGTGGACCTCCTTGGCCCCGGCATCTCCCAGCTCCGCGCCCTGGCCCCCGGGAAGCCCGTGCTGATCGCGGAAACGGCGTCCAGCGAACTGGGCGGTTCCAAGGCGGCCTGGAACACGGACCTGGTGTCCTACCTGGCCGCCCAGCAGGACGTGATGGGCTTCGTCTGGTTCCACATGCAAAAGGAAACGGACTGGCGCATCAACAGCAGTGACTCGTCGGCCTCGGCGTTCAAGTCCGCCCTGTTGGCACGGAGAAGCTAGGGGATAGGGGATAGCTGCTCCGAAACTGTCAGCGGCGGCGGCCTGATCGCCGGCAACCCGTTCATCGTGCCCTGCCAGGATCAAGGACAGTGGTGGAAGCGGCTAAAGATTGGCTCAAGATTTCCCTGAATGCTTGGCTTTGGCGCTGGCTTCGAGGAAGTGCACCAACTGGTCCTCGAGGGCTGAGCGGTCCTTCAACTCGCACTCCCAGACCGTCAGCACTTCCCAGCCGGCGTCTTCCAGCTGCCGGCGCTGGCCTGCGTCGCGCTCACGGGTCCGGGCACGTTTCGTAGCCCAGAACTCGGCATTGGCCTTTGGCGCATGCAGGCCCACCCTGCAGTCGTGGAAATGCCAGAAGCAGCCGTTGACGAAAATCACCTTGTGCCGGGTGGCGAAGACGAGGTCGGGATTCCCCGGGAGCCTGGTGCCGCCGGACTTGCCGTGCAGGCGGTATCGGTAGCCCCTGGCGTGCAGGAGCTGCCGCACCAGTAGCTCAGGCTTGGTGTTCTTGCCACGGATCCGCGACATGTTCCAGCTGCGCTGCTCGGGCGTGAGCTTGTCGGCAGAGGCTTTGTCAGAGCTGGAAGTGTCCGGCACCCTTCCAGTCTAGGAGTGCCTAGATGTACTGCCCAGGGAGGTTGGTTAAGCGGCTGATGGGCGGGTGGCCTCCGATTGCGGTGTGGGGCCTGTGGTGATTGTAGTGGTGCAGCCATGCCGGGAGGGCGTTTCTGCGGGC
>NZ_JBHVTN010000013.1:0-47100 GCF_042884655.1 Pseudarthrobacter sp. NPDC058119
ACTCCACTGTGCAACCGGAGGTCCTCACCTTTGGCTCAACGACTCCAGCGAGTCATCACATTCACCGAACCAACGTCCCTGGGCAGTACACCTAGATCTCCCGTTCCGGCTGTTCGCCGAAAACGAAGTGGCGGCCGCTGACGGACTTGGGGTCGATCTCCACGTAGAAGTCCTTGAGCGTGGGCACCCAAGTTTTCAGCCCGAGTTCCTCGATGGCGGTGAGTTCGTCGGAATTACTGAGGACCCGCGCCGTCCCCCGCAGGACTACGGACCAGGCCTCCTGCGACAGGATGCCGTCGGTTTCGAACAGGACCTTGGCGTTGATGGTCAGTTGCGCCAGTTTGTTTCCGGGCGCCGTTCGCAGGTAAAGCTTCCGGTTGGAGGTTACGTAGTTGACCGGGAAAATGTCCGGTTCCCCGGCCACCGAGACCACCAGCCGGCCGTGCTGCGTTGCCGCCAGAAGCCGCCACGACTGCTCATCATCGAGTTCAAGGACAGGATTGCCGTCCGCGTGTTCAAACATCATGCGGCCATTCTTCTACGTGGGGTAGAAATGCGCCAGAGTCTTTGTGCCCCCATTCCCAGTCTTTTTGACAGGACAGTCAAGGCTTAACAGTCCGGAAACAGGGCTGTGACCGGGTTGTATTTCCGGCTGGATAGCGTCGCACGCAGGGCCATGATGGCTGACTGCAAACGAAAGCGACGCACCCAATGGGCAACGACACAGAAACAACCCAACTGTTGGAACCGGCGGCACCTGCTGGTGCCGCCGTCGTCGGACGCTCTCCGGCGATCCCCACGGCAGGCAACACTGCCGCACTGAACGCCACCAAGGAAAGCCTCGAGGACTATACGCTGCGGTTCGCGCCGCGGTCCTACCGCAAGTGGAGCGCAGGCGTGGTGGCCACCAGCGCACTGGGCGGCATCGCCTACCTGGCCGACTTCTCCATCGGGGCGAACATCGGCATCTCCTACGGGACGGTCAACGCGATCCTGGGAATCCTGGTGGCGGCCGTGGTCATTTTCGCCACGGGTTTTCCCCTGGCCTACTACGCCGCGCGCTACAACATCGACCTGGACCTGATCACCCGCGGTTCCGGCTTCGGCTATTACGGCTCGGTGGTCACCAACGTCATCTTTGCCACCTTCACGTTCATCTTCTTCGCGCTGGAGGGCTCCATCATGGCGCAGGGGCTGGAGCTGGGGCTCGGCATTCCGCAGTGGCTGGGATACGCCGCGTCCACTGTGCTCATTATTCCCCTGGTGATCTACGGCATGAACACGCTGGCCAAGCTGCAAGTGTGGACCACCCCGCTGTGGCTGCTCCTGATGGTGGTGCCCGTGGGATACCTTCTGGTCTCGCACCCGGAGAGCATCGACAGCTTCTTCGCCTATACCGGGGCGACCGGCGACGGCGGCCCGAACCTTGCGTCCGTGATGCTCGCCGCCGGCGTGTGCCTGTCCCTGATGGCGCAGATTGCCGAGCAGATCGACTACCTCCGTTTCATGCCACCGCGCACCGACGCCAACCGGGCCGCCTGGTGGCGCGCGGTGATCCTGGCCGGGCCGGGCTGGGTAATTTTCGGGGCCATCAAACAGATCGTGGGACTGTTCATCGCCATCTACCTGATTGCCACGCTGGATCCTGCCGCCTCCGCCACCGCCAATGAGCCCGTGCACCAGTTCCTTGGTGTGTACCAGGAAATGATGCCGGCCTGGTTGGCCATGACGCTGGCCGTGGTGCTGGTGGTCATTTCGCAGATAAAGATCAACGTCACCAACGCGTACTCCGGATCCCTGGCCTGGACCAACTCCTTTACCCGGATCACCAAGACCTACCCGGGCCGGATGGTTTTCGTGGTGGTCAACCTGCTGATCGCGCTGGTCCTGATGGAGGCGAACATGTTCGACTTCCTCAACACCATCTTGGGTTTCTACGCCAACTGCGCCATGGCGTGGGTTGTCACCGTGGCGTCCGATATTGCGATCAACAAGTACCTGCTCAAGATTTCCCCCAAGGTGCCCGAGTTCCGCCGCGGCATGCTGTACGCCGTGAACCCCGTCGGCTTCGTGTCCATGCTGGCGTCAGCGGGTGTCTCCATCGCAGTGTTCTTCGGGGCTTTTGGTGCCGCCATCCAGCCGTACTCGCCGATCTTCGCGGTGGGCCTGGCGCTGGTGCTGCCGCCGGTCCTTGCCGTTCTGACACGCGGCCGGTTCTACCTGCGGCGCCTTGACGACGGCATCGACCTGCCGATGTTCGACGCCGACGGGAACCCGAGCGACGCAAAGCTCCTGTGCCACGTGACCGGCTTGGAGTTCGAGCGCCCGGACATGGTGCGGTCCGCGCAGGACGCGTCCGACGGCGGCCCGCAGTATGTTTCTTCGCTCGCCTTGTCCACGGACAAGACAGGGGAGTTGGTGCTGCCGGCACAGAAGTAGCGATGTTTATCGAGGAAGCCGGTGCACTTCGGTGCACCGGCTTTCTTTCGTGACTTCGTTTGTCGGATTCCTGGCGGTAGCAATGCCTTGGGGGACCGGCGCCTGTGGATAAGTCTGATCGGTAAGTTGTGACGTGGGCTACCCTTAAGGCACTGTTCGGAGCAAGCCGTCTTGAAACTACTGGGGGATTAGCGGCCCATGACATCACAGAACTTTGTTTCGTCTTTTGCAGCGCGTTCCGGTGTTGGAGCGTTCCTCCTCGCCTGCGCGGTAGCACTGGCCGGGTGTGCTGGGGGAGCACCTGCCGATCCCGGTCCTACCTCTCCGGCAGCAACGGAGTCATCGACGCAAATCGCCTCTCCAACCCCCACGCCCACACCCAGTGCCGTCTACAAACCAGCCGACGCCTCCGGCCCCGCCCAAAACGTCCCGGTTCCTGTGCTGCCTGAGGTGGCTAAGACGGAGACGAAGGAAGGCGCAGAAGCCTTCACTAAGCATTGGTTCTCCGTTCTGAGCTACGCGTACGAAACGGGTGACACGGCCCCATTCGAGAGTATCGCCCCAAACCCCTGTGAAGCGTGCCAGAAGGTTATTAAGGTGACCCAGGATTGGCATTCAGAGGGGCGCTGGTTGGTGGGAGGAAAAGTATCAACGCCCGTCGCAAATACGACGTTCGCGAAAAGCCCGGACGGCACGTATCAAGTTGCGGCTCAGGTTCACCAGGACCCTTTGTCGTACATGAGGGCCGACGGAACCGCGGCTCGGACAGACCCGCAGGCGCCCGACCAGGGCAATCTACTCGTCCTTTCCTTCAGTGAAGGTAAATGGACAGTGGTTGAGCTCGGAAACATCGTTGGCTAGTCGTGTCCCCGTTGCGACTGCTTTCACTCCTCCTTGTAGCGGCAATGAGTAGTTTGATCACTGCTTTCCCAGCGTATGCGGAGGGTGCTGACGACCCAGAATTTGGTGGTGCTTGGAAACCGGGCCTGACGATGGGCGGCCATATCTGGGATTCCGAACGTAAAGAATTCGTCCCGGCTATTCCTAACGTCCCAAACACCGACCCCAACGAGTACAAGTATGAACTCCAGTGCCACCTCGGCGGCGGCGACTTCGATACGCCTTGCCTTGCGCGCCAGCTCGACTGCAAGGACCGGGAGGACGGCGCTAAGGGCATTCCGGTGATGTGGCTGTCGCGGCCGCGGGGTGTGCCGGGAGCCGTATGGGCGCACCACTCCGGCCCCACCTGCCTCTACGATCCGAAGCCCGAAGACCTCCTGCCCAGGATCGCTGCCGACATCCAGCGGCAGTTCCAGAACCTGCCTGTCAGCGCGGGTGCGGTTGTGGCCCAGCCGAGCCCCAACACGCTGCGCGGCGCCGAGACGAACTTCTACGCGGAAGCCACTGAACAGCAGTTCGACCTCACCATGTTCGGCCAGAAGGTGCACGTAATCGCCACGCCGGTCCAGTACACCTGGAACTATGGCGATGGAACTGTCTTCGGCCCCCAACCGTCCATGGGTGGGCCCCTTCCGCAGGACAGGTGGGGCGAGAAGACCCGGACCAGCCACGCATACGTGTCCACAGGTGATTTCCACGTTGTCCTGACCACCTCGTTCCAGGGCACCTACTCGGTAAACTCCGGCCCGCCGCTGCCAATCCCCGGCCAAGGCCAGTTCAACGCGCCGCCGCAAACGATCAGCGTGTGGCGGTCCCTCACCCGCAACTATGCCGACGACTGCAACGCCAATCCGCAGGGCCAAGGCTGCCCGGGCGTGGGGAGATAGCGCGGGCACCGAGGCAAACCTGTGATTCGGGTCCCACCGTCGAGTTGCGCGGAATAGTTGCACGCGCCCCACAGTTGGCATGGACAGTACGTCTTTAGCCTTCGAAAGGAACCGCGCATGCTGTTTTCCCCGCTCACCCTCGGCGAACTGGAACTTCCCAACCGCTTGGTGATGGCGCCCCTGACCCGCCTTCGCGCGGGTGAGAAAGGCATCCCCGGCCCGCTCCTCGCCGAGCACTACCGCCAGCGGGCCTCCTTGGGCCTGATCGTCAGCGAAGGCACGTACCCCGCGCCCGTCGGCCAGGCGTACCCGGGCCAGCCGGGCATCGTCACCGAGGAGCAGGTTGCCGGGTGGAAAAAGGTTACCGACGCCGTCCACGCCGAAGGCGGCCGGATGTTCGCCCAGATCATGCACGGCGGCCGGGTTTCCCACCCAGATATCACCGGTGGACTCCCCATCGTCGCCCCCAGTGCAGTAGCCATTGACGGCGTGGTCCGGACACCGGCCGGCAAGCAGCCTTATCCCGTGCCGCACGCCCTCACCACAGACGAACTCCCTCTGGTCATCCAGGAATTCGTCAACGCATCGCTGAACGCGATCGAGGCAGGATTCGACGGCGTGGAACTGCATGCCGCCAACGGTTACCTTCTGCACGAGTTCCTGGCCCCGAACTCCAACGTCCGGACGGACAGCTATGGCGGATCGCCGGAGAACCGGGCCCGCTTCGTCATCGAGACCATCAATGCCGTCGTGGCAGCCCTCGGCGCGAACCGGGTGGGCCTGCGCATTTCCCCCGAGCACAACGTGCAGGGCATCGCCGAAACCGACGCTGCGGACGTGCGCGCCACCTACGAGGTCCTCGTGGACAGCATCGCACCGCTCAACCTGGCCTACCTGAGCATCCTGCACCACGAACCCACCGGCGAACTGGTCCAGGACCTCCGTACCCGCTTCGGCGGCACCTTCCTGGTCAACACCGGCTTCGGTGTGATCACCACCCGGGAAGAAGCCGTAAACCTGGTGGCCGATGGACACGCCGACGCCGTCGTCGTGGGACGCCCGGCAATCGCCAACCCGGACCTGGCCCGGCGTTGGAAGGAAAGCCTGCCGCTCAACGAACCTGACGCCTCCACGTTCTATGCAGACGGTGCCATCGGTTACACGGACTACCCGATGTACCAGGGCTAAGCGGCGCACCGGCCAACCCAAACAAGACGACGACGGCGGCACCCACGTGGGTGCCGCCGTCGTTGGCTGTCAGGGGTGCTGGTCCCGGGCAGCGGCGCCGGAGGCCATCCGACGACCTCCGGCTGAAGACTTGTGTGGCCCGCCGGTGTCCACTGGAAGCCGGCGGTGATCAGATGATACTCCAACGAATGGACTCCTGCCAGAGCCTGTTTCGCAGCCCGGCAAAGTGGCTACAGGACAGCCTCCCGGCCCGTGCCTTCCTTCATCAGTAGGCGTCCGTCCTCGATGGATACCAGCACGCTCTTTGGTTTCCCACTGACCTTGGTGATGGCCTTCAGCCCCCTATTGGTGACTTCGACTCCCACCTGCGCACCCTTCGCCGGGAGCTCCACAGAGACCTCTGACGCGATGCCCAGCAACGGATTGGTGGAGACCCCAAGGTCCCGGCGCACCTCCTTGCCGTTGACGGTCACGGTGATGTTGGCCTCGTCGAACCCGTCCTGAAACACCACAAGCAGTTCCCGCATGATGGCCTCTTCCTCGAGCATCGGCGCCAGTAACGGCATTTCCACTACAGCACTTTGCCGGGCCCAGCGGAATACCCTCACGTTCCCGGCCGCATCCTCCTGCCCGCTGTGCCCGGTGGAGCCGGGCAGGCCGGTAAGGCAAGATGTTGGGGTGACCCAACTGCCTGCACCCACCGCCACGTCCGCTCCCTCCCGCGCATCGGAGGAGGACGCGATCTTCGCCCAGATCGCCGCCGAACTGGGGGTCAAGGACTGGCAGGTCAAGGCCGCGGTCGGATTGCTCGACGGCGGTGCGACGGTTCCCTTCGTCGCCCGGTACCGCAAGGAAGCCACCGGCACCCTGGACGATACCCAACTCCGCGACCTCGACGAACGGCTCCGCTACCTCCGCGAACTGGCGGACCGCCGTCGCGCAGTCCTCGACGCGATAGAGGCGCAGGGCCAGCTGACACCGGAACTGCGCAAAGCGGTCCTGGCAGCGGACACCAAGTCGCGGCTCGAGGACATCTACCTGCCGTTCAAATCCAAGCGCCGGACCAAGGCCCAGATTGCCCGCGAGGCTGGCCTGGAGCCCCTCGCGGACACGCTGCTGAAGAGGCCGGACCTCGACCCGGAGCGTGAGGCCGGCAAATACCTGAACGGCGACCACGCCATTGGTGACCCTGCCGCCGCGCTCGCAGGTGCCCGGGCCATCTTGGTGGAGCGCGTAGCCCAAGATCCTGACCTCGCAGCCAACCTGCGGGACAGGATGTGGACCCAGGGGCGGATGGTCTCCCGCGTCAAGAAAGGCAAAGAAGCCGAAGGCCAGAAGTTCGCGGATTACTTCGAGTTCGCGCAGGCACCGGACCGGATGCCGTCCCACCGGGTGCTTGCACTATTGCGCGGCGAGAAAGACGGCGTCCTAGAGCTGGACCTCGCCGAAGCGGACCAAACGGACGACGCCGCCCTCACCGCCGCCCGCGCCCGCTACGAGTCGGCCGTGGCCAGGTTCCTCGGGGTCGCCGACCGTGGCCGCCCCGCCGACGCCTGGCTGATGCAGACGGCCCAGGTGGCCTGGCGTTCACGCGTGCTGGCCCGCCTCACCTCCGACCTCCGCGCCAGGTTGTTCGCCGCAGCGGAAGACGAGGCCGTCCGGGTCTTCGCCGCCAACCTCAGGGACGTCCTGCTGGCCGCCCCAGCCGGAAACCGTGCCACGTTGGGCCTCGACCCAGGGCTCCGGACCGGTGTGAAGGTCGCCGTGGTGGACGGCACCGGGAAGGTGGTTGCCACTGATACGGTCTACCCGCACGCCCCGGCGCGGAAATGGGACGAAGCCCTAGCAACCTTGGTGCGATTGGCGCGGCAGCACGCCGTCGAACTCGTGGCCATCGGCAACGGAACCGCCTCACGCGAGACGGACAAACTGGCTGCCGAGCTGATCAAGCTGCTTCCCAAGGTGGACCGGAAACCCCAGAAAATTGTGGTGTCCGAGGCCGGTGCATCCGTTTACTCTGCCTCGGCGCTCGCCGCCGCAGAGCTCCCCGGAATGGATGTATCGCTGCGCGGCGCAGTTTCCATCGCCCGCCGGCTGCAGGACCCGCTCGCTGAACTCGTCAAAATCGATCCCAAGTCCATCGGCGTTGGCCAGTATCAGCACGACGTGACGGCGTCGAAGCTCGACCGGAGCCTGGATGCCGTGGTGGAGGACTGCGTGAATGCCGTGGGTGTCGACGTCAACACGGCATCGCCGGCACTGCTGAGCCGCGTTGCCGGCGTCGGCCCCCTGCTGAGTGAGAACATCGTGGCCTACCGCAACGAGCACGGACCCTTCACCAAGCGGACCGACCTCAAGAAAGTGCCGCGGCTGGGGGCCAAGGCGTTCGAACAGTGTGCAGGCTTCCTGAGGATCACCGGGGGAGCAGAGCCGCTGGACGCATCGAGTGTGCACCCCGAATCGTATACGGTGGCGAGGAAGATCCTCGTGGCCGCCGGTTCCGCCCCGGCCTCCACCCTGGACCCGCAGAAGTTCGTGGACGGTACGTTCGGCCTCCCCACCGTCCAGGACATCCTCGCGGAACTGGACAAACCCGGGCGCGACCCCCGTCCCGCCTTTGCCGCCGCCACGTTCTCGGAAGGCATCGAGAAGATCTCGGACCTTGTGCCGGGCATGATCCTCGAAGGAACGGTCACCAACGTTGCGGCGTTTGGGGCGTTCGTTGACGTTGGAGTCCACCAGGACGGCCTTGTCCACGTCTCCGCCCTGTCCAACCGCTTCGTGTCCGATCCGCGCGAGGTGGTGAAGTCCGGCCAGGTGGTCCGGGTGAAAGTACTGGAGGCGGACCCGGAGCGGAAACGGATTTCGCTCACGTTAAGGCTCGACGACGAACCACCCGGCGGCGGTGCAGGTTCAGGCCGGCGCGATGCCGGGAGCCGAAAGACCGAGCGTGCCGGGCACCCGGACCGCCAACAGCCGGCCAAGCAGGGATCAGGCATGTCCGGCGGAAACGTCCGGTCAAGCCCCAAACCCCAGCCTGCCAACACGGCCATGGCCGAGGCACTTCGGAAGGCCGGCCTGGGCAAGTAGTCCAGGGCCGTTGGGCGGTCCCGGATGCGGGGTCTCTAGCCGTTAGTTTCCAGGACTCGGGGGCGGCCGAACCGTGTCCGGACGCCGGGGGAGTAGAGGACGGACTCCGGCGGCCCGTTGACACTGATGCCGGCCGCCCCCACCAGTCCGTCACTGAGCCGATGAACCTTGGCGCCAAAGAGCGGCCATTCGTGGTGGGTGTTGGGGACGTAGATGCTCCTGCCGTGAAAGCGCCCGTGCATTCCGTACCTGGCCGTCAGGAAGATTGATAAGGGGTCGGCGGCCGCGGTGTGCAGGTCGGGGATGACCCCGAAGTGGCTGCGTGCGCCGGCGGCGCCGAACCGGCGCACCGAGTAGCCGACCGTGGCTTTATCGGTGCTCCGAGGTATGGCCGCCGCTCCGGTGGCATGCTGCCGTGCGTTGCCGCCCGGAAACGGCGGCCATTGCCGGATCCGCGACCACACGTACGGGATTCCGGCGGCCCGTGTAGCCATGACCACCGGTAGCCTGTCGGCGTCCAGGCTCAGGAAAACCACGCCGCGCGTCCCATCCCGTTCGCGGGAGTACAGCCGGACGTTCACCTCGTTGAAGCTTCCCAGGTACGGGATGCCGGGGCCGGTTCCGAGTCCCGCCTGTTCCATGCGGAAGCCGATCAGGCCCACCCAGGAACTGCCATCGAACACATCGGGCTCAACGCCTTCGGGCATGAAGGGGGCAGCGGTTGCCGTCGGAATACGCCAGTGGAGGAAGACTGCATCAAGCCACCGCTGGTCGGAAAACACCGGTTTGGGAAGCGCCGGTGGCAGCGGCCACATAGCCGGGGCGCTGAGGTTTCCGGTCAAGGCCATCCAATCCTTCGCTTGGTCCACTTGACGAGGTTTCTGATTAACAGCCAGACAGGACTAGTTCAGCGGGCGTGTGTCTTCGGGAAGCTGGCCACCGGCGAGAAGTTTGACCGCCGTGTCAGCCAGGGCAGTCAGCGTCACCCGCTGGGTCCATGGACCGTACGAGATGCGGGCCACGCCCAGTTCCTGCAGTTTCGCCGGCGGCAGGGACCCAGGAACGTTGATGACCGAGACCTTGTTCCAGCCGATGCCTTCCACCAGGGCAGTAACCGTGGGCTCGTCCAAAAGGCCGGGGACGAAGACCATGGTGGCACCGACGTCCAGGAAGGCCTTGCCGCGCGCGATGGCATCCGCAAGAACGTCTTCGGGGTCCCGGTCCTTGCCCTTGAGGAAGGCGTCCGTCCGTGCGTTCAGGACAAAGTCGATTCCTTCGGCAGCGCCGGCGTGCGCAACGGCTGCCATCTGGTTCACTGCGTCCTCGAGCGGGCGCATCTGGTCCTCGATATTGGCGCCAACGATTCCGACTCCGATGGCCTTGCGGGTTGTCTCCCCAGGGTTCCCGTAGCCGGACTCAAGGTCAGCGCTGACGGGCAGGCGGGTGGCTGCGGCGATGCGGCCCACAAAGCTGATCATCTCGTCAACGGGAATGTTCTCACCATCCTCGTAGCCAAGTGTTGCAGCGATGGAGTGGCTTGCCGTTGCCAGGGCAGTGGTTCCCGGGATATCCGTGATGACTTTGGCAGTGATGGCATCCCACACGTTGATCACCTGGAGGATCTCAGGGGCCTGGTGGAGGCGGAGAAGTTGGGAGGCTTTTGCGCTGCTGTTTTCGGTCATGGGTGAAGCCTAACGGACTGTCTTTGGACACTTTTCGCGTGGTGGCTCGGGTGGTGGGGGTGGTTTGAAGTAGTGGTTTTGTTGGGGTGTTTGGGTGGGGTCGAGGTGGGGTGGGGGGATGTATGCGGGTGTGCCGGGGGTGGTGGTGATGGTCCATTGTTCTTTGTGGATGAGGTGGTGGTGGTGGTGGCTGCAGAGCAGGACGCCGTTGTTGGTGGTGGTGGGCCCGCCGTGTGACCAGTAGGTGATGTGGTGGGCTTCGCACCAGGGTGCGGGGATGGTGCAGTTGGGGAAGGTGCAGCCTTGGTCGCAGGTGATGAGGGCTGTGAAGGCTGGGCGCCGGGGACGGCATGAAGGTGGGCCGGGCGCAGCAGCCAACTGCCGGCGTCGTACGCTTTCCCTCCGCACGCCGTACCAAGATGCTCCCCAATGGCCTCCATAACCACACTCTGCCAGCCGCCACTGACCATGAAGAGACCCAAGAACCCCTATGTGGAAAACACAGGACAAGTAGTGCTTAGGCCGCCGAAGCCGTGGAACCGGTACGGCCAGCCGATGGGTCCTTTTGCCACGGCCAGCGCCCGGTGATTTCCAGCTCCAGGGAGAAGCTGAGGAACGTCCTGATCAGCACGATGATGGCCAGCACGCCGACACTGGCGAACGTTGGCGTGACGGCAACGGTCCGGATGATGTCGGCCGCAACGAGTAGTTCAAGGCCCAGCAGGATGGATCTTCCCAGCAACTGGCGGTATGAACGGTAGAGACTCAGCTTCTCCGCGCCCGCCGGAAGCTGCCGCGGCTGATGGCCCCGCAGCGCCAGGGGGAGGGAAACCACCGCTCCGATGACCATGACTGCGACTCCTGCGAAGTCGACCAGCTGCCCAACCGTCTCAATAACCTGCCGAAACTCCATGCCCCGCCTCAGTCCCTGCCAAACGGTCCACGGCCCAACCGGGCCCGCTTGGCGGTCACTTCGGAACGGCGGTCACGGGTGGCGGACGCCGTTCCCTGCCATAACGTCCCTGTACCCTTCGCGGAACGTCGGAAACGCGAAGGTGAATCCAGTGCTGCGGAGCAAGTCATTGCGGCACCGCTTGTTGCCCCCACGGGCTGGGCCGGCGTCGCCAACAGGCGGAGAAGGAAGGCCCAGTTCGGACGCCAGGAAGCGCAGCACCGCCCCGAGGTCGGCCGGCTCGTCGTCCACCCCGACATATGCAGACGCAGGCTCTGCCTCCATTGTGGCGAGGTGCACGATGGCGGCTGCGGCGTCGTCGCGGTGGATCCGGTTGGTGTAGCGCACGTCCTCGGGGATCACGGCGGACCCCGTCTTCACCTGATCGATCAGGCGCGTCCGGCCGGGCCCGTAAATGCCTCCCAGCCTGAGCGAGATGCCGGCTGTGCGGGTCCCTGACAACCTGGCGCGCAGGAGGCCTTCGGCTTCCAACAACACCCGGCCGGAAAATCCGCCAGGCTCCGGTGCGATGTTCTCGTCCACCCAGCCGCCACCGGCATCCCCGTAAACGGCAGTGGAGGAAACAAAGACGATCCGCTCCGGCGCCACTTGGTCCCGGTCCAGCGCATTGAGGACGTTTGCCATTCCGCGTACATACGCGGCGCGGTATGCCTCCTCCGTGGGGGAGTCCGCAGCAACAGCGACGACGACGGCGGTGGTGTCCGCGGGGACCGGCGGGAGGTCCGTCGATCCCAGGTCAGCCGCGGCGCCTTCGATGGCCGCCGGCAGTTTCGCGGGGGAGCGGCGCCAGCCCACCACCCGGTGACCCAGGGCAGCAAACCGCAGCCCTGCCTCGGTGCCCAGGTCCCCGCACCCCGCCAAGAGAACCGTCATCTCCTACGGTGCCTCCACCGGGAAGAACACGCGGGGATCCTGCAGCAGCGCAGGATAGGCGAACGCCGAGCGGTCAATGATCTCGGTGACTTCGAAGTTCCTGCCGAAGCGGCCGTCGGCCAGGGTGATGGGACGCCCCACCACCTGTCCCACGGCGAATTTGGCTCCACTCTCGAAGGGAACGGCAACCGGAGTCTTGCCCGGAAGAGTGCGGAACGCCTCCTCCTGCGCCTGGCGTTTGCGTGTGGGCTTCTTCACCTGGGGCCTCGGCGGCGCTTTCTTCGGCGCGCGCGACGGCCGCCGGGATCCGTCCTCGACGTAGACGGGCGTGTAGCCGTCGTCTCCGGCGGCCATCGCGGCTGCGGCAGCGGCGCTCCGGTTTACGGGCGGAAGCGCCACCGTGGAAAGGGACTGGGGGTCGACGTCCTCATGCGGCTCGCGAAGGATCCACAGCAGGTCCCCTTCCGGTTCCTGCGGCAGGAATTCGTGCCGGGGTTCGGGCCAGAGGTAGTCCATTTCGGGAATCGCATCCGGGAAGACGGAGGCATAGAACTTGGGTTCCTTGTGCACCAGCTTTGAGCGGTGGCTCAGGTGGAAATCCGGGTCCCCGAGCCATGGCGGCATCACAATTTTGGCGGCGTAGTCGGGGTGGCCGGCCTGTGGCGCGAATTCCGCGATGTTGGCCCGCGTGTTGTCCGGGTGGCCCCGTACGAGCCACTCGTCCACCATGGCCAGTCCGTACATGGTGAGGGCGGGCACGTGGCCCATCCACATCCGGATGGCAGGGTGGGTCTGCCAGCCGTACCCGGGAATCACCAGGGCGCGGAGGGATTGCAGGGCTTCGACCCGTTGCTTGCCCAGCCGTGCGGTGTCCAGGGCTTTGGCGCTTTCGCGGAAGTCAGGGTACGGGAGGAAGGTTTGCATCTATTCAGTCTGACGGCATGCGGCGGATGTTCCAATTACAGTGCGCAGGACCACTCGGGGCACGGCGGCGCGTCCAAATAATGGACAGCTGCATACGGCTTCCAGCTTGACCCACTAAGATCACCGCAACCACCCCCGCGTTTTGGAAGCTCTCTCATGACATCTACACCTGACCAAGCAATCGACCACGCCCGCGCCGCACTGCCCCGCTACGGACAGATGCTGGGCCCGGAAGCCCAGGGAATCCTGGTCCTCGACGAGTTCACCATCGATCCCGTCGCCGCACGCAAGGACCAGCACCGGTTCCGCGACGGCATGGCCGCCGTAGCCAGGACTGTCCGCCGTATCGCCGCCCTCAGGGTGGTCATCGCCCTCGTGGCCATCGGAAACCTGCCGCTCTTCCTGCTCTCCAGCGGCTGGTGGATCTATGGCGTCTCGCTGACCCTCGTGGTCGCAGTGCACGCAGCCGTGACGCTGCTCAACCGGCACGAGCCGCGGCTCAAGCAGCGGTCCGCCCTGGAACTGCACATGCACCGCGAACGCAGCGCCAACTACCGTCAGCTGCGCGACGCGGTGAAGTACATGATCGACACCCCCAGCCGCATGAACGAGCACCTCTACCTGGAGCTGCTGGCCGTGAAGCGGGTGGCACTGAATCTTGCGCATGGCACTGTCGCCTTGCTGGACACCAGCGACGAGTCAGCCTGGAAGGTTCGGATCGTCCGCGAGCTCCCCGCCAGCTGACCGTCCTGCCCCTGCCGCCCAGGCGGCAGGGGCTGACCGATTAAAGTACGACGCCGGCACATCCCTCGTGGGGGTGTGCCGGCGTCGTACTTTGGTCAACGGAATTTGTCTATCGCCGACCTGCCTGTGTCGCCTTGAAGAGGCGGAGCGGCCAAAGCCGCTGGTGCTACGCGGGGAGCTGGATGACCTGTCCCTCGAACACGACGTTCGGATCCGAGATGGTGTCCAGGTTGGCGTCGGCAAGGTGCTGCCAGCCGCCCTGGATGCCCAGCTTCTGGGCGACGATGCTCAGGGTGTCCCCGGCCTGCAGGGTGTAGGTCTCGCCGCTGAGCGGAACCGAGGTTGCGTGCCGCGGCGCGGGTGCCTGCTTGACCGGCGCGCTCTGGACCTGGGTGCTCTGCACCGGCGCGCTCTGTACGGGGGCACTCTGGACCGGTGCTCCGCCGCCGCCGCTCAGTCCCAACTGTGACGAGCAGGACGGCCAGGCACCCCAGCCCTGGGAAGCCTGGACCCGCTCAGCTACAGCGATCTGCTGTTCGCGGCTTGCGTTTTCGGGGGAGCCGGTGCCGCCATACGCGGACCAGGTGCTGGAGGTGAACTGCAGGCCACCGGAGAAGCCGTTCCCCGTGTTGGTGGACCAGTTGCCACCGCTCTCGCACTGCGCGAGTGCGTCCCACGTGGACGTGGGGGTAGCTGCGTTGGCCGCCGTGGCGGAAAGCGCCAAACCTGCCGCGGAGACGGCGGCCAGGGTGACTCCGCGGCGTGCGGCAGTACGGAATATGGTGTTTTTCATGATGGTGATGCTCCTGAAGGCCACCGGCGCTGGTTCCGTCCCCGGAGATCGTCGCGCCACTGCCCACCCCTGACGAATAGAGGTCACTGTCGGTGTCTGCCGCTGGGCAGTTCTGGTGAAGGCAGCACCGGGCATTCAATTCGCCCGCTGAACGGGCATGTCTTTCACGCTAGGACATCGTTTGGGCGTTATCAAATCGAGATTCCGCCGGTCGGTTGGGTGCGGACCGGGCAGAGGTGGGGATCCCGGCGCTGTTGCCTCGGGAGCGCGGACGAGGCACCGCCGGGGGTGCGGACAGGCGCGAAACCCGTAGGGGCATTATTCTGTCCCGATGGACAACTTTTCCGGCGGCAGCGCCATGCCCGAAACCGAGACGGACCCCGCGGAACCCGCGGTGCCTGCCAAGCCCCTTCCCGTGGCCGAACTGCACCTGCACATCGAAGGCACGCTGCAGCCCGAACTCATCTTTGCCCTGGCTGAGCGCAACGGCATTGAACTGCCCTACTCGGGCCTGGACGAGCTCCGCGAGAAGTATGAGTTCACCGACCTGCAGTCCTTCCTGGACCTCTACTACGCCAACATGGCCGTGCTGCGCACCGAGCAGGACTTTGCAGACATGACCCGGGCCTACCTTGAACGGGCTGCCGCCGCAGGCGTCCGGCACGCGGAGATCATGATGGACCCGCAGGCACACCTCTCCCGCGGAATTTCCTTGGAGGCGTGCGTCAGCGGTGTCGCCTCGGTGCTGGCAACCTCGGAGGAGGAGTTCGGCATCTCCACTATCCTGATCGCCGCATTCCTGCGTGACCTGCCGGAGGACTCGGCGCTGGAAGTCCTGGACCGGCTGCTGGCCATGGACGCACCGATCGGCGCCATTGGGCTGGATTCGGCCGAGGTGGGAAACCCGCCCTCCAAGTTCGAGCGGCTGTACGCAAAAGCGCGTGAAGCAGGCCTGCGGCTGACGGCCCACGCCGGCGAGGAGGGACCGGCGTCGTACATTTACGAAGCCCTGGACATCCTGGGTGTGGAGCGGATCGACCACGGCATCCGCTGCATGGACGATCCGGACCTGGTGGAGCGCCTGGTGGACGCGCGCATTCCGCTGACCGTGTGCCCCCTGTCCAACGTCAGGCTCCGTGCCGTTGACACCCTCGCCCACCATCCGTTGCCCGCCATGCTGGCCGCAGGGCTGAACGTCTCGGTCAATTCAGACGATCCCGCCTACTTTGGGGGCTACGTGGATGACAACTTTGCCCAGCTCACTGCGGTGTTCGAGCTGTCCGATTTCGACAAGGCGCGGCTGGCGGCGAACTCCATCCATTCGTCCTTCGCGACGGAGGAGCGGAAAGCGGAGTTGGTAGCGGAATTGAATGGCAGGGAAGTAGCCGACTGACCGCTGCCGTGCCGGGCGCCACAGGCGGTCATTCCGCCCGGTAAACTAGGTGCCGCAGGCGTGTCTGGGGAGTGCAAGGCAGAACCCAAATCAGCGCTTCAGGGTTATGCAGACAGCCCTTACCCGAGACCTCCGCCTCACTTGCGGCACCATCCGCTTCATAGTCGGTCACGACACGCAGAGTTAACCAATTAAAGTCGCGCGATTTAATGGGCAGTTGGCAAGATGCCTAAGACCGATCGCTTTTATATAAGGGGAATCATGGCCAAGTCCACCGCAGAAAACACCTACCTTCGACTCAAGACCGTCCTGGATGTCCTGACCGAAGGCGTGTGGTCAGGCGATGCACTGAACGCGGGCCAGGTCCTGGCAGAGGCAACCGCCCGGGTACCGTTCAACGACCATGAGTCCGAACTCCTCAGCGGCGGGATCCCGCGCGGCCACAAGACCCTCACGTCGGCCACCGCCAAGCTGGTCAAGGCCGGTTGGCTGATCAAGGGCCGCTCGGGCTGGACCATCACGGAAGACGGCATGCGCGCCACGGCCGCCTTCCCTGACGCGGGCTCCTTCGCGGCCGCGCTCGAGGCCGGCACTCCTGTCCCTGCCGACACCCCGGTTCCCACGGCTCCCGCAGGCTTCGTCCGGCCCGTCTCCGCCGCTGCCGCAACGCTGGAGGTTCCGGCCAAGACGGAGGCCCCGAAGAAGACCACCCGCAAGGCCCCCGCCAAGAAGGCGGCCTCCGTGGTGGGCAAGGCAGCCAAGGCACTCGAGGACGCCGTTGAACCCGTGGTGGCAGCCGTCCGCAAGAAGGCTCCCGCCAAGGACAAAGCCGGAACTGCTGCTGCCGAGCCGCTCGAAGGCCCTGACGTCGAAACGCTGCCGCAGCCCGAGGCCGTGGCCTTGGCCGGCGACTTCAACACCATCCTGGGTGCACCGGAGAACTGGGCACCGCAGTACGACGAAGCGCAGATGGAGTTCGATTTCCTGGACCAGCTGTGGAAGAAGAGCGCCGAACTGCCGGCCGGCTACTACACGTTCAAGATTGCCCTGAACCGCTCTTGGACCGAGAACTACGGCGCTTTCGGCACATTCGACGGCCCCAACCACGAGCTGCACCACGCCGGCGGCACCGTGACCATCCGTTACAACCACGCCACCCGCGACATCACCATCAACTAGCCCTTACGCAGCCCACGCGGGTCGCAGTTATCAGCCCCTGGACATCACGGCGGCGGTCACTGCGACCCGATCGGGGCAGCAAGGTTTGGGGAAGGAGCACCATGGGCAGGCACGCAGGTTCGGCGCACGACCCAGCGCGGGGCGGTTCTGCCCAGGACACTGTCAGGCTGGATGCCCGGGTGTTCGGGGTGGTCCAGGGTGTGGGCTTCCGCTACTGGACCATGGGCACGGCGGAGGAACTTGGATTGTCCGGCGAGGTGGGCAACCTCGACGACGGTTCGGTCTCGGTGATTGCCGAGGGAGCCGAACCGCAGGTCAGGAAACTGCTGGACTGGCTCACATCGGACAGGACCCCGGGCCGGGTGGAGCGGGTCGAATCCGACTTCTCTGCTGCCCAGGGAACTTTCAACGGATTCCGGGCCCACTGACTGGCGCCGCGGGCGGTTCGGCTACTCCCGCGGGCTGAGCCCAATGAAGGCACCGAGTTCCTCCAGCGCCGCTGGCTTGTGCGGCATATAGCTGGTGAGCTCTGGGGAGCGGACAATCACGGCACGCCATTGTCCGCGCGACACTGCCACGTTGATGCGGTTCCGGTTCAGCAGGAACTCCGCACCGCGCGGAGCCTCAGCCACTGCCGGACACGCCATGGAAACCAGCACAACGGGAGCTTCCTGGCCCTGGAACTTGTCCACCGTGCCCACCCGCACCTCCGGCAGCCCGGCCTCGGCCAAATGCTTGCGGATCAGATGCACCTGGGCGTTGTACGCAGCAACCACCAGCAGGTCCGCCTGCTCCAGGGGGCGGGACCCCGAGTCCGGGTCCGGCGTCCACTTCAGGCCCAGATGGCGGCGCGCCTGCCGCACCACTTCCTCTGCTTCTTCCCGCGATGCAGTGGCGTTGCCGCTGTGATCCACGAAGACCGTTTCCACCCCAGGCGGCAGCCCCTCGAGCTCGCGAAGCGATGCAGCAGGAGCAGAGTGCAGCTTTCCTTCGTAGCTGAGGTCCGATACCGCCCGGCACAGGTCCGGATGCATCCGCCAGGTGTCTGCCAGGAAATACCCCAGGCTCGAAGGCAGCGTGGCGTGTCCGGCGGCCAGCCAGCCCAGCGCTGACTCATCCACAGGTTCGGGGTGCGTGCCCTGGGTAACCTGCGGAAGCTGCTGGGGATCGCCCAGCAGGAGCAGCCTTTTAGCTGCCACGGAGACCGCCAGGGTGTTGGCGAGGGAGAACTGGCCGGCCTCATCAACGACCAGCAGATCCAGCGACCCAGCCGGAACTTCCTTACCCGTCATGGTCCACGCCGTGCCGCCAACCAGGCAGCCGCCCGGCGACGCCAGCAGGCGGCCCACGTCGCCGTCCGCTGTAAGGCCCCACGGGACGTGGTGCGGTGCAGCCAGTTTCTTGGCCACCGCCCGCGGATCCACTCCGCCGGTTTCAATGGCCCGGCAGAGCAGGTTCTCCACCACGTTGTGCGACTGCGCCACCACCCCGACCTTCCATCCCCGGGCGACGAGCCGGCCGATCACGTGGGCGCCGACGAAGGTCTTTCCTGTCCCCGGTGGGCCTTGGACGGCCAGGTAGGAGTGGTCCAGGTCCTGTAAGGACTCGGTAATGGCCCCGGCATAGTCGGCAGCGCCGTCCCCGCCATGCAGGACCTCCGCGGGAACCGGCCTGGAACGGAAACGCGGTGGCAGCTTGCGCAGGATGTCCAGGCCCGGCTGGGCTGGAATGGACGGGGCAGAAGCACCGACCGTCCGGGCGATCTCCGCGATGGCTGCTTCAATGCTGGCGGTGGCCACGGGCTGGTCCTCGGTCAGGGCCACGGGCAGGTGCGGGTAGGCGCCCACCTTTCCCGTTTCCCGCTCCACAATGGTGACAAGGTGCTCCGGGCCGTCCGGCGCCTCCTCAAGATCACTGATCCTGGTCCCGAATGTGAAGGCCCTGGTTCCGGGCGCGGCCTGCGGATCGGCCATCCCATCAGGCCCGGGGGCGTCGTACAGCCGGCACCAGCTGGTGCCGGGGCGGAAGTCGGAGCCCTCTGCCATGGTGCCCCGGAGCTTCAGGACGCGCGTGCGCATGCGTTCCCGGGGCTTGGCCAGCGCCCAGTCCGAGACCACTTCCGCGGAGGACACAACGAACACGTTGCGTTGGTCGGCCCAGGTGTCCAGTGGCGCCTCGACCCGGTCGAAGTGTTGCCACCAAAACTGCTTGCGCTCCCGCCGGTAGTATCCGGTGGCAGCTGCCACCATGGCGAGGGCCCGCTCATCATCGGTCCAGGGCCGGTCATCGGGAAGGCCGGCCAAGTACTCGCGCAACTGCGTCCCTTCCGGGGCTTCGTCGGAGCCCGGCGCGCCGCCGTCATCGGACTCTCCTCCACCGGCCAGCACTGCCGTGGCCGGCCCGTTGGTGTGGGCAGCACCGCCGTCGGTTCCGTCTTCCGGCGCCTGCGGTGCGATGTCAAGCAGCCAGTCACGGAGCCGGAGGGTGGAGAGGCAGTCGTATTGGTTGTAGTCGGAGATGGACGCCAGGATGGTGGCGGCTTCCTCCTGCCGGCCGGCGTCCCGCGCAGCGCAGTAGGCGGCATAGGCCACCACGGAGGCGCCGGCGTCCTTGACGTCACCGGACCGAAAGTTGTCTCCCATGTACAGCGGTTCGAGCTTCTTGATGGAGTACGAGGCCTCGGAGATGCGGATGGAGTGCCGGACGGTGGCATACAGGTCCACCAGCAGCCCCTGCCTCAGCCAGTCGTCCACCGTGTCCTCGCCGGCCTGGTGGGCCAGGGACAGGTTCCGCAGCGCAGTCTTTTCGTAGGCGGCGTAGTGGTAGACATGCATGTCCGGGTACACGGCGCGGCGTTGCTCGACGTACTCCAGGAAATCCAGGAAGGCGCGGCGTTCCCCGGAGCGGGAGTGCGCCCAAAACGGCCGGAACACCGGATCGCCGGCGGCACCCGGTACGGGAGCTTCGACGACGCCAAAGAGGTACTCGATGCCCCACGCGCCCGTGGCCGGATCCTGCCACAGCGGATCGCCCTCGAAGTCGAAGAAGATGTCACCGGCGCTGGGGGCAGGAAGCGAGCCGATGGCATTGTCCTGGAGCACGCTGAACGACACCGTATGCGGTTGTCCATCCTTCGTGAACGTCCGGGAACCTGCAGTCCGGTCCAGGCCGAGCTGCATCCGCGCCTGGGCACGGAGCCTGGCCACCGAGTTCCTTGCCTCGCCGGCGGGCATCGCTGCCAGCTCATCGATGGTGGTGATGCCCGCCGCGTGCAGTTTCCGCCGCTGGACCACTGACATGCCCGCCACCATCAGGAGGTCCCGGTGAAGCTGTACCTGCTCCGCGCAGTAGTCGCAGCGTCCGCAGTGCACGACGCCGGGCTGTTGCCACTCCACCGCGCCGTCACCGGCGCGGTGGCTGGCTGTCAGGTAGCGGAAGCGCCGGCGTCGTTCCCGGAAAACGGGCAGCAGGTCCGGCAGCGAATGGCTGCTCCGCAGCCAGTCCCCACCCACCCGTGTTCCAAGCACCAGCGTGACGACGGGGGAGGGCTCAAGCCCCATCCCCAGGAGCTGATCTCCGTAGGCGGCCAGCTGCAGCAGTGCCCCAACCTTGGCGTGACGGGCAAGTTTGGTATCCCAGACCTCGTAGCGGCCCGGGGCGCCGGTGCCTGCAGCTTCGTTGACCAGGAAGTCGGCGTAGCCCAGGAATTCGCCGTCGAAAAACGTTGCCTGAAAGACCACATCTGCCCCGGAGCGGAGGGCGAGTTCGGTCTCCGCGTGCTTTGCCAGCAAATCCCCGCGCAGGTTCTGGCCGCGTTCGAGGGAGTAGACGCCGGCGCCGCGGCTCGCGTCCCACTCGCCGTACCTGGCTACCAGGCTGGCGAGCACGGTCTGCTCATGCTGGTCGCCCAACCCGCCGGCGCGCTTCTGCATCTCGTCGGCGGGGAACTCCGCCTTGGCGGTGCGGCCCAGTTTTTCGTCCAGGATGCGGAGGGTGCGGTACTCGCATTCGCTGGCGGCCACCAGGTCGCTGGCGGAGAAAACCAGGTCCGGCGGCGTGCCGTCTCCAGCGTGCACACCGGCATCGAGCAAAAACACGGGGCCTCCCCAACTGTCCGTGGCCGAGGGGAACGTTCCCCTGGCCTTGAATCAAACGTAGCAACAGGGGCTGACAATCACTCCTGCAGGCCTCGGAACGGTTCAGACCAGGCACATTCCAAGGTCCCCAACTGACCCGGTAACCTCAGCCTTCGTTCGCGGCAGCCCGCACCTGGGCCTTGTCGTGCTCGTCATGGGCTTGCCGGATCAGGTCCAGGAACTCGGTTTCGTTGCGGACCAGCCGCTTGTACTTCTCGGGAAGCTTCCGGATCTGGTCTTCCTCGCGGACCATCTTGGTGAAGATCTTGTCCCGCTCCGCCATGTCCGTTTCATAGTTGAGGTCCACGTACTCGGTGGCGTGGCGCCTTGCTCCCGAAACCGCATTCTTGGCCTTGCCCTTGGGGCTGAAGACCGAAGCCAGGATGGTTACCACCAGCACCCCGAGGATCACGCTGAGCGACAGGCCCGTGCTGACCTCCACCACGTTGACGTGCCCGCCGTCGTTGATGAAGGGCAGCGTGTTTTCGTGCAGGGCGTGCAGGATGAGCTTCACGCCGATGAACCCAAGGATGACGGCAAGGCCGTAGGAGAGGAAGATCAGCCGGTCCAGCAGGCCGTCGATCAGGAAGAACAGCTGCCGCAGGCCCATCAGGGAGAACGCGGTCGCCGTGAAGACGACGAAGACATTCTGGGTCAGCCCGAAAATTGCCGGGATGGAGTCCAGAGCGAACAGGATGTCCGTACCGCCGATGGCCACCATGACCAGCAGCATCGGCGTCAGGACCCGCTTGCCGTTTTCCACCGTGAACAGCTTGTCGCCGTCGTAGTGTTCCGAGGCAGGCAGCAGTTTCTTGGCGAGCCGGACCACCAACCCGTCGGAGTCGTCGTCGTGGTCGTCCGGTTTGAGCAGGTTACCGGCCGTGACCAGCAGGATGAGCCCGAAGATGTAGAACACCCAAGCGAAGCTGTTGATCAGCGCGGCGCCCAGGAAGATGAAGGCCGTGCGGGCAATCAGGGAGAAGACAATGCCGAACAGCAGTACTTTTTGCTGGTCCGCCCGCGGCACTTTGAAGCTGGCCATGATGATCAGGAACACGAAAAGGTTGTCCACTGACAACGCTTTCTCGGTGACGTAGCCGGCGAAGTACTCGGTGCCCATGTCGGGTCCGCCGAACAGCAGCACAACCAGCCCAAAGAGCACCGCGATGGTCACGTAGATGGCGGACCAGGTTGCTGATTCCTTGAGGGAGGGAGTGTGGGCTTTGCGGACGTGGAAGAAAAAGTCGAAGGCCAGCAGCCCGGCGATCGCCGCAATGGTCAGGGTCCAGGCATAAGCAGGTACTTCCACGCGGCGGGCCTTTCGTTGGAGTGTCCCTCCAGCCTACCTAAGCGGGTTTCAGCAGCTGGTGCTCCACGACGGCTGCCCGGGACAGCGTCTTGTACCCTTCCTGCTCGAAGAGCACCGTGATGACATCATCCTCGTGCCGCATCACCAGGCCCGGACCCCAGTCCTTGTGGACCACCGCGGACTGCAACGGGAAAGGCTCGGCGGCAGCGGAAGCCGCCGCGCCGCCGTCGGACTTCTTCGCCTCCGCCTGGATGGGGGCTTCTGCGCACCCATCACAATTCCCGCAGGGGGCCGGCAGGTCCTCGCCAAAGTAGCCGAGCAGGAACTGCCGCCGGCAGCCGTCCGTCTCGGCATAGGCGCGCATCATGGTCAGCCGGGAATGGTCCACCCGCTGCCGGGCTTCGGCCAGCTCGACGGCGTCCGCCACCAACGCGGGCAGCTTGGCTTTGGACGCGAGCCGGACCCCGCGCTTTCCGGTGCTGACGGCATCGATTTCCTCCAGCTGGTTCACGAGGGAGGTCATGCGCCGGGCCTTGAACCCCGTCAACTCGGCAAGGGAGGACTTGGGGGTGGGCGCGTGGGCCGCCTTGAGGACCTTCAGCACGGCAAGGAGCGACTCGGGATCGGGGGAGTGGGTGCCGAAAAATCTACGGAGGCCAAGATCCTCTGACCTGTAGTGGAGCACGGCGGAGGCCGGTTGGCCGTCCCTGCCTGCCCGGCCGATCTCCTGGTAGTAGGAGTCCAGCGATTCCGGGATATCGGCGTGCACCACGAAGCGCACGTTGGGCTTGTCGATTCCCATGCCGAACGCAGTGGTGGCCACCACCACGTCCAGCCCATCGTCCAGGAAGAGTTCGTGGATGCGTTCACGGTCCTTGGCAGACCGGCCAGCGTGGTACGCCTCGGCACGCAAGCCCTCTGAAACCAGCTTGGCGGCGTATTTCTCTGTGTCCTTCCGGGTGGCGGCGTACAGGAGCCCATGACCTTTCCGCGCCAGGCCGGCCACCTGCAGCAGCACTGCTTTGCGCTTGTCCTTGTCTTCGTGGTGCCGGACCACGTCCAGGCTGATATTTGACCGGTCGAACCCATGCACCAGCACCAGGGGCGTCTTCATGCCAAGCCGGTCCACGATCTCGTCCCGGACCGGAGGGGAAGCCGTGGCGGTCAGGGCCGCAACGGGCGGGTTCCCCAGCTGCTCCCGGACATGTCCCAGCGCCAGGTAATCCGGCCGGAAGTCGTGTCCCCAGGAGGATACACAGTGTGCCTCGTCCACGACGAACAGCGTGATGTCCAGTGCTTTGATCCGGTCCACTGTTGCCTGTTTGGCCAGCTGTTCCGGGGCGAGGAACAGGAACACGGCCGAGCCCTCCTCGGCAGCGCGCCAGGCATTCTCGATGTCGGCGTCGCTGTGCGAGGAGTTGATGGCCACGGCGGCGTCCGGTCCGAGGAACTGGGACAGGCCCTCCAATTGGTCCTCCTGCAGGGCAATCAGCGGTGAAACCACGACGGCGGGACGTCCCGTTGCCTTGTGCAGCTCCAGGGCTGCGACCTGGTAGATCGCTGACTTGCCGTAGCCGGTGGGCATGACGGCCAGGACATCACGGCCGTCCACGAGCGCGGCCATGCCGGCCAGCTGCCCGTCCCGAAGGTCCGGCAGGTTGAAAGATGAAGCAGCAAGGGCCCGAAGGGCAGGTTCGTCGGACATGGAACTGGGCTCCGCACAGAAGAAATCAGCGGCCGCTTGCTTCAGCCGTAGGGACCACCCTACGCCAGCGCCGCCCGCCGTCGTAAACCGTTGCCGGGCCGGGGCCGTGGACGGCCCGGGCCCGCATAAGCGGTGCTGGCCGGCAACGATTATGCGGGGGAGGGCCGTCCGTGCGTGGTCCCCGGGGGCTACGCGTCGATAGTGGACATGTTGGGGTAGCGGGCGCCGGCAGTGGACCCCGCCGGCGCAAGCTCGTCCAGCAGCTGAAGTTCGTCCCGGGTCAGGTCTACATCCACGGCGCCGAGGTTCTCGCGCAGCCGTTCGCGTTTCTTGGTGCCAGGGATCGGGACGATGTGCTCACCCTGCGCCAGCAGCCATGCGAGTGCCAGCTGTCCGGGGGTGCACTGTTTCCGGTCCGCCAGCTCCTTGACCCGGTCCACGAGTTCGAGGTTCCGGGTGAAGTTATCGCCCTGGAAACGGGGGGAGTGCCTGCGGAAATCGTCCTCGGCGAAGTCGTCCACGCTGCGGATCTGGCCGGTGAGGAAGCCGCGGCCCAGGGGGCTGTACGGCACGAAACCGATGCCCAGCTCCGCGAGCACGGGGAACACCTTGGTCTCGGGCTCGCGCTCCCACAGCGAATACTCAGTCTGAAGCGCGGTGATGGGGTGCACGGCGTGGGCCCGCCGGATGGTTTCCGCGGACGCTTCTGAGAGGCCCAGGTGCCGGACCTTGCCGGCCTGGACCAGTTCCGCCATGGCTCCCAATGTGTCCTCGATGGGAACCGTCTTGTCCACCCGGTGCTGGTAGTACAGGTCGATGTGGTCCACCCCCAGCCGCTGGAGGCTGGCGTCGCAGGCAGAACGGACGTAGTCGGGCCGGCCGTTGATGCCCACCCAGGAACCGTCCTCGCGGCGTTCATTGCCGAATTTTGTGGCGAGCACAACGTCTTCGCGGCGTCCTGCGATGGCGCTGCCCACAAGTTTCTCGTTAGTGAAGGGGCCGTACATGTCGGCCGTGTCCAGCAGCGATCCGCCTGCGTCCAGGAACTCGTGGATCGTTGCCACCGACTCCTGTTCGTCACCGCTGCCGTAGAACTCGCTCATGCCCATGCAGCCAAGGCCCAGGGCCGAGACTGTCAGTTGTCCAATAGTGCGCGTTTTCATGCCGTTCTCCTCAACGGTAGAACTTGCCTGGGAACCGGCCGTCCTGCATGCGCGGGGCCGGTGGGTACAGCGTACGCCGCGGATAACAGTTCCCCATTACAAGCCCCCGGTAAACAAGGGGCCCCTACCCCTAGACCGCTCTGGGGGCCGTGCCTAGACTGGGCGAATCCCCACCCCGGGAACCGGTACCTGACCACGCCAAACATCAGGATGCACCAACCGGCCAGGACTGTTCCCCATGCGGGATGTCTCACCTACCCAGATCACGGCCGTCCCACCGGACGCCTGACTATAGGAGCGATAGATGACAGGGAACAAAGCCGTTGCCTACAAAGAAGCCGGCAAGGTGGAAGTAATTGACATTGACTACCCAACGTTCGAGCTCAAGGATGGGCCCGGCGTCAACCCGGCCAACGTGGGGCGCCCGGTCAACCACGGGGTGATCCTGAAAACCGTGGCCACCAACATCTGCGGCTCGGACCAGCACATGGTGCGCGGCCGCACCACGGCCCCGCCGGACCTGGTGCTGGGCCACGAAATCACCGGTGAAGTGGTGGAAGTGGGCCGGGACGTCGAATTCATCAAGGTGGGGGACATCTGTTCCGTGCCGTTCAACATCGCCTGCGGCCGGTGCCGGAACTGCAAGGAGCGCAAGACGGGCATTTGCCTGAACGTGAACCCGGACCGGCCCGGCAGCGCCTACGGGTACGTGGACATGGGCGGCTGGGTGGGAGGCCAGGCCAACTACGTCCTGGTCCCGTACGCCGACTGGAACCTACTGAAGTTCCCGGACAAGGACCAGGCCCTGGCAAAGATGATGGACCTGACCATGCTCTCGGACATCTTTCCCACGGGGTTCCATGGTGCGGTGACCGCCGGTGTGGGCGTCGGCTCCACGGTCTACGTGGCGGGCGCCGGTCCCGTGGGCCTGGCAGCGGCCACCAGCGCGCACCTGCTGGGCGCCGCCGTCGTAATTGTGGGCGACATGAACGCCGACCGCCTCGCCCAGGCCCGCACATTCGGCTGCGAGACGGTGGACCTGACCAAGGGCGGCCCGGCTGAGCAGATCGAACAGATCCTGGGCGTCCCGGAGGTCGACTGCGGCGTGGACGCCGTGGGCTTTGAAGCACGCGGCCACGGGCAGGGCGCGTCCGAGGCTCCGGCCACCGTGCTGAACTCCCTGATGGAGATCACCGCGGCCGGCGGCGCCCTGGGCATCCCGGGCCTGTATGTCACCGGTGATCCGGGCGGCATCGACGAGGCCGCCAAGAAGGGCGCACTGAGCCTGAGCCTGGGCACGGGCTGGGCAAAGTCCCTCTCCTTCACCACGGGCCAGTGCCCGGTGATGAAGTACAACCGGCAGTTGATGATGGCCATCCTGAACGACAGGGTGAGCATCGCCAAGAACGTCAACGCCAAGGCGATTCCGCTGGAGGATGCACCGAAGGGTTACGCGGAGTTCGACGCCGGCGCAGCCACCAAGTACGTCCTGAACCCGAACGGCTACCTGAGCTGAGGGCGGCGGCGGACGGGGATGCCGCCAGGGAGCGCCGCTGCGGAAATAAGTGCCGCCCCGTGCAGGTTAGGCTTTGCACGGTTAGCACCATCCGCAACTGAAGGAGTTCCCTTGAGCGACATCACCGTCCGCCACACCCCCGGGCGCGACCGCTTCGAGATTCTTGATGCCGGCAACGTGATCGGCAAGGCGGCGTACAAGGAGTACGACGGCGGGGAGTCGCCGCAGCGGATTTTCTACCACACAGTCATCAACGAGGAATACGGCGGCCAGGGCCTGGCCGGCCGCCTGGCGACGGCTGCTCTGGACAGTACGGTGGCAGACGGCATTGGAATCGTCCCGGTGTGCCCGTTCATCAAGAAGTTCCTGGCCAAGCACCCCGAGTACCTGGCCAGCGTGGTGGCCGTGACGCCCGCGCACCTGGAGTTCCTGGAGAGCGCTATCGCGGCCCGCACGCGGGGCTAGGTTTCGACCCGCAAATTCCTGCCCGCTGCGGAGACTCCCTGGCGCGGCCGGTATTCGGGCGCGTCACGGAAATTGCGCGTCGGCACCGGTTTGGCGGGTCGCCGGAACGGTCCGGCGGAACGTCCGGCAAGCCTTCAGGTAGCTCCCAAAATCCGGTGATTTAATCAGCATCTGTCAGCGCGGCACACCCCCGCGCTGACGTTGTTTGAGATTGCCGAAGCGGACCAGGAGCCCTTGTATGTCCATGCACCCCATGGTGCCCAAAACCGGCCGCGGTGCTCCGCCGCCGGTGCCGGGAAAGCCGCCGGCTCAGGGCAGGGCGTCGGCCCACAGGCGGCAGGGCCACAAGAGGCTGCTTATCCTGGCTATCGCCCTGGTGCTGGTGATCATCGGCACCGTGACCCTGGCCGTGGCCCGGTCCGAGCCGCCGTCGGGCGCGGTGACTCCCACCCAGCCCGCTGTTCCCGCCTCACCGGTAGCGGCAGCCCCGCCGTCGCTGCAGGACAACGTGGACAACATCCTGGGCGAAGCGGACCAATACCGGATCGGGCTGGCGCTCGCCGACGTGTCCGGCGGCGCCGAAAGGACCTTTGGCGATGCGGACACATTCACGGCGGCCAGCACAGCCAAGATCCTGACCGCAGCCGCCTACTACCACCTGGTGGAGAACGGCCAGGCGAGCCTGGACGATCCCATGGGCGACTACGACGCTGCGTTCCAGCTCAAGGCCATGGTCAACGACAGCAACAATGATTCCTGGCTGCTCCTGATGGATGCCGTCGGCTATCCGCAGCTCATCGCCTACGCGGCGTCCATCGGGATCACGTACGACCCCGAACAGAACATGCTGACCGCGGCAGACATGGCCCTGATCCTCAAAAAGCTGTATGCGGGCGAGCTCCTGGACAAGGACAACACGGAGCAGCTGCTGGGCTACATGCAGCACACCAACAACGAGGACCTCATTCCCGCGGGGTCTCGTTCCGGCGTGGACGTTTACCACAAGTACGGGGAGGTCGGCGGGGAGCTGCACGATGCAGCGCTCCTGAGCTACCGCGGCTCCACCTTCGCGCTGGTCATCTACACCGAGAACCCGGAAGGGGTGCCGGATGACGGGCAGGCCGAGGTGATCCGGGATCTCACCCGGGCCGTCGAGGACGCGCTCTTCCCGGTGGGACTTACGGCCAAGTAGCCAACACCACACCACGCCGTCAGCCCGCCAAGTCGTCCCCGGCGCCCACCGTGGACCAGACTGTTACCGTGAGCAACAAACCCCGGACTGCCCTGGCCGTCGCCGGCCTCAGCCTGGGCACGGCACTGAACCCGCTGAACTCCTCCATGATCGCCGTGGCCCTGGTGGTACTGCGCGCCGACTTCGGGCTCGACGTCGCCGCCGTCACCTGGGTGGTCACATCCTTCTATCTGGCCTCCGCCGCCGGCCAGCCGGTCATGGGCAGACTGGCCGACCGGTTCGGCCCGCGCCGGATGTTCCTGCTGGGCATGGGACTGGTGGCCATCACGTGTGCGCTGGCTCCGCTGGCCCCGAACTTCGCGCTCCTTTGCGTCGCGCGTGCGGTCATGGCCCTCGGCACGGCCACCGCGTATCCGAGTGCGGTGGTGATGGTGGGCACGCTGGCACACCAGGCCAACGTTGACGCGGCGCGCCCCCTCGGGCGGCTGCAGATGGCCAACACGTCCGCAGCCGCGGTGGGTCCCGTGGTGGGTGGTTTGCTGGTGGGTTTCGTGGGCTGGGAGTCGTTGTTCCTTGTCAACGTCCCGCTGTCCCTGGCGGCGCTGCTGATCGTCGCGAGGGCGGCCCCGCCGGACAAGGCCAGGGAGCGCGGCAGCGTGGCAGAGCTGGTGCGTGACTCGGATGTCCCGGGCATCGCGGGGTTCATCGGCGCGTTGTTGCTGGTCATGATGGCGGCGCTGAACGTGGCGCCGGACTACCGCTGGCTCATGCTGGCCGGCGGAACCGTGCTCGCAGCCTTGTTTGCCTGGCGCGAGCTGCGCTTCGCCAAGCCTTTCCTGGACCTGCGGCTGCTGGGCCGGAACCGGCCGCTCATGCTGGTGTACCTGGCCTTCGCCGTGTTCAGCAGCGTGTACTACTTCGTTTTCTTTGGCCTCCCGCAGCTGCTCCAGGAGGCCGGCGGCTACGATCCCGGCGTGGTGGGCCTGCTGATGCTGCCCCTGGCCGGGATGTCCGTCATCGCCACGCCCTGGGCAGTTGCCGCGATGGGACGGTTCGGTGTCCGGCGGGTGCTGCTCGCCGGCGTCGTCCTTTTGACTGTGGTGGCGGCCCTCATGTGGGTGCTGACCGGCACCCTGGCCATTCCCTTCGTGGTGGTCCTGACAGCGCTGATGGGCATCCCGTACGGAACCGTGGGCATCGCCTCCAACCAGGGCATGTTCGTCTCCACCCGGCCGCAGGACCGGGGCGTCGCGGCCGGCATTTACCAGACCTGCCGCTACGTGGGTGCCATCACCGCGACCGTGATGATCGGGGTGTTCGCGTCCGGCGGGGTGCACCAGGACAGCTGGATGCGGATGGTCCTGGCCATGCTGGTGCTGTGCGCGGTGACGTTCGGGATTTCCGTTTTCTGGCGGCAGCAAAAGGCCTAGCCGCCTCGGCGGGGCTGCGGCGCGTCAGGTGTACATCAGGGAGCCGGGCGTGGTGAGCTTTTCACCGGTTTCCAGCCAGGTCTTCAGGCCGGAGAGGATCATCGGCCAGCCGCCGTAGAGCTGTTCGTTGGCGCCCTCCCGCAGGTCGCTGTGCGTGACGGTGAGGTGGCAGGAATCGCCCACCGGTTCGATCTCCCAGGTGACCTTCGAGGTGCCCTCGGCTTTGACGTCCTCGCCCCAGAGGGCCCGCATGGTCTGCACCAGCCTCCGTGGCGGGTCGACTTCCAGGTTTTCGCCTTCGCCGAGGATCTGGCCTGCCTTGGGATTGCCCATTTCGAAGCGCCCGCCGGGGGACCAGTCGGACTCCATGGTGTTGCCGAACTGGTACTTGCTGCGGATGTCGCTGTCCGTGATGGCTTCCCAGAGCCGTTCGGGCGTGGTCTTGATGTAGATCTCGAAGATTTTTTCCATGGGACTTTCCAATCTGGATTTGAGGTCGCTGAGGGCAGCGGCCCATGGTTCTGCGTATTTGCTGACCCAGCGGTCGTGGACCAGGCGGATGGGGACGGGATTGAGGAAATGCAGCTTTTCCCGCCCTCGACGGCGGGCCACCACCAGGCCTGCGTCCTCCAGGACGCGGAGGTGCTTGGCAATCCCGAACCGGCTCATGCTGAACCGTGCCTCAAGCGCACTCAGGGTCTGGCCGTCCTCGCGGAACAGCTCGTCGAGCAGGTCCCGCCGGGTGGGGTCGGAGAGTGCTTTGAACACGTCGTCCATGGGTTCAATGATAGGTGACCATATGGTCACCTATCAAGGGTTTTAGTTGTGGGATGCCAAGTTCCGGTCGCGTTCCTCGAACACCTCGTCGCCGGGGCCGGTAAACGCCCTTGACCTCTCCACGGCTTCCACCGATCCGGTGAACAACTGCGATTCGTGCGGGTCCGCCGGCGCGTGAGCCCCTGCTGCTCCGGACCCACCCAGCCCCCGCAGCGGTGCCTTGCGCCAGGTAGCCGTGCCGGCGTCGTCCGCTGCCTGCTCCCAGCGCTGGTGCGGCAGGGCTTGCGGATGGTTCTGCTGGAGGAAGGTCACCATGGTTTCGCGGACCAGGCAGCGCAGGTCGAAGAGCGCTGCACTGTCCGCCGCGCTGACCAGGATGCGGACCCGGACAAAGCCTCCGGTGGCGTCGGTGATCTGCAGGACGCCCACGCGCCCATCCCACAGTCCGGTTCCCGCCAGGACGCGACGCAGCTCGGTGCGCATGTCCTCCACGGGGGCGCGCCAGTCGAGGTCGAACTCCACGGTGCCCATGACCTCGGACTGGCGGCGGGTCCAGTTCTCGAACGGAGTGGTGGTGAAGTAGGTGGACGGAAGGATCAGCCGGCGGTCGTCCCACAGGTGCACCACCACATAGGTGAGGGTGATCTCCTCGATCCGGCCCCACTCCTTCTGGACCACCACCACGTCATCCACGCGGATGGCATCGGTGAACGCGAGCTGCATGCCGGCGAAGACGTTCACCAGCGAGGTCTGCGCGGCAAGGCCCGCCACGATGGAGATCACGCCCGCGGATGCCAGCAGCCCGGCGCCCAGCGCCTGGATCGCGGGAAAGGTCAGCATCGCAGTGCCGACGGCGAGCACCACCACCAGCGCCACGGCGATCCGGCGGGCCAGGATCATCTGGGTGCGCAGCCGGCGCGCCCTCCGGTTGTCCGCCACGTCCACGCTGTGCCGGTTCAGCACCACCGCCTCCACGATCAGCAGGACGGCGACGGCAAGCCACGCGAACGCGCCGATCATGGCAAGCAGCAGGAGATGGTCGACGCCGGCGTGCCAGCTTTCGCCCCCGGCCGTAAGTTCCAGCGCGGCCCGGACACCCACCAGGCACAGTGCCAGCCGCAGCGGCTGGCGGGCCACCCGGGAGGTGGCCTGCAGCTCGGGCCGCTTGCGGTTGAGCTTGAGGACGATCTTGCGGAGCAGCCAGGACAGGGTGAGTCCGGCCGCAACGGCCAGGGCCATGGCGATGAAGGGCAGGGCGGGTTTCAGGACGTCGAGCATCTTTTAACGTTTATCAAGCCTTTGCCGCGGCCCCGAAATCGAGTACCTCCGGGGGCGTGTCCCCGTTGTGTCCCCTGCGGGCTGCGGCGGCCCCCTGCGCGCCGTGCCCCGGAGAAGCTATGGGCCGAAGGGCAGCAGGAGCAGGGCCGCCAGGGCAGGGACCGTCGCCGCGAGGGTCCCCGGCACGCTGTCCCACTTCCGGGGGTAGTGCCCCTGGAGGTCTGCGAGCAGCATGGTGGGTGCGGTGAGGACCATGTTGGCGCAGCAGTAGACCACCAGCGTGTAGCCCACCACCAGCTGGCCTGAGTTGGCCGCAACCACTCCGGCGATGACGCCCAAGGCGATGACCAGGTTCTTGTAGCCGGTGGGGATGGCCCACATCATCACCGCGGGGACGTTCTCCGGCGGCGTACTGAGGAATTTCTGCGCCCACCTGTTGCGCCGGAGGAGGAAGCTCTCCACCGGAAAGACGAAGATATAGATGACCGCGGCCACCACCGCGAAGATCTGGGACACGGTGTTCATGTTCGAAGAGTAGGGCCGGCTTCACCGTTGCTCCATCCCCTCTCCGGGGGATTTCCAGCCCGCGCCTGCTGGAAGAAAGCCGCACCCACGGGCCGCGAACGCGCGTAGCCTAGGGCGCATGCAGAAGATATCAATCGACGCGCTGGCCCGGCAGCAGCTCGAGGCGGCGGTCACCTCCAGCAACGGGCGCGCGGCGGACACGGTCTATGGCGGCCACGAGAAGGTCCTCCGGCAGACGGTCATGGCCATGAAGGCCGGAACCCAACTGAGTGAGCACCAGAACCCCGGGGACGCCACGGTCTTCGTGCTCCAGGGCTGCGTCAGCCTCAGGGCCGGCGGCGAGTCCTGGCAGGGCAAGACCGGCGACCTGCTGATCGTCCCGGCCGGCCTGCACAGCCTCCACGCCGAAGAAGATTCCACGTTCCTGTTCACGGTGGCCAAGCACCGCGACTGAGCACCGAGCCCTGGACGGTCGACGGCGGCTGCCGGACTTCCCCCAGCGGAAGTCCGGCAGCCGCCGTCGGGCCCTGTTCCGGGGCCATCGTTCCGCGGAACTACGCCTGCGGGGCGTAGGCCTTGGGCAGCTTCATCCCGCGCTCATCCATGACCGCGCGCAGGCGGGTGGGGTAGTCGGTGATGATGCCGTCCACGCCCTGGTCCATCAGGCGCTCCATGTCCGTGGCCTTGTTGACGGTCCACGGGACGACGGCGAGGCCCAGCTGGTGTGCCTCGTCGATCATCTGCGGGGTGACGGAGCTGAACGTGGGGGAGATGACGTTGTACCCCTGGGCAGCTGCAGCTTTGGCAAGGGAGCCGCCGTAGGTGTCGATGTCGATGCCGCCCAGTTCGGGTGCGGCACCCGGCTGGCCCACCTGCATCCACTTATCACCGCTGGAGAGCGCAACAAGCGTCAGCTCCGGTGCCAGTTCCTTGGTGAGGTTGAGCGAGGACCAGTCGAAGGACTGGATGGTCGTGCGGTCTGCGGCGCCTGACGCCTGCACTTCTGCCACCACGGCCTTGGTCAGCGCCACCATGCCGTCGCCGCCGGCTTTGCCGTCCTCCACCTTGGTCTCCACGTTGAAGCGGACCTTTTTGGCGTTGTACTGCTCCGCCAGCCGGTAGACGTCCTTGAGCTCGGCGATGCGGTTCCCTTCGATCACGTCCTGCTCCGGGAAGCCGGGCAGCTGGGTGAAGCCGCAGTTGAGGGTCTTGACCTGGGCCAGGGACAGCTCCGCCACCCTGCGGCCGACGTACGGGAACTCAGGGTCGCCGGCGGTGGCCGGGGCGGTGTCGATGCACTTGTTGGCCTGGATGGTGTCGTCATGCCAGACGATGATCTTCCCGTCCTCGGTGAGGTGGGTGTCCAGTTCCAGGGTGCTGACGCCGAGCTTCAGGGAGTTGCCGAACGCCGCCAGCGACTCTTCGGTCCACTCGCCGCGGCCGCCACGGTGCGCCTGGAGGTCGAAGGAACCGTTGTGCTCGTTCGTCTTGAGGGCTGAGGTGGCGGTGCCGGCGGCGTTCGACGACGGCGTGCCGGCCTCAGGGGTTTCGGCGGCGAAGGCGGCGCCCGGTGAAGCGATGGCGGCGGCGAGCAGCGCGGCGGTTGCCGCAGAGGTCAGGACTGTGCGCATGGGGATGGTTCCTCCGGGGTGACGGGTTCCGGCGGTGCCGGGTGACCCGCCAACGCTAGGCCGGCCAGGTTGCGGCCGAGGTGTACGCAGTTGGAGGAGAGGTTAACGCCAGGTTCTGTCCCCCGCTGCATCGATTGCTCCGTACCGGTCGTTTTGGCGGCTCAAAACGGCACCTACGGAGCAATCGATGCAGGATCAGGCGGGGTCCTTGACCTTGTCAGAGACGGGCCGGGGCTCCAGCCAGATGCGTTCCCGCGGGCCGGGCGGGTACGCGTACCTCTTGCCGGCGAGCGTGATCACGAACGCCGCAACCACCGGGATTGCCGCTGCGGCCGGAACCAGCAGCGGGCCGCCGACCACCAGGGCCGCCGAGCCGTAGAGCGCGCCGATCGTGATGCCGAGCTGGATGGTCAGGACCGTGAGCCCGTTGGCAGCCTCGCTGTACTCCCTGCCGGCCCGGAGGATCGCCGACTGGTTGTAGATGCCGATGGCGCCCAGGCCCGCACCCCAGACGGTCATCAGCACCAGAGCCACCACCAGGTTCCCCACGGCGAGCGGCAGGAGGAACATCGATGCCGCGATGGCCGCCGTCGTGATCAGTAGCGAACGGCGGGGCCGCGAATCCACGGTGAGGCCCGCGATCCAGATGCCCAGCAGGCCGGAACCGCCCAGCACGGTGAGGGAGAGGCTCGTGGCGTAGTCCGGAAGGTTCGCCTCGCGGATGAAGGGTGCAATGTAGGTGAACAGGGCGAAGTGCGCCAGGACCAGCAGCGGCCAGGCAATGGCCACCGACTTCACGCCCGGCTGGCCGATCGCTTTGCGCAGGGACGGCCGGGCCGCGTCGGAAATGCGCTGGACGCGGGGGAGCAGCCAGAACGCGAGGACTGTCAGGACCACGCCGAACCCGGCGAGCACCAGGAACGCGGCGCGCCAACCCAGGAATCCGCCCAGGGCAGTCCCCACCGGTGCGCCAATGGCCAAGCCCAGGCTGTTGCCGCTGAAGACGATCGCCAGGGCCTTGCCCACCTTGTCAGCTGGCACCACTCGGGACACGAACGGCGCCATAGTGGTCCAGAGCAGCCCGTGCGCCAGGCCGCCCACCAACCGGGCGATCATCGCTGAGGTGAAGTCCGGTGCCAGTCCCACCAGAGCGTTGCTGAGCGCGAAGGTCAGCACCAACGCAACCAGCAGTGCGTGCCGCGGGATCTTCCCCAAAAGCCGTGCCGCCGGAACCACCGTGACAACAATGACGGCGGCGTAGGCAGCGGCAAGATAACCGGCCACCGGCTCGGACACGCCAAGGCCGGTGCTGATCTGCGGCAGCAGCCCGGACGGGAGGAGTTCGGTGGTGATGGCCGTGAAGGCAATGGTCGCGAGGACCACCATTGCGGCATAAGGAAAACGGGCAGGGGACGGCGCGGAAATCGCGGAAGGCATGGGGGTGCGTCCATTCAAGGGGTGGGGTTGGAAAGCGGCTCGCTGGCCGGACAATTCCTCCCTTAAATTTACAGGATTGGAGGGCCTGTCATGGACGTGACAAGGCACCGGCGGCACCGTGTTGCGACGCGAAAAAATCTCCGCGAGCGGTACCGGAGGATAGGTTGGTTGTGGAACTTCAACGCCCGCTGCAGCTGCGCCGGGCCCGGAACCCTGGAGACCCCCATGAACACCTGCTGCCATGCCCAACGGCACATTCTGATGGTCGCCGCATGAGCGCCCGGCTGCGCGTCTGCCTGCCCGCCCAGAACCTGCTGGACGCACTCACGCCCATTGACGGCGTCGAGTTTGTGCTGTGGGACCTCACCGGACCCGCGCCGGCGGGCCGGCTGGACCTTCTGGTGCCGCCCTATATGGGCAAGGCCACCGCGCTCACAGCCCTGGAGGGTGTCGACGTCGGCCTGGTGCAGAGCCAGTCCATCGGGTATGACGGCGTCTCCGCAGTCCTGCCACCAGGCGTCCCCTTTGCGAATGCGGCCGGAGTCCATGAGACGTCGACGGCGGAGCTCGCCGTGGGCATGATGGTGGCCTCCCAGCGCGGCATCCCGGACTTTGTCCGCAACCAGGAAACTGGAACCTGGGACAACAGCCCGCGGCCCAGCCTGGCTGACCGGCGCGTGCTGCTGGTGGGCTACGGCGGAGTGGGCAAGGCGATCGAAGCCCGGCTCCTGCCGTTCGAAACCGAGGTTACCCGGATGGCCAGCCGCGCCCGCGAGGACGAACGCGGGACCATCCACGGAATCGACTCGCTCTACGACCAGTTGCCGCAGCATGAGATCGTGGTGGTCAGTGTCCCGCTGGGTGAGCAGACCCAGCGGCTGGTGGACGCCAAGTTCCTCGCGGCCATGCCGGACGGTGCCCTGCTGGTCAATGTGGCCCGCGGGCCCGTGGCGGACACCGATGCCCTGCTCGCCGAGACATCAAGCGGCCGGCTCCGGGCTGCCCTGGACGTGACGGACCCGGAGCCGCTGCCCGTGGACCACCCGCTGTGGACCACGCCCGGCGTGCTCATCACCCCGCACGTCGGCGGCGCCAGCTCGGCCATGTTCCCCCGGATGGTCAGGCTGCTCCGGAAGCAGATCGGGCTGCTGCTGGAGGGCAAGGACCCGGTCAACGTGGTCCTTCCTTAGCCGCAACCCTTATCCGCGTCGGCCCCGGCCCCTATGCTGGGGCCATGTCCACTTTTGAAGTCCGCCGCAGCGCCGTCATACCCGCTTCCGCAGAAGAAATCTTTCCGCTGGTCAACAACTTCCATGAGTGGACTGCGTGGTCCCCATGGGAGACCATCGACCCGGGCATGAGCCGGCGCTACTTCGGCAATGCTTCCGGCACCGGGGCCGGCTACGAATGGAGCGGCAACCGGAAGGCCGGCAGCGGCACCATGGAAATCGTGGAGTCCGTGCCGTCACGCCTTATCCGGATCCGGCTCCAGTTCACCAAGCCCTTCAAAGCGCTGAACCCCACGTCGTTTACGTTCGCGCCGGCTCCGGGCGGCACCGAGGTGACATGGTCCATGACCGGGGAGAACAAGGGCCTGGGCCGCGTGTTCGCGCTGTTCGTGGACATGGACAAGATGGTGGGCGCCGACTACGAGCGTGGACTGGCCGCGCTCGCTTCCACTGTTCTGGCCAGGAAGAGCTGAGCACGGGGTGGGCGCCGTGGACGATGCGCTGGCCGCGCTGGATGAACCGGACCGCAGCTGCCTGCAGCATGTGGTGGAGCTCGCCCGGTCCATCGCTCCGGACACCACGGAGGGGATGAGCTACGGCATGCCCGCGCTGAAGCTGGACGGCAAACCGCTGTTCGCGGCCGTCCGGGCAGCCAAACACCTCTCCATCTTCCCCTTCTCCGGCGCGGTCGTCGCGGCGGTCGCGGACCGGCTGGACGGGTATTCCCTGTCCAAGGGGACCATCCGCTTCACCGCGGGCCACCCCGTACCGGACGATGTAGTGGAGGACATCGTCCGGCTGCGCATGGCGGAGATCCGCGGATAGGCCTACGCACGACGACGGCGCGCACCACATGCTGTCACGCCACGGGACGGGACGGGCGCCTGGCCACCACAGCCCGCACAATCCCCGCAGGACTTATGGTCCTTCCGGATGCGTTGCAGGCTGCCTAATGTGATGCCATGGCCGACACTCTTGTGTCCCTCGCAGAGAGCTTTAAGAACATGGGCGTTGCCCGCGCGTACGGCGCCCCCGTAAACCTGAACGGGGAGGAGATGGTGCCCGTGGCGCTGGTGTCCTTCGGTTTTGGCGGCGGCACGGAATCCGGGGACGGTGCGTCCGGCGGGGGAGGCGGCGGGGTTGTGGTGCCGCTCGGGGTGTACCGGACCGTCAACGGCAGGACCGTTTTCCGCCCCAACACCATCGCCGCCCTGGTTTGCCTGGTGCCCCTGGTGACGGCCACGGGGGCGGCAGTCCGCAAGGCCTTGCGGGCGGCCCGCAAATAGTTCCGGAGACAAGGGGCCGCTTAAAAATCCCCTATTTCCCCGCGGGAAATTCAGTTCCATAATGGCCTCGTAGACTTCGGGGACCCCGCGGCGCTGGCTGCTGCCACCGCTCCGCTGGGGTTTCGGGTGGCCGCCCCGGCAGTCGGCGGGAAGGACGGCCACGAGGCCCGGCGGGGGACGGCCGGACCGTTTTCGGGGGAGAGCGACGCCATCACAACAGCAAGGGAAAGTTGTTTGTCATGCTCAAAGATATGGAAGTCATGGCGGTGCTGCCTGCCAAGGATATCGACCGGGCCAAGGAATTTTACCGGGACAAGCTGGGGTTTGAGCCCGAGCGGACCATGGCCGATGGCGGCCTTGTCTACCGGTGCGGCAAGGGGACGTCGTTCCTGATTTACCAGACGGACAACGCGGGTTCGGCCAAGAACACGCAAATCGGCTGGGCCACAGATGACGTCCAGCGCGACGTGGACGAGCTCCGTGCCCGCGGCGTCGTTTTCGAAGACTACGACATGCCCGGACTCAAGACCGAGAACGGAATCGCATCGATGGAGGGCTACGGCCAGGCGGCCTGGTTCCTGGACAGCGAGGGAAACATTCTCAACATCTCGTCGATTCCGTCCTGACGGCCAGGGCCCGCGGAGGCAGGCCCCGCAAGAGAAAGGACGACGCCGGCACGTGCCGCCCGAAGCACCCGCACCCGGGTGCGTGGCAGCGGCCGGCCGGCGCCGCCGTCGTCAGCGCTATGGATCGTCAGCGGTACGGAACGAAGGGATGGCAATGGGCTCGGAACAGGTGCCGGAGACGAGGGGCGTCTCGGTGCAACTGCTGGCCACGGTTGACCTTGCCGGGGAGCTTGACGGCCTGGAGGGCCGGCAGCTGCGGACGAGGATGGTGACCATCGAGCCCGGAGGAGTCTTCGGCCCGCTCCATGACCACGTGGGCCGGCCCGGCACGGTCTACATCCTGCAGGGGACCATCACAGACCACCGGGACGGGGTGGCTACCGACTACGGACCGGGCGTGGGTTGGCCGGAGGACCGGCACACGCTGCACTGGCTGGAAAACCGCGGAACGGTCCCGGCGGTGGAGATTTCCGTGGACATCGTGGCCAGCCCGCCACAGTGAAGTTCAGACTGCGGGCTCGCGCCTGCCCAGGGCCATCCGGAGTGCGCCGCGCAGGGTGAGCCGGTTGCGCCTGGTGACCGCGATGACGGCGGCGATACCGGCGAGCAGGACCACGATGCCGCCCACCGCGACGGACCAGCGCGCGCCGAACTCGCTGCCGATCCAACCCACCAGCGGCGAACCGATGGCGGTGCCGCCCTGGAGGATGGCCAGGTAGAGGGCAAGTACGCGGCCCCGGAACTGTGGTTCTACGGAGAGCTGGATGCTGGTGTTGCAGCTGTTGAGGAAGGTTATGGAAGCCAAGCCCACGGGAATCAGGATTGCCGCGTAGACCCAGAACGATGGGGCGATGCTGCCCAGGACCGTGAAGATGCCCAGTCCCAGCGCCCCGCCCAGCAGGAACCGCAGCCGCGGGCCGGAGCGGCGCGCCGCGAGGAGGGCGCCGGCCAGCGTGCCCACCGCCATGATGGAGCCGAGAAGCCCGAATTCACTGGGGCCCATCTTGAACTCGGTGGTGGCCATCAGCGAGTTGATCACCGGGAAGTTCATGCCGAACGCACCCAGGATGCCCACCAGGACCATGATCAGCATCAGGTCCGGCCTGCGCCGCACATAACGGATGCCTTCGACCACCTGGTGCTTGTTCCGCTCGCCCCTGGCCACAGGCGCAGGCTGGGTGGTGCGGATCCGGAACAGGGAGACCAGGACGGCGGCGAAGCTCGCGGCGTTGAGCAGGAATACCGGCCCGGTACCCACCCAGGCGATGAGCACCCCGGCGATCGCGGGGCCGGTGAGCCGCGCGGTGTTGAAGGATGCGGAGTTCAGTGCCACCGCGTTGGAAATGTTCTCCTGGCCCACCAGCTCCGACACGAAGGCCTGGCGCGCGGGCGCGTCCACGGCGCTGGCCACGCCCAGGCAGAAGGCAGCCACGTAGGCGTGCCACAGCTGGGCGGTGCCGGTAACTACCAGCAGGCCCACAGCCAGTCCGGTGAAGCCCATGGCCAGCTGCGTCCACATGAGGATGATGCGCTTGCGGTAGCGGTCGGCCAGGACCCCGCCGTAGGGGCCGAAGAGCAGCATCGGGAGGAACTGCAGGCCGGTGGTGAGGCCGACGGCGGCACCCGAGTGGTCGGTCAGGACGGTCAGGACCAGCCAGTCCTGGGCCACGCGCTGCATCCAGGTGCCAATGTTGGAGACGATCGCGCCGCTGGCCCAAATGCGGTAGTTGGGGTTTTCGAGGGCCCGGAACATCGCACTCATTTGCCGCTCATTTCCTGCATGATGCGGGCGGCGCGGCTGAGGGTGAGCCGGTCTTCCTCGCTGAGTCCGGCCACGCGCTGCGCCAGCCAGGCGGTCCGCTGGCTCCGGGCCTCGGCCAGGACGGTCCTTCCGGCGTCGGTGATGTCCACGCGGACCTGCCGGCCGTCGTCGGGATCGGCGCTCCTGGTGACGAATGCCTGGTCCGCCAGCGCGTTGACGATCCTGGTCATGGATGGTGCCTGGACATGCTCACTCCTGGCCAGGTCCCGCAGCGTGCTGGGGCCGCTGCCGTTCAGGAGGGCGAGGACGGTGTACTGGCCGGGGGTGATGGCGTCGCCGGTGGCCTCGACGCGGAGCCGGCGCGAGGTGCGCATCACGGCGGTGCGGAGATCGATGGCGAGGGTATCGGGAGCGGTGGGGTCTGCGGTTGCCTGGTGCGTCGTCTGGGTAGGGGACATAGAGGGGTATGCGCCTCCTGCTGGCATTTATTAGCACTGCTAATTAGTTCTGCTAACTATTATGCCCGCTTTGGTTGCCACGGGCAATGGATGCGGGTGTGGTTTTGCTGACAGCTCCGGCACAATGGGAGCCGTGACTGGGCGCAGAACTGACGGAAACCGTAAACCCCCGCTGACGTGGAAGGGGAAACTGAACCTGGCGGTGACCGTCCTGGTGCTCTGCCTGGGGCCCATCATGATCGGCGTGGGCAGCTTCATGATCAATGCCGATGAAGAGCTCGCCCATTCGGGTGTGCAGGCCACCGGCACGATCGTCCACTTCGACGATGTCACCAAGGCGTCCGACCGCAGGATGCAGGTGGAATTCCCGGCCGCGGACGGGGCCGTCCACCGGACCTTCGCCGCCGTGGACCACGATCAGTATCCCGTGGTGGGCAGCAGCGTTACGGTCGTGTATTCCGAAAATGACCCCGGGCGGGCCATTGTTCCCGGCTATGAGAGCGACGGCGTTTGGCTCCGTGGAGCCGGGGTTGTCCTGACCGTCATCTTCGGCGTTCTGGGCCTCCTGTTCGCGGTCCTGGTCGGCAGCGCTGTCCTGCGGGCCAAGTTGCGGCAGCGCCGGACGCAGCAGGTGGTGTAGCCCGGGCCTGTGGCGGCCAGCCCCAGCCTGTCCGCTCCAGGCCGACGGGCGTAGGCTGTCCGCACCATGACTGAACAGCAGCCCTTTGAGTTGGTCCGGCGCTACCCTCACTTCGAACTGCGCCGGTACCCCGATTGCGTGGTCGCCGAGGTAAAGGTGACCGCTGATTTCGACCGCGCAGGCAACGCCGCCTTCCGGTACCTCTTCAACTACATCAGCGGCAACAACACTGCCCGGGAGAAACTGGCAATGACCGCCCCGGTGATCCAGGAAGCGGGACGGCAGAAGCTCGCCATGACCGCACCGGTACTCCAGGGTGGACCGCTGCCCGGATCCGGCGGCCAGGCGGAATTCTCGGTGGCTTTTGTCCTGCCGGCCGGCGTGACTGCCGAAAACGCTCCCGTGCCCACAGATCCCCGGGTCATGGTGCGGGCGGTGCCCGGTTCCCTCGCTGCGGTGCTGGGCTTCTCGGGCAGCGGTTCGGGGTCGGCTTTTGAGCGGCGCAACAACGGGCTGCAGGCGGCGCTCACCCTGGCTGGCCTGACGCCTGTGGGTGCGCCCAGGTTCGCGCGCTTCGACCCACCCTTCAAACCCTGGTTCCTGCGGCACAACGAGGTGGTCCAGGACGTACGGGAGGTCCCTCCGGGTGATGAGGCGCCCGCGTCCGGGTAGCGGCTCCCCGCTGCGGACGCCCGCTCACGTCTGGCCAGGCCTTCCTACGGCTTGTGGGCGTCCCGCACCTGGTCCTGCGTCTGGCCCTGCATGACCCAGCGGTTGCCGTCCGGATCGCTGAAGTAGGCGAACAGCACACCACCGAGGTCCTGGATTTCGCTGATCTCCGCGCCGCGGCCCACCAACTCGTTGCGGACCTCGGCGATGTCCGGAACCACCAGCTGCAGCCCCTCGAGGCTGCCCGGGCTCATCGTGGTCATTCCGGTGCCGATGACCACCGACGTGGCAGAACCAGGGGGCGTCAGCTGGACGACGCGCATGCCTGGAATATGTTCCACATCATGGTCAAGGACGAATCCCAGCTTGTCCGTATAAAACGCTTTTGCCCTTTCGACGTCGGAAACCGGGACCTGTACAACCTCAAGGCGCATCTGCATGGAGGCCACTCTAGTCGTGGGCATCACGCCGGGGGAACGGCGGGTGCAGATCGGTTTTCCGCCATCGAGTGCCGCGCATTTACTAAGTCGGGAAGGCGTATTGCGACGGGGTTTCCTCAAGGTTCCCTCAAGACTGCCTGAATGTTGGCTGAGGATCACTATAGGTCGCGTAAACGGGTCTTGAGGGTGCATAGGCTCGGCGGTGACGAGTTTATCGGGCTATGCAGCGGGCCCGGGATTGCGGGGGCATCCTTCTCTGGGCCCCCTGTACATGGGGAAATGAATGTCCGACTACGAGACCCTTCTGGGGTTTGTTCCTTCCGCGCCGGCGCCGAGGCCGCCACGGAAACCGCGCCTTTCCACTTTCATTGTGGCCGGTCTTACCGGGCTGTTCATGCTGTTCGCAGCGCTGAGCGGCGGCATTGGCGGAGCGCTGATAATCCTGGGCATTTCGGCTGCCCTTACCGGTCTGTACGTCATCCTCACCGGACGGCGCTCCTGGGCCTGGCTGCCCGCCAAACGCAAGGCCGGCGCCGTCGCAATTGCCGCGGCCCTGGCGCTGTTCATCGGTGGCGCCGCCGCGCTGCCCCGCGTTGCCGGCGCGGACCTGGAGGCAGCCTCCTCGGAGAGCACTGCGAAGGCGGCACCGCCGAAAGCGGGCCCGACGGCGACGGCCACGGCATCGCCGTCGGCCGCACCAACTGCCACGCCGACGGACACCGGGGAGCCGCTGGACCCGGAGGATCCGAGCGTTCTTGCCGCCGGTGTCACCGCGGCCGCGCCCAATGCGCAGCCAGCGTACGCAAGCAAGGCACTGGACGTGTTGGCAGCCCTCCCCATCAAGGGCCGGGCGCCAAAGACGGGCTATGACCGTGCGCAGTTCGGCCAGGCGTGGGCGGACGTCGACCGGAACGGCTGCGATACGCGCAATGACATCCTCAAACGCGACCTCACGGGCGTTTCGTACACGAACAGTGTGCCGTGCAAGGTGCAGTCGGGGACCCTGGCCGATCCTTATACGGGGAAAACCATCAGTTTTGTCAGGGGATCGGCCACCAGCAGTGCCGTCCAGATCGACCACGTGGTGGCCTTGAGCGACGCCTGGCAGAAGGGCGCGCAGCAGCTGACAGCGGAGCAACGGACGGCATTTGCCAACGATCCGCTGAACCTGCAGGCCACGGACGGGCCCACCAACCAGCAAAAGGGCGACGGCGATGCGGCCACTTGGTTGCCGCCGAACAAAGGCTTCCGCTGTGAGTACGTTGCCAGGCAGGTTTCCGTGAAGGCGACATACGGGCTGTGGGTCACGCAGGCCGAGCACGATGCGATCGCCCGGATCCTGGGCGACTGCGCCGGGCAGCTGGCACCGACCAACCAGCAGGCGCCCGCTCCTGCCCCGGCACCCGCTGCCGTAGCTCCTGTACCTGGGCCGGCTCCGGCATCACCCGCCCCGGCACCCGCTGCCGTAGCTCCTGTACCTGTTGCGCCAGCGCCCGTGGTCCAGGCTCCTGCCGCGCCGGGACCTGCTGCTGCCTACTACGCCAACTGCGCGGCGGCGAGGGCTGCAGGAGCCGCGCCGCTCTACGCCGGGCAAGCCGGTTACCGGCCTGCGCTGGACCGTGACTCCGACGGCGTCGCCTGCGAGTAGCCGCCACGTCTTTCCTCGGGCCTTGGCCCACCCGCATCACCACCACATCGCATTCCTAGGGGGAATCATGATCAACAACCTGTACGACGGTCACCCGATCACCGGACGGCTGAAGAAATCGTTGGCGCTGGCCGTCCTGGCCGGCCTGTTGCTGACCGGCTGCGGAGGCAAGCAGGCCGCCGTCGAACCCGCATCCGCTGCCACCTCTACCGCAACCGGCACCGCCGCGGCATCTATTGCCATTCCAGGTGTGGTGGGCCTGACCCTGGACAAGGCCACGGACCAGCTGAAGGGTCTCGGCTTCAAGGTTGAGGCCAAGGACATCGTGGACGGCAAGAGCATCATGTTGGAGAAGAACTGGCAGGTGATGACGCAGGATCCTGCCAGCGGCGCCACAGCGGCCAAGGGTTCCACCGTTCGCCTCGGCGTGAAGTCGCTCGACAAAATTGCCGCGGAGAAGGCGGCCGCCGAGAAGGCCGCCGCCGACAAGGCTGCCGCTGAAGCCGCGGCCGCCGCGAAGGCAGCTGCTGATAAAGCCGCGGCCGACAAGGCCGCGGCCGACCAGGCTGCTGCTGCAAAAGCTGCAGCCGACCAGGCGGCCCGGGATGCAGCGGCCAAGGCGGCCGCAGAGCAGCAAGCGGCGCAGAAGTTTGTCCAGGCGCCAGCTCCTGCTCCTGCGGCACCTGCAACTGCCTACTACGCCAACTGCACCGCTGCGAAGAATGCCGGCGCCGCCCCGCTGTACAGAGGCCAGCCAGGATACAGTTCCTCTCTTGACCGCGATGGCGACGGTGTTGCCTGCGAGCGTTAGCGCACGGCGCCACCGCTGGACAACGAGCCGCGGATACATCCTTTTCAGGGTGTATCCGCGGCTCCGTTGTTGCCGGCAGTCATGACCGCGGCCGGGCGTGCCCGGGCAACTCCCCGCATGGCACGCACAAACTGCGTGGCCGTCCTACTGCTGAGCCGGGTTCAGGGGCAGGGGAGTGATCGGCTGGTCATTGGCCGTCAGGTCGATGCCCATGTCCTTGGCGAATACCAGCCGGCTGGACTTATAGACGCCGGCATGGTTCTCATCAAGCTCGAAGACGCGGGCGCCCCGCAGCCTGTTCCGGTCGGGGCCGGGCAGCCCGTATGCGCCGAACCCCGTACCGGGACCGTAGCCGAGCTCCACGCCGTAGTAGTTGCCCGCGTAGGTATTCACGTGATCGTGGCCCACGAAATAGCCCCGAACGTCGCCGCGTTCCAGGAAGGCGCTGAACAAGCCTGAGTTGAAGGGGCCCGGGCACTCGTCCTCGTTCCGCTCTCCCACGATGCCGTGCTTCTGGACAGCACGCTGGTGGTCGGCATCGGTGCGGGAGTCGAGGCTCGCGAACCACATGTTGCGGTGCTCGTGGAGCGCGATGTGACCCCACATCAGCGAAGGGATCTTGCGGCCGTACTTTTGCTCCGTGGCGATCGAGAGGTTGCGGTACCAAGTAACCTGGTCCATCCTGACCCAGTCCCAATCGGGGTATCCGGCGAAGTCCTGGCCGTTGATGCTGTCCGGGGCATAGCGGCCGGTGTCGATAAGCCATAGGCCGAACGTCGGAGCTTTCGACTTGGAGGACTGGACCAGCAGGAGCGAGTTCGAGGTGCCGGTCACGCCGTCTGTGGAGTTACTGTTGACGTTGAAGCTGTAGCTCTGCAGGAACTGCAGCATCTTTGCCTCGGTCATGCCGGTCCTGGCCACGGAGTCCTCATCGTGGTTGCCGAAGGTCACCGCCCACGGAATCTTTCGACTTTCCATCGGTTGCACAACCTGGTTGAGCGCCTGTTTGACCTCCAGCTCGGTATCGCAGCCGCCGTTGATCACGTCTCCGTTGATCACCACGAAGTCCGGCTTTTCGGCGTCCAGGATGCCGTTCATGAGCTCGATGGTGCGGCGGTCCGTCTGCTCGTCATCCTGGGTGTCGTTGAACTGAACCACCTTGAACTTGCCGTCCTGGCCGAAGTTCAGGGCGGGTTTGGGTGCTTTTACTCCCGGCGCCGCGGTGGCTCCGGTGCCTGCGGCCATTGCCGCTCCCAGAGCACCGAGAGCTCCGGCGGTCGCAAGGGCCGTGCGCCTGCTAATGCCGGATAGGTCGATGTTGCTCGTCATTGTTGCCCTTCCCCAAAATGCGCGGCGGCACGTCAGGCCGCTGTCCGCTGTGACGGTAGGGGGCCCAAGCAACCGCACCTCAAACTCAGGATGAACAGCGACGCGTTGGGGTGTGTGCGGCTGGCCCGGGGCTGCTTCCGGGGGATTGCCGCGTACTTCGACAGGGTGCGCTAAGGATGTGCCGCACCCCACATTCGGGAATTACGACGGCGAAGGGCGGCATTTGTGCCTCGTGCGCCCATCCAGCCGCGGTTTCCCGGGGTTTTTGGCGTGGTGGGGGTGGGGTTTGGGTCGATTTGTGGTGGGGGTTGTGTGCGTGTATTGTTTTCTGAGTCGCCGCCGCTGAAGCGGAAAAATAGCGGCCAAACCCCCTTTTGAACGGCCTGGAAAATGGTTCGCTTTTAGTGCGTGCTGTTGGAGGGCGGGGGCTGATCCTGAAGGGTTTTGAATCACGGAAACGTGGTTTGCAAAGCCGGGCGGGATCGGGTAAGTTTGAAAAGTTGCTCCGGAGCGATCCTGAATGTTGGTTTGGGTGGTGCCGGGTGTGTCTGTTGTTTGAGAACTCAATAGTGT
>NZ_JBHVTN010000014.1:0-45508 GCF_042884655.1 Pseudarthrobacter sp. NPDC058119
GAAACGCCCGGTCCCATTCCGAACCCGGAAGCTAAGACCCACAGCGCCGATGGTACTGCACCCGGGAGGGTGTGGGAGAGTAGGTCACCGCCGGACATACATTACGAAGGGCCCTGACAAGGAATGTCAGGGCCCTTCGACTTTAACCTCAAGACCGATGCCGCCGCGAGGGCCAAACGCCCGCGGGTAGGATTGACCCTCATGAGCAGCATCTTCAGCCACGCCCCGGACCCCGCCCAAGACGCCGGCCGCCAGGCTTCGGATCCCTTGGAGCCAGTGGTGAACACCGTCCTGGTGCCGGGACCCGTGGCCCGTGCATTCGCTGGCTTCACCGACCACACGCACCTGTGGTGGCCCTTGGAGAAGCACGGCGTGTACGGGGCTGCTTCCTATGTTGAGTTCGAGGAGAACCTCATCCTGGAAACGGCTGACGATGGCCGGACCAGCATCTGGGGGACCCTGGACGACTGGCAGCCGCCGCTGTCGTTCCACGCCACCTGGCACCCCGGGACCACGGCGCTGTGGTCCACGGAACTACTGGTGGTGTTCCGGGCCGTCGATGCGGGAACGGAGGTCCGTGTCTTCCATGAAGGATGGGAAGGCGCCGAGGACCCTGCTGCCGTCCGTGAGGAATACGTGGACGCCTGGCCGCTGATCCTGGATAGGTTTGCACGGTTCATGGGTGCCGGCGAATCGGGAGACGGCGTAGCGCCCGGAAGCCCGTCCTAGGCTGACCGTCAGGTCACGTCCGGCGGTACCGCGGTGCTGTGCCGGATCACGAATTCCGTGGGGTATTCCTGGTCCTGGGCTGCCGTAGCTGCCGGGCCGCCGTCGGACGCCCCGCCGTCGGAATCCCTGCCGGCGCCTTCCAGCAGCGCCAGGGCCGTTGCTGCCGCAAGCCTTCCCTGGCCCCGGGGATCCTGGCTGACGGTGGTCAGGCCAAAGGTTGCCGCCAGCTCGTGCCCGTCAATCCCCACCACGGAAAGATCCTCCGGAACCCGAAGCCCAAAGTCGCGCGCAGCGAGCATGATGCCCACCGCCATTTCGTCGGACGCGGCAAAAACGGCCGTAGGACGCTCGGCGGACGCCCCCAGCAACCGGCGGCCTGCTGCGTAGGCGCCCTGGATGGTGAAGTCGGCAGTGGCATGCCAATCCTGCCGAAATTCCAGTCCTGCTCCCGCCAGGGCCGCGGTGAAGCCCTTCTGTCGAAGCTGCGGCAACCTGAAGTCCCGGTTCAGCCCCGCGTCGCCGGTGATATGCGCAATCCGGGTATGTCCCAGGCCAATCAGGTGGCGTGTGGCCATCATGGCCAGGCCTTCGTCATCGATCCGGATGGTTGATGCGCCGCGCAGGGCACCTCCGATGCCCACAATGGGTCGGTGCACGGCCAGCAGCTGACCGATCTCCTCCTCGCTGAGCACCAGTGCCACGGCGATCACTGCGTCCAGGCGCTTCCGGAGCAGGAAGTCGGTCAGGATGCTGTTTCGCCGCTCCGGCTGCTCGCCCACGTTGTAAAGCGTCAGGTCGTAGCCGGCATCGAGCAGGGTTTCGGAGACGCCTTCCAGCACGGACGAGAAGTACCAGCGCTGTACGTTGGGCACCACCAGGCCGATGTTGTGGTTCCGCCCGGACGCGAGGCTCGACGCATGGTAGGAGGGAACGAATCCGAGCTCCCGGGCAGCTTCCTGGGCCAGCCGGCGGCTCCTGGAGGAAACATTGGACTTGCCGCTCAACGCCCTTGAGACCGTGGCAACGGACAGACCCGCACGGCTGGCGACTTCTTTGATGCCTGCCATGGTCAGAACGCTGTTGCGGCGTCCGGTCCAAGCTGTATCCACGCGGTCTCGCCGGAGGCAAGGGCGTGGCCCGCGCCGGCGGGCAGGCTGCGGATCAGGACGTTGCCTTCGGGCATTTCCAGCGGCTCGTGGTTCAGGTTCATAAGCACCAGCGTAGTGCCGTTCACGTAGCCCAAGGAGGAACCGGTGCACCAGTCCTCGGCCCATGACAGGGACCCCCGGCCCAGGTCCAGTTCACGGCGGCAGGCCAGGGCGTCGCGGTACAGGGAGAGGTGCGACGCCGGTGATCCTGCCTGCAGGTCCCTTGCCAGTGCTTTGAAGGAGGCGGGGATGGGCAGCCAGGGATCGCTTCCCGAGCCAAATCCCAGGTGCGGGTCCTCACCGCGCCACGGCAGGGGGACCCGGCAGCCGTCGCGGCCAAGCCGCTGCCCGCCGGTTCGGGCGAACGTGGGGTCCTGGCGGAGGTGGTCCGGAATCTCGATTCCGTCAGGCAGCCCCAGTTCCTCGCCCTGGTAAAGGTAGGCGGCCCCGGGCAGCCCCAGCATGAACATCGAAGCAGCGGCCGCGCGGCGGCGGCCGAGGTCATGGTCCGGCTGGGGGTCTGCCAAACCGATGCCATCCCCGTCCCGCGGACCCAGCCCGTTGTAGCCAAACCGGCTGGCGTGGCGGACCACGTCATGGTTGGAAAGTACCCAGGTGCTGGGGGCGCCGACGCCGTCAAGGACGGTCAACGAGTCAGTGATGACCGAGCGGAGCCGGTAAACGTCCAGGCCTGCGTGGAGATAAGGGAAATTGAAGGCCTGGTGCATTTCATCCGGCCGGACCCAGTGGGCAAGCCGGTGGAGGTCCACGCTGGCCTCGGCACAGAGAATGCGGTCGGGTCCGTATTCGTCCAGGAGCAACCGCCACTTCCGGTAGATGTCATGGACGCCGGGTTGTCCGAACATGGGCGCCTCGTGGCCTGGATAGCCGTCGCTGCTGCCGCCATCCGCGCGTCCGCCCCAGGCCGGCAGCCCCGGAGCCTTGACCAGCGCGTGGGCTACGTCCACCCGGAAGCCGGAAACACCGCGGTCCAGCCAGAACCGGAGCACCCGCTCGAATTCTGCGTGGACGGCCGGGTTGTCCCAGTTGAAATCCGGCTGCGAAGAGTCGAAGAGATGCAGGTACCACTGGCCGGGCCGACCTTCCTGCCCTTCCACTTGGGTCCAGGCAGGTCCGCCGAAGTGGGACTGCCAGTTGTTAGGCGGTTCCTGCCCCTCGGAGCCGGTCCCGTCACGGAAGATGAACATGTCCCGCTCGGGGCTTCCGGCCGGCGCGGCAAGGGCCGCCAGGAACGCAGGATGCTGGGCCGAGCAGTGGTTGGGGACCAGGTCCACGATCACCCGCAGGCCCAGGCGGTGGGATTCGGCCATCATGACGTCGAAGTCGCCAAGCGTGCCGAAGATGGGATCCACGTCGCAGTAGTCGCTGACGTCGTAGCCGGCATCCCGCTGCGGGGACTTGAAGAAGGGGGAGAGCCATACGGCATCGACGCCCAGGTCCGCCAGATGCGGCAGTTCCTCGGTGATCCCCGCGAGATCGCCAATGCCGTCGCCGTTGAGGTCCCGGAAAGACCGTGGATACACCTGGTAGATCACTGCGGAGCGCCACCAGCCCGGAATGGCGTCAGCAGTATGGATGAGCGTCAGGGGACCGGCAGCGGCGGAAGTGTCCTGGGTCACAGTTTCGACAGACATGCATGCCAGCATAACGGCGGTGCGGCGATTTAATGAAAACGCTTCCATTAATGTTTCCGAGGCCTCGGTGTCAGGAGACCGGCGCAGGGGCAGGTAGAACTGGAAGCGATTACAGCGGGAAAGATCCCGGGTCCGCCGGCCGGGCACCTAGACTGTGTAGGTATGTCCGACGACGGATGGAGGCTTTGTGGGAAGCATCGTTGACGAGCTGGAAGCCATCCTGGCACCTGGCCAGGTGGACACAGGCGAGGTCCCGCTCCGCCGGTACGCCGTGGACCAGGCGCCCGTGATCGATTTCCAGCTTCCCCTGGCCGTGGTGTTCCCCGAATCGGTGGCCGACGTGCAGGCGGTGGTGAAAGCCTGCGCGGACAACGGCGTGGCGATCGTGCCCCGGGGAGCCGGTACGGGCGTATCAGGCGGAGCCCATGCCACCCCCAACTGCATCATCCTCTCCCTGGAGCGGATGGACCGGATCCTCGCCCTGAGCCCGGATGACGAAACAGCTGTGGTGGAGCCCGGCGTCGTGAACGCCGTGCTCAACGAAGCCGCCGCGGAGCATGGCCTCATGTACGCGCCGGACCCTGCCAGTTTCCGGAGCTCTACAATCGGCGGCAACGTGGCCACTAACGCCGGCGGCCTGCGGTGCGCCAAGTACGGCGTCACCAGGGACTCAGTGCTGGCGCTGGACGTCGTCCTGGCGGACGGCTCCCTCATCCATACCGGCCACCAGACCTTCAAGGGCGTGGCCGGCTACGACCTCACGGGCCTCTTCGTGGGGTCCGAAGGCACACTGGGCATCGTCGTCGGAATCACGGTGCGGCTGAAGTACCTGCCGCGGGAAGTGCACACCGTCGCCGCGTTCTACCCCGACTTCAGGCTTGCCGCCGCCGGCGTCCTGGCTGTGGGACGGGCCCGCGTCCAGCCCGCCATCATGGAACTGCTCGACGGCGGTACGCTGGCCCAGCTCGACGACATCCACGGGTCCGACCTCAGCGCGCGCGGCAAATCGCTCCTGCTGGTCCAGACCGACGGGTTTGGGGCCGCGGCCGAAGCGGAAGTGGTGCGGCAGGTCCTGCGCGACGGCGGGGCCACGGTCACCACCGAGGCCAGCGCCGAAGCCGAGCGGCTGGTGGAGCTGCGGCGGCACAGCCGCGGTACCGAGGTGGACGACGAGTACCGCGTGGGCGAGGACGTCGCTGTTCCCCGCTCCCGCCTGGTGGACTACGTTGCAGCCCTTGAGGCCATGGCCGCCGCCCAGCAGGTGCACCTCAAGGTGGTGGCACACGCCGGGGATGGCAACCTGCACCCCACATTCTGGATCGACCGGCAGGGCCCGGACGTGGAATCCGGCGCCATGGAGCGGCTCCAGGTAGCCCTGGACGAGTCCATCACGGCGGCCCTGGCCATGGGCGGGACCATCACGGGGGAGCACGGCGTAGGCCAGTACAAGCTGCGCTGGCTGGGACAGGAGCAACCGGAGCCCGTCCGGGAACTGCAGCGCAGGATCAAGGACCTGTTCGATCCTGCCGGAGTCCTCAACCCCGGAAAGGCCATCTAGGAGTCAGTCGTCCGAATCCGGGTATTCGTCATCGGATTCATCGGCTCCGTAGCGCGACTCCTCGTTTTCCACCTCAAGGATCTTCAGCAATTCGGTGTCCGGGTTGAGCATGATCGCTGCCTCGTCGCGCCGGTGCCGCAGGATCGAGTCGATGTAGGACTGCACGGCTTCTGCCAGCGGGATGTGGCGTTCCTGCTTCTCGGACATGTACCACCGGTGCTCCAAAACCTCATGGACCACCTCGGCGTGCTCGAGCTTGCCGGACAGGTCCCGCGGGATGGAGCGCACGATCGGCTCGAAGATCTGGCTGACCCAAAGGTGCGCACTGTATTCCTCGTCCATCTCCGGGTTGTTGTCCGCCCGGAACGAGTCCATGTCGTTGAGGAGGCGCCGGGCCTGGTTTTCCTGCGCATCCAGGCCGGTCAACCGGAGCAGCCGCCGCTGGTGGTGCCCCGCGTCCACCACCTTGGGCTGCAGCTGGATGGTGGAGCCGTTCTGGGTGGTCTTGATGGCATATTCCTCGACGTCGAAGCCGAGTTCGTTGAGGCGCCGGATGCGGGCGCCCACCCGCCAGCGCTCACCGAGCTCAAAGGATTCCTTCTCGGTCAGTTCAGCCCACAGCCGCCGGTAGCTGTCCATGATCAGCTCGCTGGTGGCCACGGGGTCCACCTTCTCCTCGATGAGGCCGCCGTCCAACAGGTCCATCAGTTCGCCGGCGATGTTGACCCGGGCGATTTCGAGGTCGTATTCGCGCTGGCCCGTGGACAGGTCCGGGTACAGTTCGCCCGTTTCGGCGTCCACCAGGTAGGCGGCAAAGGCCCCGGCGTCGCGGCGGAAGAGGGTATTGGACAGCGACACGTCACCCCAGTAGAAACCGATCAGGTGCAGCCTCACCAGCAGGAGGGCCTGCGCGTCGATGAGGCGCGTCAGGGTGTCCTTCCGCAGCATCTGGGAGAACAGTGCGCGGTACGGCATGGAGAACTTCAGGTGCCGCGTCACCAGCACCGGGTTGAGCGGACGCCCATCGGGGGTGGTCCGCCCGGTGATCACCGCAACCGGTTCCACGCAGGGCACATCGAAGCGGGCCAGCTTGCGGAGCATGTGGTACTCGTGGCGGGCCACGTGCTCGGAGGTTTCCTTGATGGCGATGACAGAGCCGCCCAGGTGGGCAAAGCGCACGATGTGCCGCGAGATGCCGCGGGGGAGGGCCGCCAGGTATTGCGCCGGCCACTCCTCCAGGGCGATGTGCCAGGGCAGGTCCAGCAGTTCCGGGTCGGCTGCCGCGGCGGTGATGTTGAGCGACGAGGCTACCGAGGCCGCCTTGTTGTCATCGGCGCTGGCCGCCACGAACCGCGGCAGTTTCCCGATCTGCGCGTAGTCGGTGGGTTCGTCGTGCCACTGGGCGCTGTATTCCTCGGTCATGGCTCAATTCTTCCGTACTTGGGGCAGGGCGGCTAAATTTCCCGCAGGCGTCGTTAAAGGCCGACGGCGGCCCGCCTGGAAGGAGGGCCGCCGTCGGTAATGCGGGTGGTTGGGTCCGGCGTTTCGGCCGGTCCCTACCAGCAATGGCGTTAGTCGCCGAGGCGCAGGCCGGTCTTGGTGTCGAACAGGTGCACGTGGCCCGACTGCGGACGGACGTAGATGACCTCGCCCTTCATCGGAGGACGGCGGCCGTCGACGCGGGCCACGATGTCGTGGTCCTTGCCGTCGAGGTTGGTGTGGCCGTAGACGTAGGCGTCGGCGCCGAGTTCCTCGACCACGTCCACCTCCACCTTCAGGCCTTCACCCTGCGGAGCGGTTTCCAGGTCTTCGGGACGGGTGCCCAGGGTGACCGTGGAGCCGTGTGCCTCTTCGAGGACGTCGCGCGGCACGGGGTAGACGGTGCCACCGAACTGGACACCGCCGTCGACCACGGGAAGCTCGAGCAGGTTCATGGCGGGGGAGCCGATGAAGCCGGCAACGAAGACGTTCTTCGGGCGGTCGTAGAGGTTGCGCGGGGTGTCCACCTGCTGCAGCAGGCCGTCCTTCAGCACCGCAACGCGGTCGCCCATGGTCATGGCCTCAACCTGGTCGTGCGTCACGTAAACCGTGGTGACGCCCAGGCGGCGGGTCAGGGAGGCGATTTGCGTACGGGTCTGCACGCGGAGCTTGGCGTCCAGGTTGGAAAGCGGCTCGTCCATGAGGAAGACCTGCGGGTTACGGACGATTGCGCGGCCCATCGCAACACGCTGGCGCTGGCCGCCGGAGAGCGCCTTCGGCTTGCGGTCCAGGTACTGCTCAAGGTCAAGCAGTTTGGCGGCTTCGCGGACGCGCTCGGCGCGCTCTTCCTTGGAAACGCCGGCGATCTTCAGGGCAAAGCCCATGTTGTCGGCCACAGTCATGTGCGGGTACAGCGCGTAGTTCTGGAAAACCATCGCAATGTCGCGGTCCTTCGGCGGAACGTCGGTGACATCACGGTCACCAATCAGGATCCGGCCGGCGTTGACGTCCTCGAGGCCCGCCAACATGCGCAGGGAGGTGGACTTACCGCAACCGGAGGGTCCCACGAGGACCAGGAATTCGCCATCGGCGATGTCGATGTTGAGCTTATCGACGGCGGGCTTATCTGTGCCCGGGTACAGGCGCGTAGCGTTGTCAAAAGTAACTGTAGCCACAGTTATCAGTCCCTTCACCGGCAGGTACGTGCCGGACGATCCGTTGTGAATGGTTCATGTTTATTCAGTTTTGTTCCTGCAAAGTGCTCCGAGCCTAAGCCCGGAGCACAGAATGACGCCGCACGCTGGTTGTGCGCCACATCACACACAAAGTATGCCAGAGGTTGCGCTTCCTGGCGAAAATGTTACAAACGTCACACCTGCCGTGGGCCGTCTCCTAGCCGGACGCGGCCCGGGGATCCTCCTCGGCAACGGCCCTGCTCCGCTCCTGGAGCAGGGCCTCCAGCAGCTCCGCTATGTGGACGGGAGCCTCCACCCGGTATTGGGCCTGGGTGAAATCAAGGCCTACCTTGACCCCCACGTCTCCCGGTTCAAGCCGGCCGAAGGCGTCCTCGTCCGTGACGTCGTCACCGGCGAACAGCACTGCGGTGGCGCCCGTGGCCTGCCGCAGGAAGCTGACCCCTTCGCCTTTGGAGGCATTGACCACCGAGGTCTCCAGGACACGCTTGCCTTCCTTCAGGAAGACCCCCTTGCGGTCCTGGAGCACCGACCGGGCCGCCGCTACGGCGTCCTCGGCGACGTCGTCCGAAGCCTGCCGGGTATGCAGGACGACGCCGGCCGGTTTGTCCTCCAGGGAGGTGCCCGGCGCCTCGGCGACGATGCTGGCCACTTCGGCCCGGATCTCCTCCAGGAGTGCCTTCTGGTCCTCTTCCAGGGCCAGCTCCGTGGAGCCCGGTCCCAGCCATGCTTCAGCGCCGTGGCTGCCGATCAACAGGGTGTCGACCGGCGGTGAGGCAACCTCCCGCAGGCTGGCGAGGGCGCGCCCGGAGATGAGGGCCGTCGTCGTCCGTGGAAGGGCGGCGAGTCCCGCAAACGCGGCGGCCGCCCGGGGAAGCGGCCGTGCGTCCTGCGCCCGGCCAACGATGGGTGCCATGGTGCCATCGAAGTCCATGGCCACGAGCAGGTGCTCCGTGCCGGCAATCCGGCGCAGGGCTTCCCGGAGTTCGGGGGTGAGCGCCAATGGCGCCTTGCCAAGGCGCTCAGGAGTCATCGCGGACCACTTTCTCGTTCAGGGCCCGCAGGAAGTCCGCGGACCAGTGGTCCACGTCGTGGTCCAGGATCTGCTTGCGCATGGCCCGCATGCGCCGCGAGGCTTCCCTCGGGGTGAGCTCCACGGCCGTCATGATGGTGTTCTTGAGGCCGGCGATATCGTGCGGATTGATCAGCAGCGCCTGCTTCAACTGGTCGGCTGCCCCGGCGAACTCGCTCAGGACCAGTGCGCCGTCGTTGTTGTTGCGGGCGGTGACATATTCCTTTGCCACAAGGTTCATGCCGTCGCGCAGCGCGGTGACCAGCATGACGTCCGCGGCCAGGTACAGCGCCACCATCTCCTCCACGGGGTAGCTGTGGTGCAGGTAGCGGACGGCGGTGTGCTCCAGGGTGTCGTAGGTGCCGTTGATGTGGCCGACGGTGCCTTCCACCTCCTCGCGCAGGAGCCGGTACTGCTCCACGCGCTCCCGGCTGGGGGAGGCAACCTGGATGAGGGTTGCATCGCCCACCGTGAGCCGGCCGTCCGCCAGGAGCTCCTCGAAGGCCTTCAGCCGGTGCCGGATGCCCTTGGTGTAGTCCAGCCGGTCCACGCCGAGCAGGATGGTCTTAGGGTTGCCAAGGTCCTGCCGGATCTGCCGGGCGCGTTCGATGATGTCCGGCCGGGCAGCGAGCTCGGTGATCTGCTTGACGTCGATGGAGATGGGAAAGGCCTGGGCCCGGGCAATGTGGGTCAGGTCGCCGTTGTGGTCCTTGACATGCACCTGCTGCTGCTTGACGCTGGCGCCGAGGAAGCGGCGCGCGGAGCGCATGAAGTTTCCGGCGTCGCTGGGCCGCTGGAAGCCCACCAGGTCCGCGCCCAGCAGCCCGTCGATGATGGCCTGGCGCCACGGAAGCTGGGCGAAGATCTCTGGTGGCGGGAACGGGATGTGGTTGAAGAAGCCGATCCGAAGGTCCGGCCGTGCTTCCCGGAGCATCCGGGGCACCAGCTGCAGCTGGTAGTCCTGCACCCACACGGTGGCACCCTGGTCCGCGTGGCGCACCACGGCGTCGGCGAACCTGCGGTTGACCCTGCGGTAGGCGTCCCACCACGTCCGGTGGAATTCCGGCGGGGCAATGACGTCGTGGTACAGCGGCCACAGGGTGGCGTTGGAGAAGCCTTCGTAGTAAAGCTCAACGTCATCTGTGCTGAGCTGGACCGGGACAAGGTCCATGCCGCCGTGGCTGAAAGGCTTGACGGTCTCGTCAGGGGCGCCGTGCCAGCCGACCCAGGCGCCGTCCGTCTTGGTCATCATCGGCGCCAGTGCCGTCACCAGGCCGCCGGGCGACCGGCGCCAGCCGGAGCCGTCCTCGCTGTCATCGCCTTGTGCCACCCGGTCAACCGGCAGCCTGTTGGAGACCACCATGAAGTCGTATTTGGTGTGGCCGGCGTGGCCGGAACCGGAACTGCCGGCCGTAGCTGTTCCGGCTGGTTTTTCCTGGACGGGTGTTTGCATTGCGGCCCCCTGGGGTTGCTTGTGCCTCTAAGCCACCCTAGCCGGACGGAATCATCGGGGCTATTCGTCCGTTGGTCAACCCGGAAGAATGGTTGAAACCGCAAGCTCTCAGCTTTCTCCCCTAAAATGTTTGGGGTGCCACCAAGTGGTCCCCCTACGTCGACCGACCCAAGGAACTCATGAGCCCCGCAAACGAAGTACGTAAGTCCAAGGCTGAGCGAACCGCGGAGGCGCGGGAAAAGGCGCGCCTGATCCGCGAAGCGCAGGTAAAGAAGGACAAGCGCAACAAGCTCCTCATTGGCTGGGGCATCGTGGCGGCGGTCGTGGCCATCCTGGTGGTGGTGGCCCTGGTGGTCACCAACAGCCTCAAGCAAAACGCGCCCGTAGCCGACCAGGGCCCGGTCCCCGCCAACGCCAACGCCCACGGTGGCGTGACCCTGCTGGCCAACTCGGACCTGGCCAAGACTGAACCGGCCACCGTCGACGCGGCATCCGTGGGGGATGCGCCCAAGACCCCGCCGGCGGAGGTAGTGGCGCCGGGCGCCGAAGCCGAGGCCGGCAAGCCGGTGAAGGTTGTCCTTTACATCGACTTCATCTGCCCGGTCTGCAAGAACTTCGAGGCCCAGTACAACGATCAGCTCACCTCGCTGCGCAATGACGGCAAGATCACCGTGGAATACCGCGCACTTGGGTTCCTGGACAGCCGGTCCACCACCAACTACTCGTCCCGGGCCGCCAACGCTGCCGCCTGCGTGGCCAACGAGTCCCCGGAGAAGTACTCCGACTTCTTCAACGCACTGTTTGCCAAGCAGCCCGCGGAGGGCAGCGCAGGCCTGTCGGACAACGACCTGAAGAAGATGGCTTCCGACATGGGCGTGAACATCGACTCCTGCGTGGATGACAAGACGTACCGCCCGTTCGTGAAGTTCACTACCAAGGAAGCGGCGGCCATCGGCGTGACCGGTACGCCCACCGTGTTCGTGGACGGAAAGCAGTGGGGCAAGGGGGACAGCGCCCAGACGCCGTTCCCGGACTTCCTGCAGGCAGCCATCGCGGCCAAGGGCTAACGGGAAACAGATTGGGCAAGGGCCCGCTCCGGATCGTCTCCGGGGCGGGCCCCTGCCGCATCCGGCGGCGTTCCGCGCGTTTTTACGCCCGGCGGGAGTTGGGCTAACCTTATCTAGCGCCTGCGGGTGCACGCCCTTCCGGGGTACGCCTCCTTAGCTCAGTTGGCCAGAGCACCGCTCTTGTAAAGCGGGGGTCGTCGGTTCGAATCCGACAGGGGGCTCCAAGAAATCCGCGCCGCTACTGGTTCCTAGCCCCGTAGCGACGTGGTTTTGCTTTCCCGAGAGCTCGGCATCCCCTCCAAAACCCCTCCTGTAGCTGGAATGTCGGCCCGTGCTGGTTGAATGAATTCATGGTCTTTGTTCCCTTCGATGCCACAGATGACGAGATATCTGCCCTCACTGTTGTTAGAGAAGCCATACCTCCAGAAATGGAGGCGTCGCTGAGACGCTGGATAATGGACCGCCTTCGCAGCCAATCAATGGTCGTGCTCGCTTACGATGTTGCAGATCTTCGGCTGGTTCACGAAGTGCAAGCTGCCCTACGAATCAATTTGGGCGCCCCCGCAGATGGATACCTGCAGCTCGACCGCGCCGTCGGCGCCATTTACGCAAAAGGCGTCCAGGTCATCATGCGCGTAACAGACTTCCTGCTGAGCCGTATCGATCCCAGCCAGGAGCCAGAGACAATTGCCTCTCTTACACGACTACTGGACTGGTCCCATTGCAAGTACAAAGTTGACATGTCAGGCCCGACGGCAAGGTTGGCGGCCCGACTGCCGGAGGGCATAGAAGAGGTGGCACAGACGGCCATTGGTAGTTCGCAAGAAGCCGGGCCCCTGCTGTTCAAGGCCTGGCAATATGCCTTCGGGCTTACACCACAACCGGCAGAGGCTATGGACTTCGCGGTTAAGGCCGTTGAGCTCGTCGTAACACCCATTGTTTGTCCCAACCACCCGAGTCCATCACTGGGGAACGCGGTCGCCTATATCCGCGATCAAGGCAACTGGGCGCATAACCTTCGTGTGGACGGCGATAAGGCTCCGCCAAACACAACAATCCATCACTTGCTGCAAACGCTCTGGGCTGGGCAACACTACCGGCACGTGGATCAAAACGCGGTTCCACCCACTTTAGGACAAGCACAGGCACATGTTCAGCTGGCTGCCCTCCTTGTTGGATGGTTTTCGTCAGGAGCGGTCAAACGTGGGGAGGCCGATGCATAAGGTGTTTTGAAGCCTCGGAGCTGGTGCTTGGAGTTTCCCGGTATACGCCCTTGGATTATCGGCAGCTTCGGTCCCACGGAAGCGGCTTAACCCCTACTGGCACGATGCATATAGGATCCAAGCAGCAATTAGCATCAATGTGAGTAACCGGGGGCCTGAATGTTTGTAGCACGGACGCGATGAATCCTTTTCCTAACTTTGTCGCAGGCGCCGATGGGTACGAGGTTCTGCCGAGGGGACGATACTCGTGCTCCATGCAAGACCTTCGAGAACACTTTGCCATCGGTCGTCCGGATGAAGCAGTAAGACTCAGCCATATCGCCGATCTAGGTGACTATCTTTCGACTCTTAGTTCCATCGGTCTCGCAGTTGATTCGGTGTGGGTGGATGGGAGCTTCGTGTCCACGAAGTTCAACCCAGGAGATATTGATTGTTCCCCGGTGGTTTTGGGAGCAGCATCGAATCCTCTTCCCGAGGAATTGCCCCACCTGGATACAAAGTGGATAGTGCCCAAGGACAGATGGAAGTACGAGGCAGTTCCCGGCTTAGGACGCAGTGTCAGACTTGACGTATATGGTTTCGTCATGCTCCCCGACAGTCATCCGGCAGCTCCATCAAGTAAAGCGATGCGGGGGCATTACGACGAATTCTGGCAACGGTGCCGAGGATCGGGTCCGATGACAGCGAAAGGCTATCTGGAGGTGCTTCTTGATGGAACGGCCTAAGGAACTAGCTGCTTTACTTCGGGCCATAGAGGATGACATATCCGTTATGCCAAAACCGACCGACTGGATGACTTCTGCAAATGCGGCGAGCTTCCAAGCATTGCGTGGTGAAGTCCGGAACGCCTGGATGGGATCGCGGAAGGGAATCCGGGCGAAGTTTTTTGCTGGCGACGTGGTCGGTCACGCGGGGCCCGCTTACGCGATACTTCGGGCGGGCATGGCGCTCAACGAGGCAGTCATAAGCGTTTCCAATCGCATGCTCGAGATACCGTTCCGCCGTATTGATGATTCCGTCAGGGACAGGTTGGGTATGTGGCTGGTCCCTTTGGCTCCGGGTTCGATCGTCCTGGATCTAGTGTGCCCTCCCGCGCTTTCCCAAGAAGAGGACGAAGCTATTGATGGCCGACCAGGGCAGACGTCGTTCGTGGAACTGGCGGACGCTGGTTTGCTGGGGCCACGAGCGATTGACGAGGTCTTCGATGTATTGCATGCACTCGTTCGCGCGGAGTGGGGAAATACTCAACAGCTCGAAGGGGAACTTAGGCGTGTAGGCGTGCAGGCAACTCGGCAGTTGGACAAGTTCGCTGCCAGATGCGTAGAGATGGGATCTTCCGTTCAGTTGGACGACCGCCTCGGCGGGGACAGAAGAGCGGTGTTGACGACGGAGGACTCCAAGTTGCTGCGGCGAACTGTTCGTTCCCTCGAGCTCGACACTGAGGAAGTTGTCTACCGGGGAACCTGGCTGACCGCTAGCTTCAAGCGTCATGTATTTGATCTCGTCACCACCTCGGGAGATTCAATTTTTGGCTCAGTCCCGCGAGAGATGGCAGCGATATCGAAGGAAGCTCTTCAGAAATTCGTAGAAATCACCGTGAAGGAAACTGCCCGCGAGGGTTTCGAAGAGACCTCGGTAAAACGCGTCTTATCAAATCTGGTGATCCTGGATGATGATCAGCCGGAAATCACTTCTTAGCTATTGCTGTAGTTGCCGTTCATGAGCCAGATAAGGGATCTATATGTCGAAGTTTTGGTGGGTAAATCAGGGAAGAAGCTACGCCCGTGAACTAGACCTAGGCATAGCATGGGCTCCGATGCTTACCGACAAGGGCCGTAAGCAGCACCATTGGGAGCGAATGGACCTCGCCCAGCCAGGCGACATAGTCGTGCATTATGCTGAAGGCCAAATTCGGGCAATAAGCCGGGTCTTGGTCGGCTCCCACAATGCGTCTAATCCACATGCCGGAGGCGATTGGGGACAGTCGGGCAGAGAACTCAAGCTCGCATACGAGGTGCTCGACGTTGCGCTCACGCTCGATAGCCTGCCCAAGGAGCTTCGGCAAAACCATTCGGGATACGGTTCGCCCTTCGATAAGTACGGCTCGGTCAATCTAGGGTACTTTTTCGATCTCCCGGACGAGGTCGGTATCTGGATCATGGACGAAGTTGGGCTCGTGGCGGGCCCAAATGATGCCCTCGTCGACGTGCCGCCGAGCGGTGAAGAGCAGCACTACGAAACCGTCATTGTGGTTGGTCCTGATGGCGAAATCACTGTCAAAACGCGCGCAGAGCACCACCAGCTGAAGAAACTGTTGTTCAAGGGCAAGATGCAATCTGAATGTGCCTTATGCGGACGAACGTTTCCGCTGAGCCTTTTGGTCACCGCGCATATCAAGAAGCGATCGAAATGCTCTAAATCAGAGCGCGTCGATCAACATGTGGTTATGGCTGCGTGCGCCCTCGGCTGTGACGCTCTCTACGAGAAGGGTTTCATCAGCGTCAATGCTGAAGGCAGGCTCGTTGGTGGCCCGAAGGGTGCCACGGCGCCGGCGCTACTTGAGCAGATCGAAAAGTTGGCGGGCAAGGACGTCATGATTTTTGGGCCACAGAATGAGAAGTATTTTGCCTGGCACAGGACGTCACATGCATGAATATGTCCGCCACTCTTGGGCGGCAATCCTATGAGAGCAGCTTGTCTTCCGTAGAATGCGGCGAAACTCCGATATCTTGAGAGACTAATACAGCAGTTGTTGGACTGGTCTCCAGACCGGAAGGGTGAAGTTGACAGTAGTAGCGCGACGATCCAAGAGCTCGGTCGGACCCATCATTTGGCATGGGGGAGTTGAGGACCTCAAGCGGCTGCTCGAGCGCCTTGCAACAATGCAAATTGAAGCTCAGGAAAAGCTAGTTGGCGAGCAAACGCTTAGTAACGCGGCTAAAGTCCAAGAGTTTGAAGAGCGCATGGATCGCGCCGTGTCATACTTCGAGGCTGAGCTTTCTCCCCATGGGAAGGAATACCTGACAACCTTGCTAAAGGACAAATCTGGCAGGGACTTCTCGAAGATTTCAGACCAGATGGCGCTCGAAGCCATGGAACCCAAAATGGAAGTTCTGTATAAAGAGCTCAACACCAAGGATGCAGGAGCCCCTGGCGACGTCATGTCGAGGTTGCACCCCAAACAGGTCCAGCAAGTCAACATCGAATTTGGTCGCTGGCACGACGAACGCGGTGTCGGTGTTCATGTCGCTCTTGACGGCTCAGGCGCCAAGGCAACGTTGGCAGGGGAAGAAATGTTCGTGAATGGAGCCGTAAGCCAGCTCACCGAGCTCTTTCGTCAGCAGCGTCCAAGGGCAAGGTGGATGCGGAGTCCCTGGTTCCTCGTTCCTTTCGGAATTGTGGCGTCAATAGGGCTAACGTCCATCCTTGTTCAGCTGATTCATCCGGGAAACTCATCCAGCGCATCTTGGTGGACTCCAATAGCTGCTCCTCTTTTCTTCTGGGGTCTTTGGGAAGGAATGCGGTGGCTGGTGCCAGCTTTTGAGTTAATTCCACCGGGTAAAAAGTCAAGGTCGCAATGGGCGTTCGCAGCCGTTGGAGCAGTGGCTCTATCTGTTGTAGCAAGCTTTGTTTACGGTGCCATGACCGGTTCTTCGTAGTGCGGACTACTCTGCCGGCGACCACTGAATTTGGGATCAAGTCCTTCTACGCTTAGCTAATGGACCAGAAAACTGCGTGGGAAGCCCTCCGTACAGCCACTCCGGTCGATGCTCGGGAAGCTGCCGAGATCTGCTCTACAGGGCTCTACGCCTGGTGGGACCCTGCGGGATGCCTGTCCAGGTTCTGGCCGGTGAATCTTCCCATCGTGGACTTCAAAGAACCTCTCTACGTCGGAGATGCGCCGTCCGGGATTGCTACCCGGATTCTAGAGATGCATCTCAAAACAACGAGATATTCAGGTCTTCGCCGTTCGCTCGCGGCCCTACTGCTGCACGAGCTGGATTTACTACCCGGAATCACCAGCGTGGGAAAGGGCAAGGTGATCATCGAGGAGGCTCGCGAACAGCGACTTACTGATTGGATGGTCCAAAACCTTCGACTCACATGGGTAGTGACGACCGATTCAACCGCTCTTGAAAAGCTAATAATTGCCGACCAGTGCCCGCCGCTGAACTACAAACATGCGACAAACAGCAGGTACCGAAAGGCCATGAAGGCAGCCCGCGCAGAGCTATGCCGCGCCGCTGCCCGTGGCCCGAGCGATCCTTTGCCGTAGTTCGGAGTAGTCCTTCTTGTACAGATGGGCGTAGACGCCGTCCGTAACCGTGATCGAGCCATGCCCCATCAGCCGGGACAGCTCGAACATGGATACGCCGTAGCCAGCCATTAGCGACGCGAATGTGTGCCGTAGCTCGTGGAACTTCAGCGTGGGCATCCCCAGAGCCCTTGCTGCCGGCTTGAAGGAGTATCGGTAGAACCCTTTCGGGTCGTAGGCACGGTCGTAGGTGGCAACGGGATGGCCTTTGATCTTCCCGGGCCACAGCCCGGCGTCCGGGTCAGTCCGCTTCCGGTGCTGCGCCAGGTAGGCGGTCAGTTCGTCAATGAGCGAATCGCTTAGCAGCGGAACGGTACGCCGGGACCTGGCAGATTTTGGCGTCGTGTATATCCAGCCCTCCTGGACCCAGCTCATGGTCCGCTCGACCCTAACCTCCTTGTGGAGCAGATCGATATCGCGGATGCGCAGCGCGCCCAGTTCGCCCGACCGCAGGCCAGTCCACACGGCGAACCGGACGATCAGCCCATAGGGTTCGAAGGAGTCCAGTTGCTCCGCGAGGGCGGTGACTTGTCCGAGGGTGAGGAAGTTGGGGTTGTTCTGGGGGAGGCGCGGCTTCTTTAGGGCGGTCATCGGGCTAAACGAGATGAGCCGATGCTGCACGGCATAGGTAAAGATCTTCTGGACACGGAGGAACGACCCTCGAACGCTGCCTTCCGAGCGCTTCTTGCCGCCCGGCGTAGGCGTGGCGCGGAGGTCGGCAACCCACTTTTCTATGTCCTGGCTAGTGATCGTAGAGATGCGGCGAGACCCGAAGGCGGGGTATGCGTGGACTCGATAAGTCATCTCATAGCCCTCTAGCGTCTTCTGCTTCAGGCGCGGCCTGTCGGCTGCGAGGCACTGCTCAGCTACTTCACGAAAGGTCTTGGAATTCTTCACCAGCGGGGCAGTGCTATTCCCCTCGTGCAGTTCGTTTTCCACCTTCAGGGCGAACCGTTCGGCTTCCCGCTTGGAGCGGAAGGTACGCTGCCTGTGCTTTCCCCCTTCCCGCCAGCGCACCTCGTACGCGCTACCGCCGTTGGCGCGGCTAAGAGTCTTGATGTGTGCCATTTACTTGCTTCCTTCGGTGGTCTGCTTTTCCTTACAGGCGAGATAGGCCCGGCGCACGGTGCTTTCCTGCCACGTTGTGAGGCCGGTAGGGGAGACGTAACCGTCCTCCGATAGCCCTCTGGCCACGGCAGCGAATGACTCCCCGGCTTCCCGGCGCTCGCATATGCGATTCAAGAGCTCGGCCGGGATCGCGGTGCGCCTACCGTTGTGCTTCCCGTCCCGCTTCCGGGCCGCCAACGCTTCCTTGGTCCGTTGCGAGATCATCCGGCGTTCGAACTGGGCGAAGGTAGCCAGCATGTTGGCCATTGCTTCTCCGGCGGGGGTGGCTAGGTCAATCGCCACGTCCAGCATCACGAGATTCCACCCTTGGGCCTGGGCCGTCTCTATGATGTCCGCAGCGTTCTTGGTTGAGCGGGCCAGCCGGTCCATCTTCGTCACCACTAGCGCGTCCGCCCGGCCAGCACGCAGGAGGTCGAGCGCTCGCCGCAACTCCGGGTTGATGTGCTTTCCGGACTTGCCGAGGTCCATGAGGATTTCTAAGTCCCAGCCGCGACGAGCGCATTCGTTGGTGATATCGCTAATTTGGGCGGCGACGCCCAACCCCGACTCTTCTTGCTCCTCTGTGCTTACGCGCACATAGCCCAGCGCGCGAGGGCGGATAGTTGCTGCTCCCATTAGCTTTCCTTTCCGGGGCGGAACCGTCCGTTTACGCTTTCCGCCTTGAAGGGGAATCGAACGCCAGTCGGAGGCAAATCGCTACAGGACCGCGAAATTTGGTTCTAACGAGAGAATTTCTCCCAGGGCAACCGTTCCTAGCTCTCCGGCGGTTTCTCCGGCCTAGGGCTTGATAGCGGGCCAGCGGGCATGATTCCCGTGAGCTGATCCCATATTGGGTGGGTGCGTGAGGCCGCTTCGCTTAGGGCTAGAGCGCTCGCGGTTAGGAGCAGCTCACACGCGGCGTCGCTGGTGCCACGCACAACGGCATGCACAAACTTGCTGGCAAAGTCGTGTTTCTGCGACACAGCAGCCCAGCGGACTCCTCGCACAACTTCCTCACGGCTGGCAGCGTCGGGCGCGGGGGTCTCAGTGGCATCCAGCGCGTCCACAAGGAGCCCCCAAGCCTTGGTGCTGTCAGCGAGGACAAACACCGCCGCGATAGCCGCTTCCGCTGCCTGCCGCTCCGTTTCGGTTAACCGGGTGAACCGATTCACGGTGCGGCTCTTCTGCGTTTGCACACCTCAAGTTTTGGCTCAGGCCTGGCGAGCTCGTCTAGGGCGCGCGCTTCGTGAGCGGGTATCTCACCCAAATCCATGAGGAACGCGCCCGTCTCTACCAGCTCGTCGAATCGGCTCACGGTCAGGTCCACGGACTGTTTGCCGGCGAACCCGGCACGGTTCAAAAGGTCCTGGGCAATCTGCGTCCTAACCTTGATGTCGTTCTTAGGGTCTTCCATGAACTGAACAAGCAACGCTGCGGCGTCGTCGGCGGCTTCGGCGATGCGCTGGGCTGCCTTCTTCTTGACCTGGGGAGCGCCCCCGCCGTGCATCCGGCAGACGAAGCCGCCTCGGATCGCCCAGTTCTTGCATTCTGCGCCGGACTTACGACGGGCAGTGCATCGGGTCTGTAGTTGTAAGGGATCGTGCGAAGTCATGCTCTTCCTTCCTCGTGTTGGAGTCCATCAACTTCAATGCCTCGATGCGGGAGCTGTGAGTGCGTACCTTTTCCGAAGGGTTCGTACTCACACATGGAAAACCTCCGCTGGGTTCTGAGGAGAGTAGCGAACCTCCCTAAAGGTCGGTTCGCACTCACTCCCCAATTTGAACCGGGGGCTGGGTACGCACTGGGTACGCACTGGTTCTCACTCATGTTTCGAGCCGTTCAAGTTCAAGGTGCGCGGGGCCACCGGACCCCGGCTATAGAGCGTTGAATTGCGCGGGCCGGGCTGCTCAGACAGCCACCCCTCGCTGACAGCCAACCGGATAGCCGCGCGCTTGAGGTCAGCCTTGGCGCCTGGGAGTTCAGCTTGGAGCGCGGTCGCGGACAGCGCCTTGTTTTCGTCCAGTGCCCATATGGCATCCGCCGCCGCCAGCCCCATTGCCCGCTTCTTGTCCCCTGAGCGCGACGCGCCATCGACGGCAACCAGCGAACGGCTCGCAGGCACGTAATCCAGGCCGACGTTTACCTCCACATCCCGCCCCACCGACGGCGTCCGCAGGTAGCGCCGTTCCTGCTTCTGCCCAACGTAGATAAGAGGCAGGTCCGCCCAGCCTTCTAGCCGGGAAGCGCCCCGCGCATGAAGGTTCTCGTCGTCGTCGGTGCGGCCTGTGTGGTGCACCAGCATGACAGAGTCCACCCCGGCAGCAACCTTGATTTCGTCTATGGCGTTTAGCCAGGCACCCACCTCCGCGTTGGAGTTTTCGTCGCCGGTGTACAGGGCGCTCATCGGGTCGATGATCCAAAAGGCCACGTTGTTTTCCTTGAGCCAGCCAACGGTCCAATCCCTTACTGCGGGAGAAGTGAAGGGCATGCGTTGGCCGCGCATGTGCAACGGGACCACCGACGCGGGATTGTTTATGCCCAGGTCCCGTACCCAGTTCATCGCCTGGGACTCCGACAGCTCCGCGTTCCACCAGGCGATCCTGCGTCCATCGGTCAACGGGTGGGGCTGGTACCTGTCGAACAGCGGGACGCCGTCGGCCAGCGAACGCAGAAAGTTCAGCGCGAGGGTCGTCTTCCCGGCTTTGGCCTGGGCGATGACGAGAACGTTCCACGCAACCTGGACAAGGCCCGGCCAGTGCCACTGGGGCGGTTCGGGTTCACGGGCTAACTGCTCCGCAAGGGTGCCAGCGGTAACCGGAGGACGCCAGCCCTCCGCTGCCACCAGCAGCCGCGCTTCCTGTTGGATGCGCAGAGTTTCGGCGGCGGTCTCCACCCGAGCCACCCGGAGGTCTTCGGGGCACTCGTCTGCGGCTTCAGCAGTCCGTTCCATTTCCTGCAGAAGCTTTTCTGCCGTCCCGCCATACCGCATGAAGTAGTCAGAGATGTCTTCGCGGCTGTCCGGTTGGAGGCCGAGCCGAGTCAGGTCCAGGACAAAGGGGACAGCTCCCGAGGCTAGTAGACGTTCACGCAGCTTTTCTGCACCAGCCGCCCCGGCCGAGTCGCAATCGTAAGCGATGAACACTCGCCGATTCTTCAGGGACGACAAATCCGGGGGTGGAGTCTTCGCCCCGCCTGTTCCAGTAATGGCTACGAAGAGACCCTTGGCCTCCTGATTGGCCAGGAGCGCGTCGATCTCACCTTCGCAGAACAGGACGGGGACGGTGGCTGGCCGCTCCTGCAGTACTTGCAGTGGGTAAAGCAGGGCAGGGGAGCCTTGTCCTTTCCAAGAGATCATCTTGCTCTCGGGCGCATGAGGCTTGTAGCGACGGACGTTGTAGAGCTTGCCCCGAACTCGGACAGGGAAAGTAATACGTCCGGTTGCTGGCCCTGTCATGAACCCGAGCTTGTACCGTTCGATGGTCTCTAACGTCAGGCCGCGCTCACCGGTTAGAAAGTCCCACGCTGCCTCTTCCGGAGACCCTGAGACGGTTGCTCTAGCGAAGAAGCGGTCATGCCACTGTAAGTAGTGGTCTTCCTGTTCCTCCATGCGAGGTGGAAGGAGCGGCTTTGACCGCTCACCCGGCACCGCCCGCAACCGGACGCGAAGGCCGGAGGACTCTCCTCTCGCAATTGATTCATCAACGCCCAGGTCCACCAAGGCAGCGACGACGGAGGCGTATTCACAGCCAGCATGGCAATCCATTACGACTGTTCGCTTGTGCCCGGTGGTGAGGGACAGGCTGGGCGCGTTGTCAGCATGAGCCGGGCAGCGCGCCTCCCACTGGTTCTCGCCCGTACGAGTTACGCGGTCGAGCTTCTCAAGAACCATGCACATTGCGTCTGACGGGTCAGAGCACTCGGTCAATGCGAGACTCATTGGGATTCCAGTTCTGCCAGTCGATCCGAGAACCGCATGGAGCGAAAGCTGTAGGGGGCAGCCTTAGTTGGTTCCGCGTCGATCCAAACGGTGACACCTGTCGTTTCTCCGACACGATCCGCCAGACATAGAAGGTCAAAACCTCTATAGGGGTAGCGTGGCATCGGTCCGGCGAAGAACATGGGCCAGAGCTCCGCTGCTATATGCCGGCCAGACCGCCCGCATAACTCGCCCCGGATTTCATGTGCTCGTAGGCGCATAGCCACCCAACCGGCGACCGTGCCCCCGACATTCTTTGGGGGTTCTACCGAGAGATCTACCCGAACGGCGACGGTAGCCAGCTCTGTCCGCGAAAGGCGGCGTACGGGCCATTTACGAGCGAGAGGGTCCCCGGTGCCGTCAGCTTCGGTCCACCTGACGTAGTCGGCGGGGAGTAGCGCATACTGGGTATGCGGAGTTAGCATTTCATTGACCATGGTTTCCAGGACCTTCCTTGGTTAGTCGTCGAAGCCCCGTCGTTCCGAAAAGGCACGGCGGGGCTTCCTCATTGGGCTATCGACCGAATCGCGCCAGGAACGGACGCCGAAGGGTCGGGAAGTCGGACTGGAGCCGACTGAGCGCGGCCACTGGGTCCAACAGGTCCGTGAGCATGTGTTCAATCCGGTCGTGCTTCTCGAGCACCCGACGCGCCAAACGCTGGCATTCCGCTTCCAACGCGAAGAACTCCGCTTGTAGTTGGTGCTGGGAACCCGGGGTCTTGCCCATAGCTCTGGCCAGCCGCTCGAACTCGCTGACCTGCTCGCTTAGCTGGTTCATCTCCGGTTGCAATTGCGCTAAGAATAGATTGACCGTGTCAGCCTGCCGTACCGAGTGGGCCTCCACCATCTGGGTCAGCTCCGCGACAGTTTCCCGAACAGCCTTCTTGCCGTCCACCGTAAGGCTGGCGACGCTGATAGCTTGGTCCTCGGTAAGCGCCTCTATCGCTTCTGCGACGGTGTAGTTACTGGCTTGCATCACTTTCCTCCCTTCGAACCGCGCTCGCGGTGCTGAGTCCGGAGCTCGTCGACAACGTTGGTTGTTGTCTGGCGTTCTAGCGCTTTCTCTGCCATAACGGACTCGGTGCGGTTTAGGCTCTCCATGGCCCGCGAGACTGCACCCAATGGATCAAGGGAGGACAATCGATTAGCTGCCTGTCGCGCGCTAGACGAAGGGGACAGAGTTGCGTTGCCGATGTTGTAAACCTTCGGTTCGTGGCTCATTTGTTCACGCCTTTTCTGGATGTGTGCGTAGTTTGTACGTCGGTGAGGTGGGGGAAGCCTGTCTTCTGCAAGTAGCCGATTACGGCTCGCCGAACGATGGATCGTTGTGATTCGCCGGTAGTGTCAGCGAGGTGTTGGAGGGCCTTGGAAACTTCGGGCGGAAGCTGCGCTTTGGTCCATTTCCAACCGGCAGTAACGACAGTCCCGGGAGGATTGAGTGGCCTCGGAGAGTAGCGGTTGGTGCGGCTTCGAGGGAGGCTTGAACTCATGACTGCTCACACACCGAACTGGGAAACAGACAAGAACCACCCGGCACCGAGGTACGCGACGAAGGACGCACCGTGGACCCCGCCGCGTCGCCAGGAAGACCGGGACGCGTCGTCCGAGTACACCGGGGAGAAGCTGCGGGACTAGCCATCCGAGCGCACCGCCCGAACAGTGTTGGCGTCGATGTAATCGTTCAAATCGGTTAGTCGGAATCTCACGTACTGCCCCAACCGTAGGTACGTGATCTGGTTCTTGCGCACTGCGTCGCGGACCTGGCGCTCGGTCATGCCGAGATATTCCGCAGCTGTTGCCGGGGTGTATATAGGGGGATTCGCGTTGCGGGGTAGTTGTGCCATCGGTAGCTCCAGGAATCATGGGGAGCTGCATCCGGGCATAAAAAATCCCGTGCGGCTCCCGACGGAAATGTCGGTGCTACACGGGAAAAGCAGTCTTCGTAATCCGAGTCGTCTGGCTGATAAACGGTCAGTCCATGTTGCTCACGGCATCCAACGTTAGGGCACTGCGCCCTAATCGATCCCTTCGCCCTGCTGGGCCCATCTCTAGTGTTGTCATCCGTTGATATCGGACGAGTTGAAGGCTACCCTGCCAGGGTCCGCTTGCGCTACTCGCAGGAGACCCCTCTGGTTCGGGAAAGTCGGAGGCCGAGGTTACGGTGGGGCTATGGCACTCTTCTCGGAACGCAAACGGCTCAAAGCACTAGCGGTAGCGGAGGCTTCCGGACAGTCTTTTTGGACCGAGGACATTGCCGTTGAAGCAAGGACGAAGATTGCCCACCTCTTCAGCGCATGCAGTGGGCTGGCTGATGATTACAATTTCGACCTGCATCACATAGTCACGAGGCGGGTCTCCGTGGACCTCGGGATCAATTTGAGGACGCTCGACTTCAACTCTCTTTCTCAGACGGAGGAGGTAGATCTTTTTCTTACCTTTGTGGAAGCTGCTCACCTGACTCTCGAAGACTCTAGGCGGTCTGATTTAGCCCCACAGTTCGCGGAGGCGGTCAATAGGATCTTCAACTCCCATCGGGTGGCGTACAAGCTGATACCGGAGGGGTCACAGATCATCGAGCTGGATTCGCTGGAACTCCACAACGCCGTGGTTGATCCGGTCATAAAGCTTTTGTATGGGGAGCCGAAACTTGATCGAGCTCAGGCGGCTTACATGGCGGCGTTGAAGCAGATTTCGCACCATGAGGCCGCTAACGCGATCACCGACGCCGGAACTGCCCTGCAGGAGACGTTCAAGGCGCTGGGCGTCCCAGGAAAGGTACTAGGCGATCAGATCAAAGCAGTCCGGGCGAGCGGACTATTGGCTGGACGAGATGCTCCGATGCTTGAGTCCGTGGTCAAAGCTCTGGAATGGGTAGCGTCCGAGCGGAACCAAAATGGCGACGGACACAACGTTACTGACGCTACCTTGGATGACGCGTGGCTGATCGTGCATGTAGTCGGTGCGTTGATCGTGCGGCTAGCGGGCACTCCTCGCTCGTAAGCCCTCCGAATCCCCTCCGACGCTGCCACGCGGAGGGGTTCGAAGGACTACGAAGGGGTACGAACTGGTACTTCCTGAGCGGTCACATGCCCACCAAATTCGGGTGAATGCGTCCTAGCGGGTAGAGGTGCGTACGGTTAGGTAACCCCTCCGCCTAGGGCTTGTAAAGCGGGGGTCGTCGGTTCGAATCCGACAGGGGGCTCCACACCACCTCAGGGTCTAAGCTGGATCCATCCGAATAATCAGCCTGCTGACTAAAGGAGGATGGGTGCCATGCCCAAGACCGGCAAGAATGACCATGCCCGCAAGGACGAACTGCCGTCCACATTGCAGCGTTCCGGGCAAAAAGCCCAGGACACGTTCGCGAAGACCTATGACTCTGCACTTGAGTCCTATGACAACGACGAAGAGCGTGCTGCCCGGGCAGCCTACGCCTCACTGAAGCACAGCTATGAGAAGGTGGGCGACCATTGGGAGCCCAAGGAAAAGCGCGGCCCGTCCGACAAGCGCGCGGAGCAGGGCGTCCGGTCGTCGGAGCCCACTGCCGGCGGCGTCGACGCCAATGCGTCCAAGGAGCACCTCTACAAGCTGGCCAGGGAAATGGACGTCAAGGGCCGGTCGAAGATGGACAAGGACCAACTGGTCCACGCCCTCCAGAAAGCCAACGACGCCGCCACCCGCAAAGCCCGCAGCAAATAGCCTGGGCTCTTGCCGTCCCGCCGTCCCAAGGTGTCGAATCAGAGGACACGTCCGGTCCGGCCGGCAACGATGCCAGGAGGTTCCAATGTCGGTGAAGAGCACCAAGGAGTCGGCGCGGGGTGCAGGCGGCAGGAACGGGCCTGACGCGAAGCGGGCAGACCAGGCAGCCGGGATCGCGGCGGAGGACCCGGCCCGGCTCCGGAACGTGGCCTTGGTGGGGCACTCCGGCGCCGGGAAGACCTTGCTGATCGAGGCCCTGCTCGCAGCCAACGGGGTGATTACCCGCAAGGGGTCCATCGCTGACGGCTCCACGGTCAGCGACTCGGATCCGGCCGCGGTGCACCAGCAGCGCTCGGTCACGTTGTCCCTGGTCCCGTTGCTTGTTGGCGACGTCAAAGTGAACCTCCTGGACACCCCCGGCTATCCCGATTTCATCGGCGAACTCCGGGCCGGACTGAGGGCCTCGGACGCCGCCCTGTTCGTGGTCTCCGCCGTGGACGGCATCGATGCCACCACCACCGCGCTGTGGGGCGAGTGCGCGCACATGGGGCTGCCACGCGCCGTCGTCATCACCCGGGTGGACCATCCGCGGGCGGATTACGACGGCGCCCTGGCCGCCTGCCAGAAAGCGTTCGGCGACGGCGTCCTCCCGCTGTACGTCCCGGTGGCCGCCGAAGGCGGGGCCGCCGGCCTGCTGGGCCTGCTGTCCCAGGAGGTGACCGACTACTCCTCCGGCGAACCCTCACCGGATGTCCGTCCGGCCGCGCCGGAGGAACTCGCCGCCGCCGGGACCGCCAGGGGCGCCCTGATCGAGGGCATCATCGCCGAGAGCGAAGACGAAACACTGATGGACCGCTACCTGGAAGGGGAGGACATCGATACCGCGGTGCTGGCGGACGACCTGGAAACCGCCGTCGCCCGGGGCTCGTTCTTTCCCGTCCTGCCAACGTCCGCCGTCACCGGACTCGGAACCGCGGAGCTGCTGGACGTCCTGGTGCGCGCCTTCCCGGCACCATTGGAAGGCAACCTGCCGGACACGACCGACCTCGCGGGGGAACCGGGCGGCAGGCTGTCCTGCGATCCCGACGGCCCGCTCGCCGCCGAAGTGGTGCGCACCTCCAACGATCCTTTCCTCGGCCGCATCTGCCTGGTGCGGGTCTTCTCCGGGACGCTGCGGGAAGACACTCCTGTCCACGTGGGCGGACACGGCCTGGCCGACCGCGGGCACCAGGACCACGACACCGATGAACGGGTCACCCACATCTACTCCCCTCTGGGTGCCAGCCTGCGGCCTGTTCCCTTCTCCGTGGCAGGGGACATGTGCGCCCTGGCGAAGCTGGGCAGCGCTGAAACCGGGGACACCATTTCCGCCCGGGAAAGCCCGCTGCTGCTGGCCACCTGGGAGATGCCCGAGCCGCTGCTGCCGGTCGCCGTGGAAGCGGATTCCCGCAGCGACGAGGACGCGCTGGCCCGCAGCCTGGGCCGGATCGCCGCCGGTGATCCCACCCTGCGGGTGGACCGGAACGCGGAGACCCACCAGCTGGTGCTGTGGTGCATGGGGGAAGCGCACGCCGAGGTGGTCCTGGACCGGCTGCGCGAGCAGGGCGTGAAACTGCACACTGTCGATGTGGTGACACCGCTGCGGGAAACCTTCGCAGCCCCCGCCTCCGGCCACGGACGCCACGTCAAGCAGTCCGGCGGCCACGGCCAGTACGCCGTGTGCGATATCGAGGTGGAACCGCTGGAGCGCGGAGGCGGGTTCGAGTTCGTGGACAAGACGGTGGGCGGCGTCATCCCGGGCACGTTCATTCCGTCCATCGAAAAGGGTGTCCGGACGCAGATGGAGCGGGGGGTGTCTGCAGGGTTTCCCGTCGTGGACCTGCGCGTGACCCTGACCGGCGGCAAGGCCCACAGCGTGGATTCCTCCGATGCGGCGTTCCAGGCCGCAGGGGCCCTGGCGCTGCGCGAAGCCGCGGCCGCCGGGAAGATCCAGCTGCTGGAACCGGTGTCCTCCGTGGCCATCACCGTCGCCGACGAACACGTGGGCACGGTGATGAGCGATTTATCCGGGCGGCGGGGGCGTCTCACGGGCACCACCTCATCAGGCGAAGGACTGACGGAGATCGGCGCGGAGGTCCCCGACCAGGAACTCCTGCGCTACGCAGTGGAACTGCGCGCCCTGACGGCAGGCACCGGCCGGTTCCGGCGGCAGTACCTGCGCCACGACCCCGTCCCGCCAAATTTCAGCCCGTCCTGATCCGGCCGGGAACAGCCGGAAGGACGGCAGCCGGTGAACGCCGCAGCACGAAAGATCCAGAACGTCTACCTGACGCTGACGTTGGGAAACACCCTTGCGGCGTCCTTCATCTGGGGAATCAACACCCTCTTCCTGCTCGACGCCGGGCTCACCAACCTCGAAGCCTTCGCCGCGAATGCCTTCTTCACCGCAGGGATGGTCCTCTTCGAGGTGCCCACCGGGGTGGTGGCGGACAGCTGGGGACGCCGCGCATCCTTCCTGCTGGGCACTGTGACCCTGGCCGCTTCCACCTACCTGTACTACCTGCTGTGGCAGCTGCATGCCCCGTTCTGGTGGTGGGCGGCCGTATCAGCGCTGCTTGGCCTTGGCTTCACCTTCTTCTCCGGAGCCGTGGAAGCCTGGCTGGTGGATGCTCTCCACTTCTCCGGCTACGAGGGCGGCCTTGAAGCCGTCCTGGGGCGGGGCCAGATGGTGTCCGGCATCGCCATGCTGGCCGGATCGGTGGCAGGCGGTGTCATTGCCCAGGCCACGAACCTTGGGGTGCCGTTCCTGCTGCGGGTGGCAGTGCTGGTGGCGATGTTCGCGGTTGCGTTCCTCCTCATGCACGACGTCGGCTTCACCCCTGAGCGGTCGGCCCACCCGGTGCAGGCCACACGGGCAGTCCTGCGCGCCTCGTTGGAGGGCGGACTGAAGAATCCTCCGGTGCGGTTCATGATGCTGGCGGCCCCGTTTACCGAGGGCGTGGGGTTCTACGTCTTCTACGCCCTCCAGCCGTACCTGTTGCAGCTCTTCGGCGACCCCAAGGCCTATGCCATCGCGGGACTGGCAGCTGCGATCGTTGCCGGTGCGGACATCGTTGGCGGGTGGCTGGCGCCGCTGGTCCGAAAGCTGGTCGGCCGCCGCACCACGGTTTTGATCGGCTCCACGATTGCCAGCTCAGTGGTCCTGGTGGTGCTCCTGGCCACCCACTCCTTCTGGCTGGCCCTGGTCCTGTTGTCGCTGTGGGCCGTGGTTGCCTCAGCCGGCACCCCTGTCCGGCAGGCGTACCTGAACGACATGATTGCCTCGAAGCAGCGGGCCACGGTCCTGAGCTTCGCCTCGCTCATGGGTTCCAGCGGGGGAGTGGTGGTGCAGCCGGTACTGGGCAGGACCGCGGACCTTTACGGCTACCCGGCCTCACTGGCCCTGGGCGGCGCGGTGCAGCTGCTGGCGGCACCCTTCATTGTGCTGAGCCGGCGCCGGCGCTCGCCGGCGGACGTTGCCACCGGCCTGGCTGCCCCCTAAGGAGCTAACTGAACGTTTGCTCCCGGCGCCGGATGCGGGAAGGCCCCCGTTGGCCCGGGACTTTGTCCGGGGCAACGGGGGCCGGCGGGTACGCGGGACCCGATCTATTTGACGCCTGCCTCCACCGTTTCGCTGGCGGCCGGCGCCGGCTTCTCCTGGGCCGGCGGAGGGCTCGTCTTGAGCTTGAAGCGCTTGCCGATCTCGCCTCCGCCGCCGCTGCGGTTCTTGTTGAAGATGTCGAAGCCGACGGCGACCAGGAGCACCAGGCCCTTGATGAGCTGCTGGTAGTCGGTGCCCAGGCCCAGGATGGACATGCCGTTGTTCAGTACGCCCATGATGAGGCCACCGATCATGGCTCCGGCCACTGTTCCGATGCCGCCGGTGACGGCGGCGCCGCCAATGAATGCAGCGGCGATGGAATCGAGCTCGAAGCCGGTTCCGCCGGCGGGCTGGGCGGAGTTGAGCCGGGCGGTGAACACCAGGCCGGCCAGGGCAGCAAGGACGCCCATGTTCACGAAGAGCCGGAACGTGACGGCCTTGGTTTTGATGCCTGACAGTTCAGCGGCGTGGAGGTTGCCGCCGATGGCGTACGTGTGGCGGCCGAAGACGCTGTTGTTCATGAGGGCGGTGTACGCGATCACCAGTGCGGCCAGGACCACCAGGACGATCGGGGTGCCCCGGTAGGAGGCCAGCAGGAACGTGATGATGAGCATCAGCAGCGCGGTGAAGGCGGTCTTGATGACAAACCAGACCAGGGGTTCGCTTTCGAGATCGAACTTCCGGCGGATCCTGCGCTCCTTGAAGGCCTGGATCAGCAGGGCCGCCGTGGCGCCGACGCCCAGGATCACGGTGAGCCATTCCAGCACGGAGGTGCCGCCGGAAATGTCCGGAAGGAAGCCGCCGCCCAGGGCCCGCAGTTCGGCGGGGAACGGGGTGATCTGCTGGTTCTTGAGGGTGATGAGCGTCAGCCCGCGGAAGATCAGCATGCCCGCCAGCGTGACGATGAAGGCGGGAATCCCGACGTAGGCGATCCAGTAGCCCTGCCAGGCACCCACCAGGGCGCCGACCAGCAGGCAGGCGGGGATGGCCGCCCACCACGGCCAGCCCCAATGCACGATCATGACGCCGGCGACCGCACCGATGAACCCGGCCACCGAGCCGACGGAAAGGTCGATGTGCCCGGCGATGATCACCATCACCATGCCGATGGCCAGGATGAGGATGTAGCTGTTCTGGACCACCAGGTTGGTGACGTTTTGCGGTTCCAGCAGGATTCCGCCGGTCAGGCCCTGGAACAGCAGGACGATCAGGATCAGGGCAACGAAGATGCCAACCTGGCGGAGGCGGCTGGTGAGGAATCCAAGCGATTCTCGTAGGGCGGACATGTCGCTATTCCTTCTCTTTGGTCATGTAGTGCATCAGGGTTTCCTGGGTGGCGTCGGCGATGGGCACTTCTCCGGTGATGTGGCCGGCGGCGAGGGTGTAGATGCGGTCGCAGATTCCCAGGAGTTCCGGGAGTTCCGAGGAAATGACAATGACGGCTTTTCCTTCGGCCGCGAGTTTGGCGATGATCGTGTAGATCTCATACTTGGCGCCGACGTCGATGCCGCGGGTGGGTTCATCGAGGATGAGTACGTCGGGGTCGGAGAACATCCATTTGCTGAGCACCACCTTCTGCTGGTTGCCACCGGACAGCTTCCCGGTAACGGCGGCCACGGACGGGGCCTTGATGTTCATGCTCCTGCGGTAGCCGTTGGCCACCACCGTCTCCTGGTTCTTGTCCACGAAGCCGCGTTTTGCGAGCTTGCGCAGTGCCGCCAGGGAGATGTTCCGCTTGATGTCCTCGATGAGGTTCAGGCCGTAGTGCTTGCGGTCTTCCGTGGCGTAGGCGATGCCGTGCCTGATGGCGTCGGACACGGTGGCGGTGTTGATTTCTTCGCCGTATTTGTAGACCTTGCCGGAGGTGGCGGTGCCGTAGGTCCGGCCGAAGACGCTCATGGCGAGCTCGGTGCGCCCGGCGCCCATGAGGCCGGCCAGCCCTACCACCTCACCTTTCCTGACGTGCAGGTTGGCGTTGTTGACCACCATGCGGCTGTGGTCCTGGGGGTGGCGCACGGACCAGTCCTCGATCCGCAGGACTTCTTCGCCGATGTTCGGTTCGCGGTCCGGATACAGGCTTTCCAGGTCGCGGCCCACCATGCCGCGGATGATCCGTTCCTGGGTGATCTGGCCTTCGTCGAGCCGCAGGGTCTCGATGGTCTTGCCGTCCCGGATGATGGTGACGGCGTCCGCCACCCTTCGGATCTCATTGAGTTTGTGGCTGATGATGATGCTGGTGACGCCCTGTCCCTTCAGGTGGAGGATCAGGTCCAGCAGGTGGCCCGAGTCCTCGTCATTGAGGGCGGCCGTGGGTTCGTCCAGGATCAGCAGCTTCACTTCCTTGGACAGGGCCTTGGCGATTTCCACCAGCTGCTGCTTGCCCACGCTGATGTGCTGCACCGGTGTGACCGGGTTTTCGTCGAGGCCCACGCGGGCCAGCAGCTTGGCGGCCTCCAGGTTGGTCTTGCGCCAGTCCACCCATCCGTTGGTGGCCTGTTCGTTGCCGAGGTAGATGTTCTCGGCAATGGAAAGGTACGGGCTCAGGGCCAGTTCCTGGTGGATGATGACAATTCCGCGCTTCTCGCTGTCCGAGATGCTGGAGAAGTTGCAGGGTTCGTTCTCGAAGAGGATCTCCCCGTCGAAGGAGTTGTGTGCATAGACGCCGGACAACACTTTCATGAGCGTTGATTTGCCGGCTCCGTTTTCGCCGCAGATGGCGTGGACTTCGCCACGGTTGACATCCAGGGTGACGTCCTGGAGGGCCTTCACGCCCGGGAACGTCTTGGTGATTCCTCGCATCTGAAGAATGGGTGTGTTCATCGGTCAATTCCCACTGACTGGTCGGAGCTGGGCCGTCCTGCTGCTGCAGGAGGCGGCGGGCGGGGCTGTGGCCGGATGGAGGTCCGGTCACAGCCCCCGGACGCTGACTACTTGACGTCGGAGTCCTTGTAGTAACCCGAGTCGATCAGTTCCTTCTGGTAGTTGTCCTTGGTGATGATCACGGACTTCAGCAGGAAGGCCGGGACAACCTTGACCTTGTTGTTGTAGGTCTTGGTGTCGTTGGTCTCCGGTTCCTGTCCCTTGAGGACGGCATCGACCATCTTGACGGCCTGCGCGCCGAGCTGGCGGGTGTCCTTGAAGATGGTGGAGTACTGCTCGCCGGCAATGATGGACTTGACGGAGCCCTTTTCGGCGTCCTGGCCGGTAACAACCGGGAGGCTGCCCTTGGCGTAGCCACCGGTGCTGGTGAGGGCCGAGATGATGCCGATGGACAGGCCGTCATACGGGGACAGGACGCCGTTCAGCTTGGTGCCGGAGCTGTAGGCGGAGGTGATGATGTCCTCCATGCGCTTCTGGGCCACGGGTGCCTGCCAGCGAAGAACGGCGGCCTGTTCGAACTTGGTCTGGCCGCTGGGGACCTTCAGGGTGCCTGCGTCCATGTACGGCTTGAGGGTGTCCATGGCGCCGGTCCAGAAGAAGTTGGCGTTGTTGTCGTCGGGGCTGCCGGCGAAGAGTTCGATGTTGAACGGGCCCTTGCCGTCCACCTTCTTGCCGCTGGCATCGACGAGGCCCAGGCCGGTCAACAGCGAGGTGGCCTGCTGGACACCCACCGTGTAGTTGTCGAACGTGGTGTAGTAGTCCACGTTGGGCGTGCCGTTGATCAGGCGGTCGTAGGCGATGACCTTGACGTTCTGCTCCTTGGCCTTGGCCAGGACGTCGGTCAGGGTGGTGCCGTCAATGGCGGCGATAATCAGGGCCTTGGCGCCCTTGGTCAGCATGTTCTCGATCTGCGACACCTGCGTGGGGATGTCGTCGTTGGCGAACTGGAGGTCCGTCTTGTAGCCGAGGTCCTTCAGGGACTTCTCCACGTTGGCGCCATCGGCGATCCAGCGTTCGGACGTCTGCGTGGGCATCGAGATCCCAACCAGCGAATCGCTGGGCTTCGCGGCACTCCCGGACTCGGTTGCGGCCCCACCCCGGGTGCCGCAGCCGGTGGCGCCCACCGTCAGGGCGAGGACAAGGGCCACCGCGCCCATGAGTTTTTTGATTCTCACCATTTTCTCCTTCCGCGGCAGCACTGCCACGAAGTGTTGGTGGACCAGGCAGCACCAGTGCTTCCCGGTCCTGGCCACATTGTTGATGTGTCGGTTCAATATAGACTGATTTGTGAACGCTAACAAGAGTGTCCAGCTGGAAATTCGAAAACTTTCCAGCCTCATTGACTTCCAGTTTGTTAGCGTTCACACTAACTGCAGCACGTAGCTCGACCCTGACCCCTACAAAACCGGTAATGAGGCCCATGCCTCCCGGACGGAGGCAAACCCCCATGCCAGATGCGCTGACCACTTCCAGCTCCGATTCCCGCCATGACCACTGCGTCATCGGCGTGGATTACGGGACCCTTTCAGGCCGCGCCGTGGTGGTGCGCGTCCGCGACGGCAAGGAACTGGGCAGCGCCGTCCATGAGTATGCCCACGCGGTGGTCACCGATTCCCTGCCACGGGATACAGCGGGCGACGACGGTGCCCGGCTTCCGGGGGAATGGGCACTACAGGTGCCCAACGACTACCGCGAGGTCCTGCGGACCGCTGTCCCCGCTGCCGTGGCGGACGCGGGGATCGACCCGGCCGCCGTCGTCGGGATTGCCACCGACTTCACGGCCTGCACCATGGTGCCGGTCATTGCCGACGGCACACCCTTGAACGAACTGCCCGCCTTCGCCAACCGCCCGCACGCCTACGTCAAGCTCTGGCGCCACCACGCGGCGCAGGGCCAGGCCGACCGGATCAACCGGCTCGCCGCCGAACGTGGCGAAGACTGGCTTCCCCGCTACGGGGGGTTGATCTCCTCCGAATGGGAGTTCGCGAAAGGGCTGCAGCTGCTGGAAGAGGACCCGGAGGCGTACGCCGCGATGGACCATTGGGTGGAGGCGGCGGACTGGATCGTCTGGCAGCTCTGCGGCCGGTATGTCCGCAACGCCTGCACTGCCGGTTATAAGGGCATCTACCAGGATGGCCGGTATCCGTCCGAAGAGTTCCTGGCCGCCCTCAACCCGGACTTCAAGGACTTTGTCAGCTCCAAGCTGGAGCACACCATCGGCCGGCTGGGCGATGCCGCCGGCACCCTGACGGCGGAGGCTGCCGCCTGGACCGGGCTGCCGGAGGGCATCGCGGTGGCAGTGGGGAACGTTGACGCGCACGTCACGGCCCCGGCAGCGAAGGCCGTGGAACCCGGGCAACTGGTGGCGATCATGGGCACGTCCACCTGCCACGTCATGAACGGCACCGAACTGCGGGAGGTTCCGGGCATGTGTGGCGCCGTGGACGGTGGAATTGTCCCGGGCCTGTGGGGCTACGAGGCAGGACAGTCAGGGGTGGGGGACATCTTTGGCTGGTTCACCAGGCACGGCGTCCCGCCCGAATACCACCAGGCCGCCAAGGAGGCCGGCCTGGGAATCCACGAGTACCTCACCGAACTGGCGTCCCGGCAGGCCATTGGGGAGCACGGCTTGATCGCGCTCGATTGGCATTCAGGAAACCGTTCGGTCCTGGTGGACCACGAACTTTCCGGCACGGTGGTGGGCCAAACCCTGGCAACCAGGCCCGAGGACACCTACCGCGCCCTCCTGGAAGCCACAGCCTTTGGAACCCGCACCATCGTGGACGCCTTCCGCGACGCCGGAGTCCCGGTCAAGGAATTCATCGTTGCCGGCGGCCTGCTGAAGAACCGGCTCCTGATGCAGATCTACGCCGATGCCACCGGCCTCCAGCTGTCCACCATCGGCTCGGAACAGGGGCCGGCCCTGGGCTCTGCCATCCACGCCGCCGTCGCAGCGGGCGAGTACCCGAACATCCGCGAAGCCGCCGCGGCCATGGGCGCCGAGCCCGGGGAGGTCTACACCCCCATTCCGAAAAATGCAGCCGCCTACGACGAACTGTTCCAGGAATACCGGACCCTGCATGACTACTTCGGCCGCGGCGGGAACGATGTCATGCACCGGCTCAAGGCCATCCAGCGCAGGGCCGCCCACGCGGCCCGGCCTGGCGCAGGCTCCGTCGCCGAATCAACCGTGCGGGTGTCCGCATGACCGCCGGGACAGGCGCCGGAACCGGCCTCCTGGAAGCCATCGCCAGGATCCGGGCGGAGGTGTGCGCCCTGCACGCCGAGCTGACCCGGTATGGCCTGGTGGTGTGGACGGCGGGCAACGTCTCGGCGAGGGTTCCCGGCACCGACCTCATGGTGATCAAGCCGTCCGGTGTCTCGTACCAGGAGCTGACCCCGGAGCAAATGATCGTGACCGACCTGTACGGCACCCCGGTCAGGGGCACCAACGTTGGCGGCAACGGCACGGTGGACTGGGGCAATCCCGCGCTGTCGCCGTCGTCGGACACCGCCGCGCACGCCTACGTGTACCGGCACATGCCGGAGGTGGGCGGGGTGGTGCATACGCATTCCACCTACGCCACCGCCTGGGCCGCCCGGGGCGAGGCCATCCCGTGCGTGCTCACCATGATGGGGGACGAGTTCGGCGGCTCCATCCCGGTGGGCCCGTTCGCCCTGATCGGCGACGACTCGATAGGCCACGGAATTGTGGAGACGCTGAAGAATTCCACGTCCCCGGCGGTCCTGATGCAGAACCACGGCCCGTTCACCATCGGCAAGGATGCCCGCTCCGCCGTCAAGGCCGCCGTCATGTGCGAGGAAGTGGCGCGCACCGTGCACATTTCCCGGCAGTTGGGCGAGCCGCTGCCCATCGAGCAGGCCCACATCGACTCCCTTTACGCCCGCTACCAGAACGTCTACGGCCAATAACAAGCACCGGCCATAAACCGGCCAGAAAATCTTTCCAGGAGAATCCATGAGCACCGCTGCAACCACTTCCCTCGACGGCTACGAAGTCTGGTTCCTGACCGGCAGCCAGCACCTTTACGGCGAGGAGGTCCTCAAGCAGGTGGCGGCCCAGTCGCAGGAGATCGCCAACCAGCTCAATGCCTCCTCCGCGGTGCCCGTGCGCATCGTCTGGAAGCCGGTCCTGACCGACTCCGATGCCATCCGCCGCACCGCGCTGGAGGCCAACGCGGACGACTCCGTCATCGGCGTCACGGCCTGGATGCATACCTTCAGCCCGGCCAAGATGTGGATCTCCGGCCTGGACCTGCTGCGCAAGCCCCTGCTGCACCTGCACACCCAGGCCAACCGCGACCTGCCGTGGGCGGACATCGACTTCGATTTCATGAACCTGAACCAGGCGGCGCACGGCGACCGCGAGTTCGGCTACATCCAGTCCCGCCTGGGCATTGCCCGGAAGACCGTCGTCGGGCATGTCTCCAATCCGGACGTGGCACGCCAGGTGGGATCGTGGCAGCGCGCCGCCGCGGGCTGGGCAGCCGTCCGCACGCTGAAACTCACCCGCTTTGGCGACAACATGCGCAACGTGGCCGTCACCGAAGGCGACAAGACCGAGGCCGAGCTGCGGTTCGGCGTCGCGGTGAACACCTGGTCCGTCAACGAACTCGCCGACGCCGTGCACGGTGCTGCAGAGTCCGACGTCGACGGCCTGGTGGCCGAGTATGAGGACCTTTACGACGTGGTGCCGGAGCTCCGCGCAGGCGCGGCCAGGCACGAATCGCTGCGGTACGGCGCCCGGATCGAACTGGGCCTGCAGTCCTTCCTGGAAGGCAACGGCTCCGCCGCGTTCACCACGTCCTTTGAGGATCTTGGTGCGCTCCGCCAGCTGCCCGGTCTGGCGGTGCAGCGGCTCATGGCTGCCGGTTACGGGTTCGGCGCGGAGGGCGACTGGAAGACCGCCATCCTGGTCCGGGCCGCCAAGGTGATGGGCGCCGGGCTGCCCGGCGGTGCCTCCCTCATGGAGGACTACACCTACCACCTGGAACCCGGCTCCGAGAAGATCCTGGGCGCCCACATGCTGGAGGTCTGCCCTTCCCTGACGGCGCAGAAGCCGCGGCTGGAAATCCACCCGCTGGGCATCGGCGGCAAGGAAGACCCGGTCCGCCTGGTGTTCGACGCCGACGCGTCCCCGGGCGTCGTCGTCGCCCTCTCCGACATGCGGGACCGCTTCCGCCTGGTGGCCAACGCCGTCGACGTCGTCCCGCTCGACCAGCCGCTGCCCAACCTCCCCGTGGCCCGCGCACTCTGGGAGCCCCGGCCGGACTTCGCCACCTCCGCGGCCGCCTGGCTCACCGCCGGGGCAGCCCACCACACCGTGCTCTCCACCCAGGTGGGCATGGACGTCTTCGAGGACTTCGCCGAGATCGCCAAAACGGAACTGCTCACCATCGACCAGGACACCACCATCCGCCAGTTCAAGAAGGACCTGAACTGGAACGCCGCCTACTACAAACTGGCCGGCGGGATCTGATCCCGTGGCAAGGGTCCCGGCGGCGGCACGGGACGGGAACCCCGTGATGGACAGCGTCCCGCGGCGGCTGCCCACGCTCGAGGATGTCGCGGAACGTGCCGGGGTATCGCACCAGACCGTCTCACGGGTGGTCAACAACCACCCCAACGTGAGTCCCGGCACCCGCGAAAAGGTGGAAGCGGCGATTGCCGAACTCGGCTACCGCCGCAACTCTGCCGCCCGGAGCCTGGTGACCCGGCGTTCGCAGATCATCGGCGTCCTGGGCAGCGAGCTTTCGCAGTATGGCCCGGCCAACACCTTGCTCGGTGTGGAACGGGCTGCGCGGGACGCGGGCTACTTCGTCAGCGTCGCGGCGCTGCGCGAGGTCACCCGGGACGCGATCCTGGACGCCGTCCGGCACTTCCTGGACCAATCGGTGGACGGAATCGTGGTCATCGTTCCGCATCTGGAGACGCTGGCCGCCTTGGCGGAACTGCCCATCGGAGTGCCGGTGGTGGCCGTGGGACCGGACGGGAATGAGAGCGTGGGCGGGGTCAAGGTGGACCAGCGGCGCGGCGCCGAACTGGCGGTGGAACACCTCATCAGCCAGGGGCATGTCCGGATTGGACACGTTGCCGGGCCGCAGGACTGGATCGACGCCGTAGCCCGCGCCGAGGGCTGGCGGGCAGCCCTCCATTCCGCCGGGCTCGCGGCAGACCTGATCACCGAGGGGGACTGGAGCGCCGGCAGCGGATACGAAATTGGCCGGCGGCTGGCTGCGGGCCGCCGTGCCACGGCCCTTTTCGTCGGCAACGACCAGATGGCCCTGGGGGTCCTGCGTGCCCTGAACGAGGCAGGCATCAGGGTGCCGCAGGACCTTTCGGTGGTGGGCTTCGACGACCAGCCGGAGGCCGGCTACTTCAGTCCGCCCCTGACGGTGGTCCGTCAGGACTTTGAAGAGCTGGGCCGGCGGTGCATGGAGATGATGCTCACGGCGTTCCGCGGCGGGGACGGCCGGCGGACCCTGGTGGTGGAGCCCGAACTCATAGTGCGGAGCAGTACGGCACCGCATGCCCCGTAGCGTGGCCGCCGCCGAATTAATCGGCGGGAGACCGGCGCGAAACGTGGCCACAACAATGGCTGCGTACTTTTCAGGCATGACCACTTCCTTGCTCATCCGGCTCCGCGACTGGCTGCTGGACTCCCTCACGTTCGACTCCGAGGCGGATGCCGCCGGCGCCATGGCCGATGCCACCAGGTGGGGCTGGTTGCCTGCCTTGAGCGGGGTGTCCATCGGGGCGGCCCACGCCAGGTCCGAGCACGCGGGAACGGTGCCCGAAACCGGTGGAATGTCTGGTTGAACACACTATTGCGCCGGTAGCGGGATCATGCCCTAAACTGCTTCACTGAGGTGCCTGAAATGGCGCTGCGCAGCAACGAAAGTGAACATGCTATGGCTACCGATTACGATGCTCCACGCAAGCAGGAAGAAGAGTCGCCGGCCGACTCCCTCGAGGCCCTCCAGGCATCACGGAGCGGCAACGCGCAGACCGCGGTTATCGACGTCGACGAGAACGACACCGCTGAAGGAATCGACCTGCCCGGCGCCGACCTGTCCAATGAGGAACTGACGGTCATCGTGGTTCCCGAGCAGTCTGATGAGTTCACCTGCTCGTCGTGCTTCCTGGTCCGCCACCGGTCGCAGGTTGCCCGCGAAAAGGACGGCCTGAAGTACTGCCGCGAGTGCGAAGGCTAGAGTCTTCCTGTTTTTCCCGGCGCCGGCCACCTCACTGAGGCGGCCGGCGCCGCTGCGTTTCCGGACGCCGTCGTTATCAAAATGGACCTCGTTTCAGCCAGCCAACACTCCTACGCTGGAAGCATCCAATAGCCCCCATCTTGGATGGCACCACAATGAAAAAATTCTCCATCTGGCTCGCGGCCATCCTGCTGGCTGCGGGACTGGGAATCGTCGCCGGGGGATCCGCCTCCGCGGCGCCATACTGCGGACTCACGTGGGGTTCGCTGCAGAAATCCGACGGCGACATGGGCCGCGTTCCCGTGACGAACGTCCGGACCGGGCAACACTACTGCTTTGACCGGCTGGTGGTTGACCTGGGCGGCGCCCCGGCCCCCGGCTACACCGTGCGCTACGTCCCGCAAATTATCCAGGACGGTTCAGGCGCAATCGTGCCCACCCGGGGCGGCGCCCGGTTGCAGGTGGTCGTCAAGGCACCCGCCTACGACGACAACGGCCAGGCAACCTACGTCCCCGCCGACAAGGCCGAGCTCTCCAACGTCTCTGGATACCAGACCTTCCGCCAAGTGGTCTGGGCCGGAAGCTTCGAGGGCCAGAGCACCATCGGCCTGGGCGTCCGTGCCCGCCTTCCGTTCCGGGTTTTCGCCCTGGACGGTCCGGGCGCCGGCTCCCGGCTGGTCATCGACGTGGCGCACTACTGGTGAGCCACCCGTCGTCGTCAACACAAAAGGTGCCGTGCCCCTGGTGGGGCACGGCACCTCTTTGGGCTGGAGCCTATTCGGGAACGACCAGCGCCGGGGTGTCCTGCTTGAGGGTTTTGCCGCGGAAGAAGCCCGGGTGGGTGCGGGACATGACCAGCATGACGACGGCGCCCAGGGCCAGGATGCCGACGCCCAGGATGAATACCAGGCCGATGCCAAACACCTCTGAACCGCTGCCAAACTCAGGTGCCAGGCTGTCGATGGCGGTCTGGACGAAGACTACGAACAGCCCCACACCGCCCACCACCGGGCACACCAGGCGGAACACGAAATGCCGCACGCTGTTGAACAGGCTGTGGCGGAAGTACCACGTGCAGGCCAGTGCGGTGAGGCCGTAGTAGAAGCAGATCATCAGGCCCAGGGCCAGGATGGTGTCGTTCAGGACGTTCTCGCTGACCACATGCATGACTGCATAGAACCCCGCGGACATGACGCCGGCGGCGATGGTGGCAAAGCCCGGGGTGGCGAACTTCCTGCTGATGCGGCTGAAGGGCTCGGGCAGCGCGCCGTAGTGGGCCATGGCCAGCAGGCTGCGCGAGGGCGACATGAAGGTTGACTGCAGTGATGCGGCGGAGCTGGAAAGCACGGCGAGGGACATCAGGATGGCGAACGGGCCCATGATCGGGGAGGCCAGCGCCGTGAAGATGTTCTCGTGGTTCTCGGCGTTGTTCAGGCCGTTCCCGGTATCGCCGACGCCGGCGAACATCATGGTGGCGATGCTGACCAGCAGGTAGATGGCCAGGACGATGACGGCGGTCAGGGTGCCGGCCACGCCGGCGGTCTTCTTGCCGTTGGCTGTTTCCTCGTTGACCGTCAGGCAGACGTCCCAGCCCCAGTACACGAAGATCGAGAGTGAGATGCCGGCGGCGATCTGCCCGAACGTCTCGATCTTGGTCACGTCGAACCAGTCCCAGCTGAACGGAATCGCTGTTTCCGAGGTGGACCAGTTGGCAAAGGCCATGGCCACGAACAGGCCCAGCACCAGCAGCTGGAAGCCCACCAGGCTGTACTGCACCAGCTTGGTGGTGTGCAGCCCGCGGTAGCTGACCCAGACGGCCAACGCCACGAAAACAAAGCAGGTGATGACGTTCAGCGCCTTGTTGTCCGCGAGGTCCGCCAGGTCGGGGGAGCCGGTGAGCTGGGAGAGGAAGAGGTAGAAGAAGTCGACGGCGACGCCGGCCAGGTTGGACAGCACAATGATATTGGCGGCCAGCAGTCCCCAGCCGCCCATCCAGCCGATCCAGGGTCCGAAGGCCTTGGTCACCCAGGTGAAGGTGGTCCCGCTGTCCGGAGAGTCGGCGTTGAGCTCCCGGTAGGCAAGGGAGACCAGGATCATGGGGATGAACCCGATGAGGAAGATGACGGGCAGCTGGAGGCCGGCTTCATTGACGGTGGGTCCCAGTGCGCTGGTGAGGGTGTAGGCGGGGGCAATGGTTGAAATACCCAAAACGACGACGGCCAGGAGCCCGAGCTGACCGCCCTTGAGTCCCTTGGCGCTTACGCCGTCCGCGGCGGGAGCGTGCGCGTGCGGGCCGGGTTTGGCGGTACTGGTGCGGATTGTCTCTGTCATGGCACCACTTTCTGGAAGGCTGTGAGACGGAGGTCACTATATGAATGGCGTTCATTTAGTATGGGGGCGGCGGGCGTGTGATGCAAGACGCAATATGAATCACATTCGTTTATGACCGGTTTTCGAAATTAGTAAGCTCGCTGAGAAATTGCCTTTTGCCCTGCCGCTGCGCTGATCGCGGCTGGTAGCCTCAGCCGTACTGGACCAATTGAGGAGGATGCATGAAAGCTTCACCGACACTGACCAACAACCTGCAGGCCGTCCTGGCGGACCTGATCGAGCTCCACATCCAAGGCAAGCAGGCGCACTGGAACATCGTGGGCACCAACTTCCGGGACCTCCACCTGCAGCTTGACGAGATCGTGGACGCTGCCCGCCAGTTCGCCGACGATACCGCCGAGCGCATGCGCGCCCTGCACGCGCTTCCCGATGGCCGCAGCGCCACCGTTGCCGAAACCACCAGCCTGGCCCAGTTCCCGGACGGCCTGATCAGCACCAAGGACGCGATCGAGCGGATCGTCGCCGCCATGGAGGCCGCCGTGGGCACCATGCGCAAGGTCCATGATGAGGTGGACGAGGAAGACCCGACGTCGGCGGATCTTCTGCACGAGTTCATCGCCCGGCTGGAGCAGTTCGCCTGGATGGTGCAGGCGGAAAACATGAAGCCCACCGCCAAGGTCACCGCGGCCGATTCCAAGTAGCGCACAGTCCACCGAGTGGTGTCCGGCGGCGGGGGATCCCCGGCGCCGGGCGCTTCTTGTTGTCCAGGCGGTACTGCGGATGTTCCGCTAAGCCGCTTTGGGCACTTTCCGCAGGACGACGGCGGCGAGCACCGCCGCCGTCGCCATGAGGACCAGCCCGATTGCCGCCGTGACGTGCACGCCGGAATCGAAGGCGGCCGCAGCGGCGTCCCTGAGGGCGCCGGCGAGCGGTGGCGGCAGCAGGTTGGCTGCGTCCACCGCACCGGCCAGTGTTTCGCCGGCGTTGTGCAGGGAACTGCCGGGCAGCATTCCCTCCAGCCCCACCGGCAGCCGCAGGTGTTGCTGGTAGGACGCCGTCAGGATGGAGCCCAGCACCGCAGTCCCCAGCAGAGAGCCCACCTCGTAGCCCGTCTCGGAAATCGCCGCCGCCGCGCCTGATTTCGCCGGCGGGGCCGAACCGAGGATGAGGTCGTTCGAGATGGTTTCCGCCGTGCCCACGCCCAGCGCCAGGACCAGCAATGCGGCCAGCAGCATGGCGGGTCCGCCGCCGTGGCTTCCGAAGGCCACCATGCTGTAGCCAATGGCGCTGAAGGACAGTCCCGCGGCCACCACGAACCCCGGGCGGACCTTGCGGACCAGCGGCACCACCACCAGGCCTGCCACCACCGTGGCTGCCAGTGCAGGGAGCATCGCGACGCCCGCGGCGGACGGGCTCATGCCTCCGATGAGCTGCAGATGCTGCGCGAGGAAGAGGATGAAGCCGTTGAAGGAGAACAGGGCCAGGATATTGGCGCTGATGGCCATGCTGAACACCTTGTTCCGGAACAGGGACATGTCCAGCAGCGGGTGCTGCAGCCGGTGCTGGCGCCGCACGAACACAACGCCCATGGCCACGCCGAAGGCAATGGTGCCCAGTCCGGCAATGTCCGGTCCCTCCGTGGCCACCGCTTTGATGCCGTAGACCACGGGCACCATGACCAGCATGGAGAGCACGATGCTGGCCACGTCCACCCTGCCCGGCGCGGGATCCCTGGACTCGGGGATGAGGGCGGGACCCAGCGCCAGCAGGGGGAGCATGAGCGGCACGGCCACCAGGAAGACGGCGCCCCACCAGAAGTGCTCCACCAGCCATCCGCCCAGTATCGGGCCCAGGGCGGCCCCGCCGGAAAAGCCGGCGGCCCAGATGGCCACGGCCAGCCGCCGGCGGTTGGGCTCCGGGAAGATGTTGCGGATCAGCGACAACGTGGACGGCATCAGCATCGCGCCGAAGAACCCCAGCGCGGCCCGTCCGGCGATCAGCCACTCAGGTGTCGGCGCAAAGGCCGTGGCGGCGGACAGTACGGCAAAGCCCGTGCTGCCGATAACCAGCAGGCGCCGGCGCCCAATCCGGTCGCCGAGGCTGCCCATCGAGACCAGCAGGCCGGCCAGGACCAGCGGGTAGGCATCAATGATCCACAGCAGTTGCAGGCCGCCCGGTTCCAGTGCCCTGGCGATGGCGGGGAGCGCGAAGGTCAGTGCCGTGTTGTCCACCGCCACCAGCAGGACGGGAAACATCAGCAGTCCCAGCGCAAGCCAATCGCGCCAAGGGCGGCGTATGGCGGTGCCGTTGCCGTGGACTGCTGCGGGGCTGAAAGAGGTCGTCACGCTATAACTGTACCGTCTGGACGGTATAGTTTGTAAACGGGACATTCCTTCTTCCCTGCCGGTGGAAGGCATGATGGGAGGCATGCCCCGAAAGCCTGTAGCCCGTGACGCGGTCCTTGACGCCTTCGAGTCCCTGCTGATCGACGTGGGGGAGCGCGCGGCGACCCTCGACGCCGTAGCCCGGAAAGCCGGGGTGTCCAAAGGTGGCCTCCTGTATCACTTTCCCAACAAGGAAGCATTGATTGCCGTGCTGCTGGACCGGTTGGAGGGCCTGGCCACGGCGGACGCCGACGCGATGGCTTCGGCTGATGAAGGGGCTGCAGCCTACTTCATCCGTTCCTCGGTGTGGGCAGACACGCCACTGGACCGTGCCATCGTGGCCGCCACCCGCCTGGCGGAGGTGGCCCATGAAGAGACGAGGCGCCGGTTTGCCGCCATCCAGCAGCGGTGGCTGGATGAGATTGCGGCCGATGTTGGACCCGGCCTGGCCAAGGCTGTCCTGTACATGGGGGACGGCCTGTACTTCAATGCCATGCTGTCCGTGGGGCCAGCCCCGGAGGGGCGCGCAGGTGCCGATGTGGAGGAGCTCCTGGCCGCCCTGGAGCGGCTCCGCAGGTAGCCCCGGCCATTTGCCGGGAGGGGTTGGGGCGTAGGACAATGGAGAGTTGTGAGGGCTGTCATCGGCCGTCATGACCGCAACAAATGAATAGCCTTTGATCTGCGGCGGGAGAGTCCTGCCGGAAGTACAGGCAGGCGCCGTAGGAGCAAATCCTCCCCGGGAATCTCACAGGCCCCTGTACCGCCGCGGCGAGGCACCTCTGGAAAGCAGCAGCCAGTTTCCGTTCCCCCGTGGAGGAGCGGCGGGACTGGTGTACTCACCGACGGTGCAAGCGGGTCCTGCCCAGGCAGGCAACGCGGAAACTCTCAGGTCCAATACAGAGCGGGGAGGGACCCGGATAGCTGTGGCGTACCCTGCGCCGCCTGAACAAAATGGAGTTCCTTCGTGTCGGTTACCCCAGCCCCCACCAACTTCGTCGACCGCCACATTGGTGCCCGCCGCCAGGATGACGTCGACACCATGCTCAAGGCCGTCGGCTACGGCACGGTTGACGCCCTGGTCGACACCGCCGTCCCCAAGGTCATCCGCCAGGAAACCGCCCTCCGCCTGCAGGATGCACTCAGCGAAGTTGAGGTGCTTGCGGAACTGCGCCGGCTCGCCGCCAAGAACAAGACCGCCGTCCAGATGATCGGTCAGGGCTACTACGACACCATCACCCCTGCCGTGATACGCCGGAACATCCTTGAGGCCCCGGCCTGGTACACCGCCTACACCCCGTACCAGCCTGAGATTTCCCAGGGCCGGCTCGAGGCGTTGCTGAACTTCCAGACCATGGTCCAGGACCT
>NZ_JBHVTN010000015.1:0-17728 GCF_042884655.1 Pseudarthrobacter sp. NPDC058119
GCCGCCGAAGAGGAAGCCTTCCTCAACCCCGGCCAACCCGCCCGCGTCCCCTTCGTCACCCAGCAACTCGAAGGAGCCACCGGCCCCATCGTCGCCGTCTCGGACTACATGAAAGCCGTCCCGGACCAGATCCGGCAATTCGTCCCCAACGAATACGCCACCCTCGGCGCCGACGGCTTCGGCTTCTCCGACACCCGCGCAGCAGCACGCCGCTACTTCAAGAACGACACCCACTCCATCGTGGTGAAGGTGCTGCAGATGCTCGCGGCGAGGGGCGAAGTGGAAGGGGGCGCGCCGTCGTACGCCATGGACCGCTACAAGCTCCTGGACGTCAACGCCGGCACCACCGGCGGGGCGGGTGGCGACACCTGAGCGTTGCTCCCATAGGGTGCAGCTATGGGTGACAGTAACGGGACCAGTTCAGCGGGGATGAGGACCACCGGGGTGGTGCTTGCCGCGGGGGCGGGCACCCGGCTGGGCCTGGGCCCCAAAGCCCTGCTTCCGTACCGGGGCCGGCCACTGGTTGAGGCCGTTGCCACCACCCTGCTCGCCGGCGGCTGCCGGGAGGTGGTGGTGGTCCTCGGTGCAGGTGCGGCCGAGGTTGAGTCCGCCGCCAGGCTGGACGGCTGCCGCGTGCTGACCAACCCGGAGTGGGAGTCGGGAATGGGCAGTTCCTTCCTGCTCGGTGCCCGGGCCGCGGACCCGGCAGACCATCTCCTGGTCGCCTTGGTGGATCAGCCGGGCCTGACTCCGGCGACCGTTCAACGGCTCTTAGCCGGGCACCGGCCGGGACGGATCACCGCCGCCGCGTACCGCCGTCGTGATTCCAACGACGGCGATGGGACGGCTCTCCGCCGCGGGCACCCCATGGTCATCGACGCATCCCTGCGCGAAGAAGTGTCTGCAACGGTGACGGGCGATGCCGGCGCGCGCGGATTCCTGCGGAGCCGTCCAGACCTGGTGGACGAAGTGGACTGCAGCGACCAGTCCACCGGCGAGGACGTGGACACGCCGGACCAGCTGGGCCTTCTCCGGTAGCACCCGGGCTCCGCCAGCAGCAGGCCTCCAACAGCACCGGGCTCCAACAGATCCAACTCCAACAGCTCCAACTCCAACAGCGGGCATGGTCAGGCGCGGGCGCGCAGGAAGCGCGCGAGGGCATCTTCCCAGGGGGACGCACCATGGCGGATGGGATCGATGCTGCCGGTCCACTTTCCATCCGGCCGCTTTTGGTGGGGCCTTCGGGGTGGTTCCCAGCCCTGGTGTTCGCTGGCATAGTGCCGGCCGGTGGGTGAGGTCCAGCCGGGTGGCTCGTTCTTCGTTGCGGGTGTGGGTTTCCAGCCCGTGGTGTGGCGGAGTCTGTGGTGCTTCGGGCAGGGCTGACCCAGGTTACTGATCCCCGTGGTGCCGCCCTTGGCCCAGGCGAGAATGTGGTCGGCCTCGTTATCCAGGGAGTTGTTGCTGCACCCCGGAAACGGGCACTTCCCGTCCCGCATCCGCAGCCAGGCCCGCATCGGCCCGGTCACCCGGTAGCTCGTCCGGCCGATCTCCAACGGAGCCCCGTCCCGCGGATCCACCAACACCCGGTAGAACGACCCGGCCCCGTTCGCCACGAGCTCCCGGGCCATGGACGGCGGGATAGGACCGTACCCGTCCAGCACCGCCGGTTCGTCCGTCAGGCCCATCAGGGAGAACACCGGGACCGTGACCAACACCTGCGCCCGGGTCGGCGAAGACTGGGGCTCCGCTCCGGCACTGCCAAGGACCGCATTGGCGAAGGTATCGGCCCGAAGCTGCGGCATGCTGCGGCATTCATCCGGTCCCGGCAAGCCACGGGCGATCGCGGTGAGCCGGCTCCAGCCGGCCAGTGCCTGGTCCGCGGGCAGGCACGCGGACAGCCAGGCCATCCCGTCCTGGTCCGGCCGGAACTCCACCCGCCGGTCGGCCACTCCCTTGGCGTGGCGCTTTTCGATGCTTTCGGCGTGGTGGCGTTCCCGCCACGTCCTGGCCTTGACCTTGAACCGGTGCGCCGGCATGTCCCCTATCGGGCACCCCCGTGCCCGGTCCGAGGCGTCAGGGTCCATGAAATGCGCCTCCAACGCCGCCGCCCCACCAGCATCAAGACACGCCGCCTCATCCGCCATCACCACCGCATGGCCCCAGGACAAGGACCCTGCCCGCAGCCCCTTCAACGTCAACGGCAGTTCCTTCACCACCGCATGGGAAGTCGCCAGAAACGACGACGACGCCCGCGGCCCCAAAGCCAGCACACACCCGACCTCCGCCGCGACCGCCATCTCCTGCACCCGCCCCGGCACATCAGGGCCCGCAACAACAGCGGCGCTCTCCGCGTACGCCACTGCCGCGCTGGCCTTCAAAGCCGCGATCCCGGCCTCCACCTCACGGGCACCGGCCAGAATGTCCAGGCAACCATCCGCCAAACCAGCCAACGGATCAGCCCGCGAAAACGCCTCAGAACCGCGCCCGTCAACCTCCGCGTTCAACACAGCAAACGCAGCACGAATATCCGCATAAGCCTGAGCCACCGCTGCTTTCCCCATAAACCCATCATGACAAGGGGGTACGACATTCTGACTGTGCAGAAACTAACTCAGCTCAGACCTGCATCCCGGTTTTCAGCAGCTGCTCCAGCCCCTGTTTGAAGCCGGACCTGCCACCGTGGGCGGGATGCCGGATCTTCGGTACGTCCAGGCCGCTGCGCTGCAGGCTGTGCTGGGCCACGTTGCCTACGGCCACGAGGGAATCGATACCAAAAAGAGCCGTGAGCTCCTGCCAGAAAGGCGTGCCAAGCTTGGTCTCGGAGGGCCTGGGCGTGCGGTTGGACAAAGGCTGCCCCGGCTTGTGGGTGTGCCAGGGAAAGGCACTCCACAGCAGCGGAAGGAACCCCACTTCTTCCAGGACCTGCCAGAGCACGGTGGCGGTGGGCTCCGCGGCTACTCCCGCAGCTTCGGGCGGCAGCACGTACCCCTTGCCAGGGCCGAAAAGCCCAAAGCCGTTGGCGGGCCCTCCAAGGATGACCCTGTTGGTGAAGGGCACCCCGGTGATCCGCATGCCCCTGAAGCCCGGCGCCTCCCCCACGAGCAGTACCTTGGGCCGCCGTTCCAGCATCTCCTGCAGGTAGAGCTCCAGGTTGTGCCGGCGGAGCGCATTCTCGGGAACTGCATGGTCGAAGAAGTTGGTGCAGGCCGGCCCCAACTGCACGGCGGCGAGCCGCTCTACAAAGTCGCTGACCGAGCCAGTCACCGTCTTGCTCCAGGCGGCGACCGGGTTACCAGCGCGGGTGGATGGACTCGCGGAAGTAGTGGTCGTAGATCCAGCGGACGCCGTCGTCGAACTCCTTGCCCACGCTGACAGTGGCCGCGCCAGCATTAGCGCGGGCCTGCTCCACATTCCGAGCGCCGGGAATCACGCTGCTGACGCCGTCCTGCGCCGCGATCCAGGCGATGGCTGCCTGTGCGGTAGTGGCGCCCTCGGGCACCAGCTGCTCGAACTCCTTGACCGCCTTGAGGCCCAGCTCGTAGTCAACGCCGGAGAAGGTTTCCCCGACGTCGAAGGCCTCGCCCTTGCGGTTGTAGTTCCGGTGGTCGTTCTCCGCGAACGTGGTGTCCTTGGAGTACTTGCCGGACAGCAGGCCCGAGGCCAGCGGAACCCGGGCAATGATGCCCACCCCGGCGGCTTTGGCCGCCGGGAGGACTTCGTCCAGGGGCTTGAGCCGGAAGGCGTTCAGGATGATCTGCACCGATGCCGTACCAGCGCGCCGGATGGCTTCCAGGGCCTCGTCGGTGCGCTCTACGCTGACGCCGTAGTTCCTGATGGCTCCCTCGGCGACCAGGGTGTCCAGCGCGTCGTACACCTCGTTGTTGCTGTAGACAGGCGTGGGCGGGCAGTGCAGCTGGACCAGGTCCAGGGTGTCCGTGCCCAGGTTCTTCCGGGACCTGTCAACCCACTGGCGGAAGTTGGCCAGCGTGTAATTCTCGGGGCGCTGTTCCAGCCGGCGGCCCATCTTGGTGGCAACCGTGACACCGAGGCCCGGGTTCTCCTTCAGGAACTTCCCGATGGCCTGCTCACTCTTGCCGTCGCCATACACATCGGCGGTGTCAAAGAAGGTGACCCCGGCTTCCACCGAGGCCGCCAGGATGGCCTGCGCCTGGCCCGGGTCCACGTTGCCCCAGTCCGCGCCGAGCTGCCAGGTACCGAGCCCGACGACGGAGACGCTGCGTCCGGTCTTGCCTAAAATCCGCTGTTCCATCCCCCGACTATATGCAACGATGCAACCCGGGGTCAGTTCCGACCCCGGGTTGCATCGTGGCAAGCGAAAGTGTGACCTGCCGCTGGCCTAGCTTGGAACGTGGTCCAAACTAGGCACCAGCCCCGCTTCCTTCAGCCCCAGGTAGATCCTGTCCCGGGCAATGGGCAGGGAGGAAAAGCGAACCCCGGTTGCGTTCCGGATGGCGTTGGCAAGCGCAGGAGCCACCGGGTTGAACGGGCTTTCACTCATCGATTTGGCCCCCAGCGGCCCCACCTTGTCATTAGTGTCCGCGAAGTACACCTCGCTGCGCGGCACGTCCGCGAAAGTAGGAATGTGGTACTGCCGCAGGATGTCCGTGGTGACCTTCCCGCCGCGATCCACCACCACTTCCTCGTACAGCGTGGCACCCAGTGCCTGGGCGATTCCGCCTTCGATCTGTCCTCGGCACTGGCGCGGGTTGACCACTACCCCTGCGTCCGCTGCCTGAACGCTTTGCAGGATCTTTAGCTCGCCGGTGCCGCGGTTCACCGCCACCCGGAAGCCGTGCACGTTGAAGGCTATGGAGCGTGGTGTACCGCCCCAGCGTCCCTCGGCAGCAAGTTCAACGCCGGCATCCGCGGCAGCCTGCGCCAGTTCGCCCAGTGCCACGGGGGTCCCGTCAACCACCACGGCGCCGCCGTCGAGGACGCAGGCCGAAGCCTGGGTCTGCCGGATCCCGGCGGCGAAGGCACGGATCCGGACGGCCAGTTCTTCCGCTGCTGCCAGGGTCGCCTTGCCGGCCACCACGGTGCCGGCGGACCCGAAGGCACCGGTATCGTGCTCCACCAGGTCCGTGTCCGACTGCCGCACCGCCACCCTGGACGCCTCAGTGGACAGCGCGGTGGCCGCGAGCTGGGCGTGCACGGTGGTGGTGCCGTTGCCGAACTCTGCGGTCCCGACGTCGGCCTGGTACGTCCCGTCCGGCAGGAGCCGGACGTGGGAGTGGGCAAAGTGGCCGCGCGGAGGGACGGTGTCGATCATGGACAAGGCGGCACCTTCACCCACCATCCAGTCGGCACCGAGCTCGGCCATGCCCGCATCCCGGTAGCGTACCCTGCCGCGGTCCAGGGCGTCCCGGACCAGGTCCAGGCACTGGTCCAGTCCGTAGCTGCCGTAGTGGACGTCCTCCTCCGGATCCGGCCTGGTGGACAGCATGTGATCGCCCTCGCGGACCATGTTGCGCCGGCGGAACTCCAGCGGATCCATGCCGATCCCGGCGGCGAGCTCGTCCATGCCGGACTCGATGGCGAAGATCATCTGGCTCAGCCCGTACCCCCGGAACGCACCGGCCGGCACGGTGTTGGTGTACACCGAATGCGCGTCCACTTTCTTGTTGGCGCAGTTGTACACGGCCAGCGATTCGCCGCAGCCGTGGAACATCACGCCCGGTCCGTGGTTGCCGTAGGCGCCGGTGTTGGTCACCACGTCCAGCTCGAGTGCCGTCAGCCGTCCTTCCCTGCTGGCGCCCGCCTTCAGCTTGATGGTGAACGGGTGCCGGGTGGTGGTGGCAGTGAACTGCTCCGTGCGGGTCAGTTCCAGCTGGACCGGCCGCTGCAGTTTCAGGGCCGCGAGCGCCACGAGGTCCTCGGTGAGGACTTCCTGCTTGCCGCCGAAGCCACCGCCCACACGCCCGGCCACCACGTGCACCTTGTCTTCTTCCAGGCCGAACACCCGGCACAGCGTCCGCCGGACCAGGAACGGAACCTGGCTGGAGGTGCGGACCTGCAGCCGGCCTTCGGCGTCCACCGAGGCGATGGCCGCGTGCGTCTCCAGCGCAACGTGCTGCACCCGCTGGGTTTGGTAGGTCCGTTCGTGGATGAAGTCGGCGGCGGCGAAACCGTCAGCCACGCTCCCCAGTTCCGAGTGCAGTTCCGCCACCACGTTCCCGTCCGGCCGGGCAATGCGGGACGCGCTGCCGTCCTTGTCCCCGTGGACCAGGGGCGCGCCGGGCGTTAGGGCCTCCTGCGGGGAAAAGACGGCGGGCAGTTCCTCATATTCCACCGTCAACGCCCGAACTCCGGCTTCTGCGGCGCCCACCGATTCGGCGACGACGGCGGCCACCCGCTGGCCGATGAAGCGCACCACGTCGTCGAGCACCCTAGTGTCGTCTGGGTCGTCAGTGAAGAGCTCGTGCTGGGCGGTGGAGAACAGCTGTTTCGGGGCGTCCTCATGGGTGAAGACCGCCACCACCCCCGGAATCTTCAGGGCAGCTTCCGCATCGATGGACACCACCCGGGCGTGTGCGTGCGGCGAGCGCAGGATCTTCAGGTGCAGCAGTGCCTGCTGCTGGTCACCTGGGAGATCCAGGGTGTAACGGGCGCCCCCGGTGACCACCGCCCGGCTGGCAGGCGCCGGAACGTCGTCACCCAAACGGCCCTGCTCCGGGTCAGGCTGCCCCTCCCCTGCGATACCGGATCCCGGTCCCTGGGGATCGGGGTGGCCGGCGTTCCCGCAGACCGCGTCAGCGATGGCGCGGTAGCCGGTGCAGCGGCAGAGGTTGCCCTTCAGGTTGCGGGGCAGGTTCTCCCTTTGGTCGTCGTCGAACGTGGCGGCCGTCATCACCATGCCCGCCGTGCAGAAGCCGCACTGGAAGCCTTGGCGTTCCATGAACTGCTGCTGCACCGGGTGCAGCTGCCCATCTGAAGCACGGGCCAGCCCCTCGATGGTGGTGACCGAATGGCCCTCGGCGCGGACGGCCGGGTAGATGCAGCTGTGGACCGGGGTCCCGTCCACGTGGACGGTGCAGGCGCCGCAGTCCCCGCCGTCACAGCCCTTCTTCACACCGGTGTTGCCCTGCTCCCGCAGGAACGTCCGCAGGCATTGCCCCGGGCGCGGGTCCGCGCTGGCGGGGGTTCCGTTAATCTCGATGGCCATGCTCAGGCCCCTTTCGAAAGCGTGGTGGGCCCGGGCGTTTGTGCTGCCACGGCCTGGGGCGGCCAGAAGTCGCCGGAGACAGGGATATCCTGCGCACCGGCGGGAGCGGCGAGTTCCGAGCGGATTTCCTCTGCCAGCCGGTAGGTCATGTCGCGGCGCCAGGCAGGCAGGCCATGGATGTCGTCATGGTAGAGCTCCGCGGGGATGGCGTCGTCCAGCGCGGCGGCGAGCCGGTCTGCGTCCGGCAGCCCTTCGAAGCCCAGCTGGACCGGCCGCTTGGTGGCGGCGGTGACCGTCAGGGTTAGGGAGGCGTCGCCGTCGAGCCGTCCGATGAGCAGCGCCCCGGACCGGCCCAAGTTGCTGAGGGACAAGCGCCGGAACGCCACTCGGGCAGAAAGGGCCGACGCCGGCAGGTGGACGCTGCGGAGCAGCTCGCCGGGTGCCAGGCAGTTCTTCGCATCCCCGGTGATGAAGTCCGCGACGGGGACGGTGCGGCTACCGCCGCCGGCCGTGAGGATGGTGGCTGTGCCGTCCAGCCCGGCGCACAGCGAAATGATGGGACCGGCGGGCAGCGAGGTGCAGAGGTTCCCGCCCACGGTGGACATGTTCCACACCTTGAAGGAAGCCACGAAGGAATCGCAGCAGGCACGGAGGAGGTCCAGCGCGGGCCAGGCACGTCCGGACGCCTGCGGCGAACCGGGCAGGTCATACAGCTGCGCGATGGTGCAGGTGGCTGCCAGCTCAATCCCGTCTCCGCTGACGGTGATGGGCGTCCAGCCGGCCCCGCCCAGGTCCAGCAGCCGCTTCAGCGGCTGCGGGCCAAACGCGTAGCTGCCGTAGGAGAAGAGGACGGTGCCGCCGGCCAGCCAGGCGTCGCCGTCACGCCATTGTGCGGGGTCGGTGGTGCGGACCACCGCCTCGATGGTGTTCATGTCCATGCGATCTCCTGCGTCTTAAGGTCTGTGGGCGCCGTGGCAGCCGGGTGGTGGTGGATGGTGCCCGAGGTTTCCCGCAGCGGTAGGCAGCTGGCTGCGCGGGTACGGGCGGCGATCAGTTCGGCGGTGACGGATACCGCCACTTCGGCCGGAGTGACCGCACCGAGGTCAAGGCCGATGGGCGAATGCAGCCGGGCGATCCGCTCCGGCGGAACGCCCGCGTTGAGGAGCTGGTCAACCCTTTGGAGGTGGCTCCGCCGGGACCCCATGGCTCCCACGTAGGCAAGGTCCAGGGCCAACGCCGTTTCCAGCAGGGGGATGTCGAACTTTGGGTCGTGGGTGAGGACGGCGGCAACGGTGCGGCTGTCCGTCCTGCCCTGGGCCACTTCCGCTGCCAGGTAGCGGTGCGGCCAGTCAGTGACCACCTGGTCGGCCGCCGCGAACCGGGGCTGCGACGCGAAAGCCGGGCGGGCATCGACGAGGGTCACGTGATAGCCCAGCAGCTTGGCGGCGGGGACCAGTGCGGCTCCGAAATCGTTGGCGCCGAAGACCAGCATCCGCGGCGGGGCCAGCCTGGACTCCACCAAGATGGCGGGCCCGCCGGCAGGATGCGTGTCGCTTCGGTCCGGAGCGCATTCGCCCGGCTCCGGGAGCCGGACCAGCCCGGCGCCGCCGCTGCGCACCAGGGACTCCACCTGCAGTGCTGGTTCCCCGTGCAGCAGCGCTGCCAGCTCCGACGAGGCGGCCAGGCGGAAGGCGCCTGGATCGGAGAGGACGACGGCGACGCCTCCCTGGGTGCCCAGCAGGCGCGCCAGCGCCACGGGGTGGTCAGGGTCGGGTTCGGCGAGTTGCAGCAGGGCGGCCCGCAGCGGGTGCGGGGTTTCGCCGGGCGCGGCGGCCGGTACAGGCTGGATGTGGATGCCCAGCTCTCCTCCGCAGGTCAGTCCGGCCGCGAAGGCGTCCGCGGAACTGAAGCCGAAGCTCCCGTGGCGCGGGACGCCGTCGTCCATTGCCTCCAGGGCGAGCGCCACCACGGCGCCTTCCACGCAGCCGCCGGACAGGCTGCCCAGCACGTCACCGGAACCGGCGACAAGCATGGACGTTCCCACGGGCCGCGGCACCGATCCGGAGGCCGCCACGATGGTGGCCACGGCGAACTCCCGGGCCGCGATCCGGGACAGCCAGGGGCCGAGCGAGGGGATCAGGTCAAGCATGGCGTCGCTCCTTCTTCCGCAGCGGTGGTGTCAATTGTCGGTCCTTCCGGGGGCCGGGCCAAGGGTTGGCCCGGCCCCTGAAAAGAATGGTCGATGCCTAGCCGCCCAGCAGGGCGTTGATGGGCCCGCGGGCGAAGTACACCAGGAACCCGGCACTGACCACCCACATCAGCGGGTGGATCTTCTTCGCCCTGCCCGAGGCCGCCCCGATCACGGCCCAGCTCACGAAGCCCACGCCGATACCGTTGGCGATCGAGTAGCTCAGCGGCATGGTGACGATCGTGAGGAAAGCCGGCAGGGCCACGGTGAACTTGGTGAACTTGATCTCGCGGATCTGCGCCATCATCATGGCGCCCACCACCACCAGGGCGGCCGCGGCCACCTCGAGCGGCACCACGCTGGTGAGCGGGGTGAGGAACATCGAGCCAAGGAACAGCACGCCGGTGACCACGGACGCCAGGCCCGTGCGGGCGCCTTCCCCGATGCCTGCGGCCGAGTCGATGTAGACGGTGTTGGAGGACCCGGACGTTGCCCCGCCCGCCACGGCGCCGAAGCCTTCCACGATGAAGGCCGACTTCAGCCGCGGGAAGGTGCCGTCCTTGTGGGCGACGCCGGCGCTCTTGGCCAGGCCGGTCATGGTGCCCATGGCGTCGAAGAAGTTGGTGAACACCAGCGTGAACACCAGCATGGTGGCTGCGAGTCCGCCGATCCTGGCGAAGGACCCGAAGAGATCGAAGTGGCCCACCAGCCCAAGGTCCGGCGCCGACACCAACTGCCCGGAGAGGACGGGTGTGTTCAGGTGCCAGCCGCCGGGGTTGGTGGCGCTGGCGGGGCCAAGCTTCAGGACGGCTTCGACGACGGCGGCCAGTACGGTGGTGCCGACAATGCCGATGAGCAGGCCGCCCTGGACCTTGCGCGCCACCAGGATGCCCATGGCCAGGAGTCCGACGACAAACACGAGCGTGGGCACTGAGGTGATGGAGCCGCCGTCGCCCAGTTGAACGGGCGGGCCGCCTGCCGTAGGCCTGACGAAGCCGGAGTCAACGAAGCCGATGAAGGCGATGAAGAGGCCGATGCCGACGGTGATGGCGGCCTTCAGTTCCTTGGGCACGGCACGGAAGATGGCCGTCCGGGCACCGGTGACGCCGAAGAGCACGATCAGGATGCCATTGATGACCACCAGGCCCATGGCCTCGGCCCAGGTGACCTCGTGGATCACCGAGACGGCAAGGAAGGAGTTGATGCCCAGGCCCGCAGCGAGGCCGAACGGCAGGTTGGCGATGAGGCCGAAGAGGATGGTCATGACGCCGGCGGTGAGGCCGGTGACGGCACCCACCTGTGACGCGGAGAGCCAGCCTCCGGCCACGTCGGTGGGTGCGTTGTCAGCGCTGAATCCGCCCAGGATGAGGGGGTTCAGGATGACGATGTACGCCATGGTGAAGAAGGTGACCAGGCCGCCCCGGAATTCGCGGGCCAGGGTGGAGCCCCGCCGGGTGATGTGGAAGAAGCGGTCAAGGAAGGAGTCCGGTGCAGGCGGGGTGCCGTGCTTGCGCCCCGGTGCCGTCCGTGTTTCGCGTGCCGCTGCGGGCTCTGCGCCGCCGTTCCCGTCGGGGAAGAGCGCAGCCTGCTTTTCAGCGGAATTATCCAGGATTGTCATGTCAGCCACCGGGCCCTAGTAATCAATCCTGGATTCGAGCGTGTTCCAGGTATTGAACGGTTCCAGCGGTTCGGGCGCCTCCGGGTCCGCCAGCTCCAGCTTGGCAACCGGCATCAGGGAATCCCTGTCTTGGTTGTCGAAGTATTCGTAGAAGACGGCATCGTCAAAGCCAACCGAGGCGGCATCATGGCGGTCCGCCGCGTAGACAACGCGGCCCACCCGTGCCCACAGCGCCGAGGCCAGGCACATGGGGCACGGCTCGCAGCTGGTGTAGAGGGTGGCGCCGCTGAGGTCGAAGGTGCCCAGTTCGCGGCAGGCGGTGCGGATGGCGGTGACTTCGGCGTGCGCGGTGGGATCGTTGTCCGCGGTGACGCGGTTGACGCCGTCGAACGTCTTGCCGTCCGCGGTGACGATCATGGCGCCGAACGGGCCTCCGCTGTTGAGGACGTTGGCTGTTGCCAGCCGGATGGAGCGGGCCAAAAACTGTTCGGCCGTGACGGTGGTACTCATGATGCGACTTCCTTTTGCCGGGAAGCCTGTTGCCGCGCAGGACCAGTAAAACCAGGTGCGAACGGTTACCAGGCTTCAGCATGTGCTGTGAAGGTTAAGTTGCGCCTGGTAGATAGCTTCCCGGGATCGGGTGCCCGCCTTTGGCAGAATCGAGATTAGCACCGGTTTGTGGGCCACGCCATAGTTTTCTGGAAATTTAATTTCGCCATGTGAAATCCATGTTTCACGCTGTTCACGTCCCATCCGGGCCGCCGGTCACAAAAGGAGACGTTGACGCAGGTGAAGCCGACTCCCTAGTCTGATCCCACCCGCCCTGCCCGCAGGGACGGCCGCCTGGATCAGCAGACAGGGCATCACTGAGCTGGATTACAGCACCGCATTCCACTCAGACAAAGGACAGCCATGACTTCCTCCCTTGTATCCGATTCCCGGCTCTGGATCCGGAATCCACTCGCTGCGTTCACGGCCAACAGCCTCGATGCCTCCGGCGGCGTGGTGGTCAGTGACGGCGTGATCACCGAGGTACTGGCCGCCGGGCAGCAGCCCTCCGCGCCTTGCTCCCAAACGTTCGACGCCGGCAGCCACGTCCTGCTGCCCGGCCTCATCAACACGCACCACCACTTCTACCAAACCCTGACGCGCGCCTGGGGGCCGGTGGCCAACGTCCCGCTGTTTCCATGGCTGCAGAACCTCTATCCGGTCTGGGCCCGGCTCACACCGAAAGACCTGGAACTGGCTGCCACGGCGGCCCTTGCAGAGCTGCTGCTCAGTGGCTGCACCACCGCCGCCGACCACCACTACCTCTTCCCCTCCGGACTGGAGGACGCGATCGACATCGAGGTGGACGCGGTGCGGCGGCTGGGCATGAGGGCCACGCTCACGCGCGGGTCCATGACCCTGGGGATGGAGGACGGCGGCCTGCCGCCCCAGTCCACGGTGCAGGATCCGGATGTAGTACTGGCTGACTGCGAGCGGCTGATCGGCCGGTACCACGAGCGCGGGGAGGATGCAGTCATCCAGATAGCCCTGGCGCCCTGCTCGCCGTTCTCGGTGACCAAGGAGATCATGGCCGAAAGCGCGGCGCTGGCCGAACGGCTGGACGTCAGGCTCCACACCCACCTCGCAGAAACCCTGGATGAGGAGGACTTCTGCCGGGAACGGTTCGGCCTGCGCACCGTGGACTACCTGGACAGCGTCGGCTGGCTGACGGACCGCACCTGGCTGGGGCACGGGATCCACTTCAGCGACGATGAGATCACCCGCCTCGGAAGGGCCGGAACCGCCGTCGCGCATTGCCCCACCTCCAACATGCGGCTGGCCTCTGGAACGGCCCGGGTCCTCGAACTCGAAGACGCAGGCGCTCCCGTGGGGCTGGGAGTGGATGGCTCGGCGTCGAACGATGCCTCCAACATGATCCTGGAAGCCCGGCAGGCCCTCTATCTCCAGCGGTTGCGCTACGGCGCCGACGTGCCCGTCGAACGGGCGCTCGGCTGGGCCACCCGCGGATCTGCCGCAGTGCTGGGGCGTGCCGGGCTGGGACAGTTGGCGCCGGGCATGCAGGCGGACCTTGCGCTGTTCCGGCTTGATGACCTTCGCTTTTCCGGCAGCCACGACCCCGTCGCGGCGCTGCTCCTCTGCGCAGCGGACCGGGCAGACCGGGTAATGGTGGGCGGCCGGTGGCGCGTAGTGGACGGGCAGATTCCGGGACTGGACATCGCCGGGCTGGTTGCGGAGCACTCGGCAGCGGCAAAGAGGCTGGTCAACGGCTGACAGGCAGCAAACCCGCTGCTAGCGTGGCGGCATGACTCCGTCAAAGACGCCGGCCGAGATCCTGGACATCGATGGTGAGGAGGTCCGGATCTCGAGCCCGGACAAGGTGGTGTTCCCGGAGCCCGGGCTGACCAAGCTTGACCTCGTGCGCTACTATCTTGCGGTGGCGGAGGGTGCCCTGCGGGGTGCCGGCGGCCGGCCGATGGTGCTCAAGCGGTTCCCGAAGGGCATCGATGCGGAGCCGTTCTTCCAGAAGCGCGTACCGGAGAACCACCCACCGTTCATCGATACCAGCACGCTGCATTACGCATCCGGGACCTCGGCGGAGGAAGCCGTCATCAGGGACGCCGCAGGCCTGGCTTGGGTGATCAACCTCGGCTGCCTGGACCTGAATCCGCATCCTGTGCGGGCCGAGGACCTCGAGCACCCGGACGAGCTGCGGGTGGACCTGGACCCCATGCCGGGTGTGGACTGGTCGCAGATCGTGGACGTGGCCTATGTGGCGCAGGAGGTCCTCGACGACGTGGGGCTAGTGGGTTGGCCTAAAACCAGCGGGTCCCGCGGGCTGCACATCCTGGTGCGCATTTCGCCCGAGTGGTCCTACAAGGATGTCCGGCTGGCCGCCGAAACTCTGGCCCGCGAGGTGGAGAACCGCGCACCGGGACTGGCCACGGCACGGTGGTGGAAGGAAGAGCGCGGCGAGAGCGTGTTCGTGGACTTCAACCAGAACGCCAAGGACCGCACCGTGGCATCGGCCTATTCGGTCAGGCCCCTGCCGGACGCCCGCGTATCCACCCCCCTGACCTGGGAGGAGATGCGCACCGCCCGGCCCGGACAGTTCACGGTCCGGACGGTCCCCGGGCGGTACGCGCAGATCGGCGACCCCCATGCAGGCATTGACGGGGCGGTGGGTTCACTGGACGGACTGCTTGCCCTTGCAAAGGAGCTCGGTCCGGCGGAAAAGGCTCCGCGCAGCGGCAACGGGTCCGGCCGCCGGCAGTCGCTGATGCCGCTGGTCGAAGTAGCGCGGACCAAAACCAAGCCGGAGGCGCTGGCCGCCCTTGAGGAATGGAAGTCCGGGCACGCCGTCGTGGTCAGATCCCTGCAGCCGGCGGACATCCTGGTGGACGGGATGCGGGGTTCAAGTTCGCTCTGGTACCGGGTGCGGGTCAACCTGCAGCACGTCCCGGACGCGGACCGGCCGGGCCAGGAAGAACTCATCGCGGACTACGATCCGTGGGCCGGAAAGGAATGGCCAGGCCGCCCCGGGGCGTAGCTGTACTGGGTTCACCTAGCGCTGCCGGCCGAAACCCGGAAGGGCGAGGATCCAGCGCGAGAGGCGGCCGGGCGCGGCGATGCGCTCCTCCGGAACGAAGAAGTCCGGATCGGTGCCGCCACCGAGGGGGAGGTAGAACTCCTGGGGTGACGGCGCGGCAGCCTGTTGCGCTGCGAAGGGCGTCTTGTCCTGCTGGTACATCTGATCCTCCTCTTTCACGTCCATTGCTTGTCGCAATAAGTATTTCGCATTGCGGAAAATAATTATTGCTATATGAAAAGCTTAGAAGGCGTCATCCTCCCAGTCAATGCCCCCACGCGGCCCGGGGCGGCCGGGACGGTCACAAATCGAATTTTCATCCTGTGATGTACACCACCGCCTGCGCGGGGTACGCTGTTAGGCAACTCGTGGCGCAGGTCACGTAACCTGGGAGCAGCAGGCAGGGTCGTAATGAGCTGGCATCAATGGATGCCGGCTCTTTTTTGTTGGGTCGGCTCCACCGGAAACGCGCTTGAAACGCGCGCTTAATTTCAGTGATGGAACCTTGGTTCCACTTACCGGAGATTGGGAAAAGACCATGAGCAGCAAGATCATTCTCGGCGAAAACCAGTACGGCAAGGCCGAAGTCCGCGTCGTCAAGATCACCAGGGACACCAACCGACACGAGATCGAAGACCTGAACGTCACCTCGCAGCTGCGAGGCGACTTCACCGCCGCACACCTTGAGGGCGACAACGCCCACGTGGTGGCCACGGACACCCAGAAGAACACCATCTACGCCTTTGCCCGCGACGGCATCGGCTCACCGGAAGAATTCATCCTGCGCCTCGGCGAGCATTTCACTTCCAGCTTCGACTGGGTCACCGGCGGCCGCTGGGAAGCCGAGTCCTACGCGTGGAACCGCATCCAGGCCCACGGCAGCGAGCACGACCACTCGTTCGTCCGCAATGGCCAGGAAGTCCGCACCGCCGTCCTGGTCCGCGACGGCGCCGACACCCACCTCATCTCGGGGCTGAAGGACCTGACCGTCCTGAAGTCCACCCAGTCGGGGTTCGTAGGCTACCCCCGCGACCGCTACACCACGCTGCCGGAAACCACGGACCGGATCCTCGCCACGGACGTTTCCGCCCGCTGGCGCTTCAAGCCCGGAACTGACTTCAATGCCCTGGACTTCAACAAGAGCTACGACGACGTCAAGGGACTCCTGCTCGAAGGCTTCACCGAAAAGTACTCGCACGCCCTGCAGCAGACCCTGTTCGACATGGGCACCAAGGTCCTGGAGGCGCACGGCGAGATCGACGAGATCAAGTTCTCCATGCCCAACAAGCACCACTTCCTGGTCGACCTCACCCCGTTCGGCCTGGACAACCCCAACGAGGTCTTCTTCGCCGCGGACCGCCCCTACGGCCTGATCGAGGCCACCGTCCAGCGCGACGACGCCGCCGCGGCGCCCGCTGCCTGGTCCGGCATCGCCGGCTTCTGCTAGACCCTGCACCCTCAGCGGCGGGCCCAGCCTTCGATGGCTGGGCCCGCCACCATCACCCCACCCCTAGCTTCACCTGTTAGCCAGACACCAGTTAGCCAGACGATGACGTCTGCCATGAACCAAGAAAGTCTGCCATGAACACCAAGAAGAAACTGGCCCCCGCAGCCGCCGGCAAAGGCGTACGGCCGGCCCGGCCCGAGGACCAGCGGCTCCCCATCGGAAGCATGTTCGCCTACGGCTTCCAGCACGTCCTCACCATGTATGGCGGCATCATTGCCCCGCCGCTGATCATCGGCGCCGCCGCGGGAATGAACTCACAGGACATCGGCCTGCTGATCGCGGCCTGCCTGTTCGTCGGCGGCCTCGCCACCATCCTGCAGACCGTCGGCATCCCGTTCTTCGGCTCGCAACTGCCGCTGGTCCAGGGCGTGTCCTTTGCCGGTGTCTCCACCATGGTGGCCATCGTCCATGGCGGCGGCGGGATCCAGGCTGTCTTCGGTTCAGTCATCGCCGCATCGCTGATCGGCCTGCTCATCACGCCCCTGTTCTCGAAGATCATCCGCTTCTTCCCGCCGGTGGTGACCGGGACCGTGATCACCACCATCGGCCTGACGCTGATGCCGGTGGCCGCCAACTGGGCCATGGGTGGCAACAACAAGGCGCCGAACTACGGCAGCGTGGCGAACATTGGACTCGCCGCGGCCACCATGGGCATCGTGCTGCTGCTGAGCAAGGTGGGAAGCGCCGCCATCTCCCGGCTGTCCATCCTGCTGGCCATGGTCCTGGGAACGGTGATCGCCATCGTCTTCGGCATGGCTGACTTCTCCAAGGTAGGCCAGGGCGAGATCGTCGCCTTCCCCACCCCGTTCGCCTTCGGCCCGCCCACGTTTGAGGTTGCCGCGATCATCTCCATGCTGATCGTCATCCTGGTCACCCTCACGGAAACCTCTGCGGACATCATCGCCGTCGGCGAGATTGTCGGCACCAAGGTCGACTCCAAGCGGATCGGCAACGGCCTGCGCGCGGACATGCTTTCCAGCGCCGTCTCCCCCTTGTTCAACTCCTTCACCCAAAGCGCCTTTGCCCAGAACGTGGGGCTGGTGGCCATCACGGGCGTCAAGAGCAGGTTCGTGGTCAGCGCCGGCGGCGTGATCCTGGTGGTCCTGGGCCTGCTGCCCGTCTTGGGCCGCGTGGTGGCAGCGGTTCCCACCCCCGTCCTCGGCGGCGCAGGCATCGTGCTCTTCGGCACCGTTGCGGCCAGCGGTATCCGCACCCTGTCCAAAGTGGACTACAGGAACAACATGAACCTGATCGTGGTGGCCGCCTCGATCGGCTTCGGCATGATTCCCATCGCTGCCCCCACCTTCTACGACCAGTTCCCGTCCTGGTTCGGCACGATCTTCCACTCGGGCATCAGTTCGGCCGCCGTCATGGCCATCCTGCTGAACCTGCTGTTCAACCACCTCCGGGCCGGCAATTCGGACAACCAGTCCGTGTTCGTGGCCGGCACCGAGCGCCTGGTCCGTGCGGAAGACCTCCGCTGCCTGGCCGAGGGCGACCGGTTCGAAAACGGCAAGCTCATCGATTGCGACGGCAAGGAAGTCCCGGTCCAGTCAGCCGAGAAGGCATCAGAGCATTAGCAGACAGAAGAACGACGGCGGCCCGACCGATTCGAGTAAGGTCCGTGCCCGTCCCCC
>NZ_JBHVTN010000016.1:0-7523 GCF_042884655.1 Pseudarthrobacter sp. NPDC058119
GTGGGCAAACTGTCCGCCATCGCGGACGGCAAGGCCAAGTACTCGCTGATCTGCAACGAAGACGGCGGCATCATCGACGACCTCATCACCTACCGCCGGCCCGCCGCTGAAGACGGCACCGACGTCTTCCTGGTGGTGCCCAACGCGGGCAACGCCGCGGTGGTGGCGGCAGCCCTCCAGGAACGGGCCGCAGGGTTTGACGTACTGGTGGAGGACGCCTCCGCCCGAACATCACTGATCGCGGTACAGGGCCCCAAGGCCCAGGAAATCCTGTTGCGCCTGGTCCCGGCCGCACAGCACGTACTGGTGACTGACCTGAAATACTACGCCGCCGTGGAGGTTCCGTTCCTGGTGGGCGGGGCCGGCAAGGAACTCCTGCTCGCGCGCACCGGGTACACCGGTGAGGACGGGTTCGAGATCTTCGTGGCCAACGATGACGCCCCGGCACTGTGGCAGGCACTGGTCGCCATCGCCGACGACGGGGAACTCACACCAGCCGGCCTCGCCTCCCGGGACTCCCTCCGCCTCGAAGCGGGGATGCCACTGTACGGCAACGAACTCTCGCTGCAGGGGAACCCGTTCGCTGCCGGCCTGGGCCCCGTCGTCGCGCTCTCCAAGGAAGGCGACTTCGTCGGCAAGGCTGCACTGGCAACCATGAAGGAAGCCGGCGCCGGAAGCACCTCCGGCCGACGCCTCGTGGGCCTCAAAGGCAAGGGCCGCCGCGCCGGCCGGGCGCACTACCCCGTGCTCAAGGACGGTGTGCCGGTCGGCGAAGTCACCTCCGGCCAGCCCTCGCCCACCCTTAATTACCCGATCGCCATGGCCTACGTCGACGTCGAACACGCGGCTCCCGGCACCGCCCTGGACATCGATCTCCGCGGCAAGGCAGAACCGTTCGAAGTCGTCGACCTCCCGTTCTACAAGCGCCTCAAGTAGTTTTCCTCTTGGTGGTCGCCTTTGGCCCGGTGCTTTCGTGGTCGCCTTCGGGACCGCCGTCCGTGGTCACCTTCGGGACCGGTGGACCGGACATTTTCACGCGTGCTGCTCGTTCCTCGCTTTGACGCACGCTTTCGAAAAGTCCGGCTCCGCCGGCCCCTCGCGGGCAGGTCACGTCCGCGCAGCGGGCGTCTTCGCGACCGAGCACGCTGAGGATGTCCTGCCCGCTCCACCCCAACCAACCCGTTTTAGTTAGGAACACACCGTGGCAGTCGGCGTATTCGACCTTTTTTCTATTGGTATTGGCCCGTCGAGCTCTCATACGGTGGGGCCGATGCGGGCTGCTGCCGTGTTCGCTGAGGAGCTCAAGGCCTCCGGCAGGCTGGCTTCGGTGGCGTCGTTGCGGGTGGATTTGTATGGGTCTCTTGCTGCGACGGGGCATGGGCATGGGACGATGACCGCCATCCTGTTGGGGTTGGAGGGGTTCCATCCGGAGCTGATCCTGCCCGAAGAGGTGGAGGAGCGGCTGGCCTCGATCGCGGAGACCGGGATCCTGAACCTGGCCGGGGCTGGTGGTTCGGGAGTGGCCCTGCCCTATGGCGTAAAGGATATGGTGTTGCGGCCGTTGACGGTGCTGCCGCGGCACACGAACGGGATGACGTTCACCGTCACCGACGCTGAGGGGTCGGTGGTGCACGCGGCGACGTTCTTCTCGGTTGGTGGCGGGTTCATCGTCCGGGAGGGCGGGGAGGACGCGGCGCAGCAGGAACTGGATGCGTCCAAGGAGGAGCTGCCGTTGCCGTTCCGGACCGCGGCGGAGTTGCTGGAGCACTGCGCGGTGACCGGGCTGGGCATCGCGGACGTGATGCTCAAGAACGAGTTGGTTTCCCGGTCCGGGGCGGAGATCCGGGCGGGGCTGCTGCACATCTGGTCCGTGATGGAGAACTGCGTGCACACCTCGCTCAAGCGTGAGGGGGTGCTGCCGGGCGGGTTGAAGGTCCGCCGCCGCGCCCCTGACTGGTACGAGCGGTTGAAGAAGGAAACCGCCCGCCCCGACGACACCGGCCAGGACGGGCAGGACCACTACGACCCGCGGTATTGGCAGGAGTGGGTGAACCTGGTGGCGTTGGCGGTGAACGAGGAGAACGCCTCCGGCGGCCGGGTGGTCACCGCGCCCACGAACGGGGCGGCCGGGATCATTCCCGCGGTGCTGTTCTATGCCCTGCATTTCGCCCCGGGCATGGACCAGGCCACCCAGGCCGACCGCGATGATGTGGTGGTCCGGTTCCTGCTCGCCGCCGGCGCCGTCGGGGTGCTCTACAAGGAACAGGCTTCGATCTCCGGGGCGGAGGTCGGGTGCCAGGGCGAGGTCGGTTCCGCGTCCTCGATGGCCGCCGCGGGCCTGGCCGAGGTCATGGGCGGCACCCCTGCGCAGGTGGAGAACGCCGCGGAAATCGCGATGGAACACAACCTGGGCCTGACCTGTGACCCGATCGGCGGGCTGGTCCAGGTCCCCTGCATCGAGCGGAACGCGATCGCGGCCGCGAAAGCGATCAACGCCGCGAAAATGGCGCTCTGGGGCGACGGCACCCACCGCGTCTCCCTCGACGAAGTCATCATCACCATGCGCGAAACCGGCAAAGACATGTCCGACAAATACAAAGAAACCGCCATGGGCGGCCTCGCCGTCAACGTCGTCGAATGCTGACGCACGGTGCCTAGTTGTGCACTGCCGCCCACCAATTAAGGCTTGCCGCGAACACCAGCCATGAGATGTACGGCAGCAGGAGCAATCCTGCCATCGGGCTGATGGGACCGAAATGCAGCACCGTCACCGCAACGGCGGCAATCAGGGCCAGGATGATGGCCATGCCCAACCACAGCGCTGCCGTGCCAAGGGCGGGATAGAGGGCGAAGAACGCCGGGGTCCACGCCAGGTTGAGGACCAGTTGGATGCCGTACACCACCATGGCCTGCCGCGTCCCATCAGAACGTCGGCGCCATACCAGCCACGCTGCAAGGGCCATTGCCGCATAGAGGCTGGTCCATACGGGACCGAACACGCCATTGGGCGGGGACCACGGCGCCTTGTCCGCGGCGGCGTACCAGCCCGTGACGTTGGCCGCCGAGGCGAGTCCGCCCAGCGCCGCCACGAGCAGTGAGGCCAGCAGGAAACCGGCAAGCCCGGCCGCCTGGACCGCGGCACTGTACGGCTGGCTTCCGCTTCCCGCGGCAGCCATGCGCTGTTCCCCGTCCGGCCTCATACCCCAACCCTTGTTGACCCTGTTGAGCGCCGTCAAGGTGGCGCGCCACAACCCTGCTGCTGGAGGCCCGGGGATGCTGAAGAAAAGCCGGAGCCGCCCGAGGCTTTAGACTTGAGGCTGCATGTCCGCACGCATCCAGAAGTACCGAAACCGCGCACAAACCCGATTGGACACGGCCCCCTTGCGAGAATTCACCGCACGTTTTGCCACAGCCGAGGAAATTGAGAACTGGGACAAGCACGTCACGGCCAACCCGAACGGCGGCAACATGCTGCAATCGGCCGCCTACGCATCGGTCAAGAACGGAAGCGGCTGGAAAGTCCGGTTCCTGGTGCTGGAAGGCGGAGGAAACTCCAGCTACAACCTGGTCCTGGAAAAGAGCTTCCCGGTCCTGGGCCGCCTCTGGTACCTCATCAAGGGCCCCGACCTGGCCGGTGCATCAGACCTGGGACCTGCACTCGAAGCGTGCGCCCGGCTGGTCCGCAGCAGGAAGCTGAACGTCTTCACCATCAAGGTGGAACCTGACATCATCGACTCCGACGACGCACGGCGGGAGCTCGCAGCGGCTAACCTGACCAAGGCCCCCAACATCCAGTCCAACGACTCCACCGCCCTGCTGGACATCTCGGGCACGGAAGAGGAAGTCTTCAAGGCCGTCTCCTCCCGCGCCCGCAACGCGATCCGGCGTGCCGAGCGTGAGGGCTGCCAGGTTGTCCGGCAGGAGCACGGGCCGGAAACCTACCGGGCGTTGTACGACCTGATGGCCAACACCGTCAGCGCAAAGGGCTCCATGCCGCTGCGCAGCTACGACTACTACGCGCAGTTCTGGGACGAGTTCTGCGGCCGCGGCCAAGGCAACTTCTTCTTTACCTACGAGGATGGGAAACCCAGCGTGGGTGCCTTCGTTATCAACTACGGGGCCAAGGCCACCTACAAGGACGGCGGCTCCACTCAGAACCGCAAGCAGTATGGGGATTCGCACCTGGTGCAGTGGACTGCCATCAAGCGGATGCAGGAACTTGGCTGCACCGAATACGACTTCTGCGGCACGCCGCCAGCATCCCGGATCAAGGACAAGAGCCACAACCTGTACGGCATGGGGATGTTCAAGACCAGCTTCACCAAGACCGTCACCGACTTTGTGGGCTGCCACGACTACGTCCTGTCCCCGCTCCGGCAGCGGCTTTGGGTCAACGGCGGGGAAAAGGTGTTCCGCCGGATCGAAACCGCACGCACCGGCCAGCAGTTCTACTGACCAGCATCCACCCCGCGCAACACGCAAGCACCCGCCGGGCCGCGCACACCGTTGCAGCCTGCCCCGAACACCGTCCGCCCCGCGAGCCCCCGGCCGCGAAGAGTCCAGAAGAAGGTCACCCCTTGAACACAGTTTCCGCCGCTACCGGGCTTGAATACGCCAACCTCAGCGACGCCGACTTCGAAGCCTTCGCCCTGAAGCACCCGCAGAACAGTTTCCTGCAGTCCATCGACTTTGCCCGCTTCCAGCGTGCCCGGGGCCAGCAGGTGGAACTCTTTGGAGTCCGGCGCGACGGCGAACTCGTCGCCGCCGGAAAGCTCAACTACACCACCACCCGGCTGGGCTACACGGTCTGCGAATGCGCCAAGGGCCCCCTCATGGACTACACGGACCGTGAACTGGTGGGTGCCGTCGTCGGACTTCTCCGCAAGCACGCGGCGGCCCGCAAAGCCGCTGAGCTGCGGATCTCGCCCAACATCAGGTACATCGCACGGGACGCCGACGGCGCGGAGCAGCCGGACGTGGAAGACAACCGGCCGCTGGTGGCAGACCTGGAGCGGCTCGGATTCCGGCACCAGGGCCTGGACATGAACTTCGTCAACGTCAACTGGATGTTCATCAAGAACCTGGTGGGGATCCAGGACGCCGAAGAACTGATCATGGGCACCAGCTACCGGACACGGAAAGCCATCCGCAAGGCGGAGAAAAACGGCGTCTTCCTCGAACAGGCCACCCTGGAAACCCTCGACGATTTCTACGGCGCGCTGAGCCGCGCCGGGGACGAAAAGGGGTTCGTGTACCGCGAACGCGCCTACTACGAGAACCTGCTCCGCACCACCTCCGCGGAATTCACCAAGCTGATGATGGCCAAGATCGACATCCCCGCTTACCGCAAGTCCATTACCGAACGCCTGGCCGCGGAGTCAGCCACGGCAGCCGACCTCCGCCGCGAGGTGGAGGAGACCGGCAGCAAGAAGAAGGCCAACCGCCTCAAGGTGGTCCAGGACCTGGTGGACAGCTACGAGCGGAGCCTGAAGGACATCGAGCGGTTCCCCGACTCGGTCGGAACCGCCACCGTGGCCGCCATCCATTTTGTCTGCAACGGCGACGAGGTGGTGTGCGTCATCGGCGGCACCGTCCAGGACTACATCTACTTCAACGGCGCAACCTCCCTCTACTGGGGAATGATGCTGCATGCCCTGGAGAAGGGCTACCCGCGGTACAACTTCTACGGCACCTTCGGCATCTCCGGGCAGGACGAGGAAGGCCACGGCGGCTACGAATTCAAGAAGGGCTTCGGCGGTGAGGTGGTCCAGCTGGTGGGCGACTTCGTCCTGCCCGTCCGCCCGGCCGTCTTCCACGCCAACAAGCTCGCCAGGTCCGCCGCGGCGGCCGCCCGCACCCTGCTGGGCAAACTGCCGCTGAAGCGCGCATCCTGACAGTCCATCAACCGCGCACAGGGAGGAAACGGGCATGACCAACCGGCCCGAACGGCCAGGGTCCAGGCCGACAACTGACGGCCTGCCAAAGACGGAACCGCTAACCCCTGCGCAGCTCCGCCAGGATGCGGCGGCCAAGCGGATGCTGCGCCGCCTGGTCCAGGGCGAGAACCCTCCCACGGCTCCGTTGAGCATTGTGGACCGGCTGGCGGGCAGCCCGTACGCCAACCCCACCATCCAGGTGGGCGGCGTGGACACCTCAGCGCGCAAAACCCTGGACTTCGCCCTGCACCTGGCCGAAACCATGTTCCGTTACGGCGCCGGAGCCCTCGAGGTCGAAACCAGCATCATCGCGGTCACGGCGGCGCTGGGGTTGAAGAACATCGAAGTGGACATCACCAACCAGTCCGTCGGCATCAACTACGCGCCGAAGGACCAAACCCCCATCGCCCTGCTGCGCGTGGTGAGGTCATGGACCAACAACTACGCCGGCCTGGCCAAGGTGCACCAACTGGTCACCGACATCGTCGCCGGCGGCGTGGGCCGAGACGAGGCGATCCGCAGGCTGAACGAGGCCATCACCAGTCCCAAGCCGTACCCGCGGTGGATGGTCACGGCCGCGTTCGGTGTTTTCGCCGCCGTCTTTGTGGGGGTGCTGGGCGGCGGCCTCGTGTCATCGGCCATCGCGTTCGTAGCCAATATCGGCATCAGCCTCCTGGCCCGCCAGCTGGGGCGGTGGCGGGTGCCCGACTTCTTCATCACCGCCAGCTGCTCCTTCGTGGTCACCATCCTGGCGCTGCTGCTGTGGCAGTTGGGGCTCACCACGTCACCGTCAATTGTGGTGGTGGGCGGCATCCTGCTGCTCCTGCCTACCGGCCGCCTGGTGTCCTCCGTTCAGGACGCCATCAACGGCTTCCCCGTCACCGCGGCGGGCCGGTTCCTGTCCACCCTCCTGACCTTCGGCGCCATTGTGGCAGGAATCGCCGTTGCCTTCGTGGTGGGGGAACTGACCGGCCTGCAGCGGATCGACGTCACCCAGACTTTCCCGCCCGCCTACGACCTCTGGGTCCTCATTCTCTTCGTGGCCGCCGCCGTGATGGCTATCGGCATCACGGAACAGACCACCTGGAAGCTGCTCCTGCCCACGGCCGCCGTGGGCGTCGCGGGTTACCTGGTGCTGCTCGGCTGCGGCCTGTTGGGGATCGGCGACCGGTTCTCGCCGGCGATTGCCGCCGTCGTCATTGGCCTGCTGGCACGTGTGGTGGCCCTGCGGATGGGGGCCCCGCAGCTGGTGGTGGCGGTCCCCGCGGCCCTCATCCTGCTGCCTGGCCTCACGATTTTCCGGTCGATGTATGTGCTCACCGTTGAGGAATCCGAAATCCTGACAGGCGCCGGGGGGATGCTCAGTGCCGGGGCCATCGTGCTGGGCACGGCTGGCGGCATCGTCCTGGGCGACGTGCTGGCACGTCCGCTGACACGCAGCCTTGCCAGCAACGAGCGGCGGCGGGCGCGGCGCCGCTAGCGGAGTCCTAGATGTACTGCCCAGGGAGGTTGGTCAAGCGGCTGATGGGCGGGTGGCCTCCGATTGCGGTGTGGGGCCTGTGGTGATTGTAGTGGTGCAGCCATGCC
>NZ_JBHVTN010000017.1:0-4924 GCF_042884655.1 Pseudarthrobacter sp. NPDC058119
ATTCCTTTTGAAACAAACACTAGCGAGGACGCAGTGCGCGGGGCCGCCCTATTCCGGTGGTTGCCGTGCCGCTCAACGCGGGTGTGAACCGGCTTCGAGGCCGGGTAAACATTCACGGAGAGTTTGATCCTGGCTCAGGACGAACGCTGGCGGCGTGCTTAACACATGCAAGTCGAACGGTGAAGCCCTTCGGGGTGGATCAGTGGCGAACGGGTGAGTAACACGTGGGCAATCTGCCCTGCACTCTGGGACAAGCCCTGGAAACGGGGTCTAATACCGGATACGACCTTCCCCTGCATGGGGGTTGGTGGAAAGCTCCGGCGGTGCAGGATGAGCCCGCGGCCTATCAGCTTGTTGGTGGGGTAATGGCCTACCAAGGCGACGACGGGTAGCCGGCCTGAGAGGGCGACCGGCCACACTGGGACTGAGACACGGCCCAGACTCCTACGGGAGGCAGCAGTGGGGAATATTGCACAATGGGCGAAAGCCTGATGCAGCGACGCCGCGTGAGGGATGACGGCCTTCGGGTTGTAAACCTCTTTCAGCAGGGAAGAAGCGAAAGTGACGGTACCTGCAGAAGAAGCGCCGGCTAACTACGTGCCAGCAGCCGCGGTAATACGTAGGGCGCGAGCGTTGTCCGGAATTATTGGGCGTAAAGAGCTCGTAGGCGGCCTGTCGCGTCGGATGTGAAAGCCCGGGGCTTAACCCCGGGTCTGCATTCGATACGGGCAGGCTAGAGTGTGGTAGGGGAGATCGGAATTCCTGGTGTAGCGGTGAAATGCGCAGATATCAGGAGGAACACCGGTGGCGAAGGCGGATCTCTGGGCCATTACTGACGCTGAGGAGCGAAAGCGTGGGGAGCGAACAGGATTAGATACCCTGGTAGTCCACGCCGTAAACGTTGGGAACTAGGTGTTGGCGACATTCCACGTCGTCGGTGCCGCAGCTAACGCATTAAGTTCCCCGCCTGGGGAGTACGGCCGCAAGGCTAAAACTCAAAGGAATTGACGGGGGCCCGCACAAGCAGCGGAGCATGTGGCTTAATTCGACGCAACGCGAAGAACCTTACCAAGGCTTGACATATGCCGGAAACATCCAGAGATGGGTGCCCCCTTGTGGTCGGTATACAGGTGGTGCATGGTTGTCGTCAGCTCGTGTCGTGAGATGTTGGGTTAAGTCCCGCAACGAGCGCAACCCTTGTTCTGTGTTGCCAGCATGCCTTTCGGGGTGATGGGGACTCACAGGAGACTGCCGGGGTCAACTCGGAGGAAGGTGGGGACGACGTCAAATCATCATGCCCCTTATGTCTTGGGCTGCACACGTGCTACAATGGTCGGTACAAAGGGCTGCGATGCCGCGAGGCGGAGCGAATCCCAAAAAGCCGGCCTCAGTTCGGATTGGGGTCTGCAACTCGACCCCATGAAGTTGGAGTTGCTAGTAATCGCAGATCAGCATGCTGCGGTGAATACGTTCCCGGGCCTTGTACACACCGCCCGTCACGTCACGAAAGTCGGTAACACCCGAAGCCGGTGGCCTAACCCGTAAGGGGAGGAGCCGTCGAAGGTGGGACCAGCGATTGGGACGAAGTCGTAACAAGGTAGCCGTACCGGAAGGTGCGGCTGGATCACCTCCTTTCTAAGGAGCAAATATGCCGGTTGCAGGCGAATGTCCTGCACGGTTGCTCATGGGTGGAACGTTGACTATTCGGCACAGTTCAGATGATGTTTCCCAGTACTGCTTCGGCGTGGAAGAGATTCATGGTCTGGGTGTGTCGGGCACGTTGTTGGGTCCTGAGGGAACGGGTTGACCGTTGTCTCAGTGCCGGCCTCACTCGAGGCGCTCCTTGGGAGTGTTGAGGGTGTGTGACTGGTCGTTGTTTGAGAACTGCACAGTGGACGCGAGCATCTGTGGCCAAGTTTTTAAGGGCGCACGGTGGATGCCTTGGCACTAGGAACCGATGAAGGACGTGGGAGGCCACGATAGTCCCCGGGGAGCCGTCAACCAGGCTTTGATCCGGGGGTTTCCGAATGGGGAAACCCGGCAGTCGTCATGGGCTGTCACCCATACCTGAACACATAGGGTATGTGGAGGGAACGCGGGGAAGTGAAACATCTCAGTACCCGCAGGAAGAGAAAACAACCGTGATTCCGGGAGTAGTGGCGAGCGAAACTGGATGAGGCTAAACCGTATTGGTGTGAGACCCGGCAGGGGTTGCCAATGCGGGGTTGTGGGAATGAGCTTCAGTCGTCTGCCGGCGGCTGGGCGAGTCAGAAACCGTACAGGTAGTCGAAGGACATGCGAAAGGTCCGGCGTAGAGGGTAAGACCCCCGTAGACGAAATCTGTACGGCTCGCTTGAAGAACTCCCAAGTAGCACGGGGCCCGAGAAATCCCGTGTGAATCTGGCGGGACCACCCGCTAAGCCTAAATATTCCCTAGTGACCGATAGCGGATAGTACCGTGAGGGAATGGTGAAAAGTACCGCGGGAGCGGAGTGAAATAGTACCTGAAACCGTGTGCCTACAAGCCGTGGGAGCGTCGTTCATCAGCTTGCTGGTGGGCCGTGACTGCGTGCCTTTTGAAGAATGAGCCTGCGAGTTTGCGGTGTGTAGCGAGGTTAACCCGTGTGGGGTAGCCGTAGCGAAAGCGAGTCCGAATAGGGCGGTTGAGTTGCATGCCCAAGACCCGAAGCGGAGTGATCTAGCCATGGGCAGGTTGAAGCGCGGGTAAGACCGTGTGGAGGACCGAACCCACCAGGGTTGAAAACCTGGGGGATGACCTGTGGTTAGGGGTGAAAGGCCAATCAAACTCCGTGATAGCTGGTTCTCCCCGAAATGCATTTAGGTGCAGCGTCACGTGTTTCTTGCCGGAGGTAGAGCACTGGATAGGCGATGGGCCTTACCGGGTTACTGACCTTAGCCAAACTCCGAATGCCGGTAAGTGAGAGCGTGGCAGTGAGACTGTGGGGGATAAGCTCCATGGTCGAGAGGGAAACAGCCCAGAACACCGACTAAGGTCCCTAAGCGTGTGCTAAGTGGGAAAGGATGTGGAGTCGCAGAGACAACCAGGAGGTTGGCTTAGAAGCAGCCACCCTTGAAAGAGTGCGTAATAGCTCACTGGTCAAGTGATTCCGCGCCGACAATGTAGCGGGGCTCAAGCACATCACCGAAGTCGTGTCATTGCAGCATATAGGGCCAACGCCTGCTGTGATGGGTAGGGGAGCGTCGTGTGCCGGGTGAAGCGGCGGTGGAAACCAGTCGTGGACGGTATACGAGTGAGAATGCAGGCATGAGTAGCGATACAAGAGTGAGAAACTCTTGCGCCGATTGACCAAGGGTTCCTGGGTCAAGCTGATCTGCCCAGGGTAAGTCGGGACCTAAGGCGAGGCCGACAGGCGTAGTCGATGGACAACGGGTTGATATTCCCGTACCCGCTTTGAAGCGCCAACGTCGAACCAGATGATGCTAAGGCCGTGAAGCCGTCCCGGAGCCTTCGGGCAAAGGGAAGTGGTGGAGCCGCCGGTCCAAGTCTGCAGTAGGTGAGCGATGGGGTGACGCAGGAAGGTAGTCCAGCCCGGGCGGTGGTTGTCCCGGGGTAAGGGTGTAGGCCGTGAGGTAGGCAAATCCGCCTCACATTAAGGCTGAGACCTGATGCCGAGCCGATTGTGGTGAAGTGGATGATCCTATGCTGTCGAGAAAAGCCTCTAGCGAGTTTCATGGCGGCCCGTACCCCAAACCGACTCAGGTGGTCAGGTAGAGAATACCGAGGCGTTCGGGTGAACTATGGTTAAGGAACTCGGCAAAATGCCCCCGTAACTTCGGGAGAAGGGGGGCCATTCCTGGTGACGAGTCTTGCACTCCGAGCTGGGGGTGGCCGCAGAGACCAGCGAGAAGCGACTGTTTACTAAAAACACAGGTCCGTGCGAAGCCGTAAGGCGATGTATACGGACTGACGCCTGCCCGGTGCTGGAACGTTAAGGGGACCGGTTAGCTCTGATTCGTCGGGGCGAAGCTGAGAACTTAAGCGCCAGTAAACGGCGGTGGTAACTATAACCATCCTAAGGTAGCGAAATTCCTTGTCGGGTAAGTTCCGACCTGCACGAATGGCGTAACGACTTCTCGACTGTCTCAACCATAGGCCCGGTGAAATTGCATTACGAGTAAAGATGCTCGTTTCGCGCAGCAGGACGGAAAGACCCCGGGACCTTTACTATAGCTTGATATTGGTGTTCGGTTCGGCTTGTGTAGGATAGGTGGGAGACTTTGAAGCCTTGACGCCAGTCTTGGTGGAGTCGTCGTTGAAATACCACTCTGGTCGTGCTGGATGTCTAACCTCGGTCCGTGATCCGGATCAGGGACAGTGTCTGATGGGTAGTTTAACTGGGGCGGTTGCCTCCTAAAGAGTAACGGAGGCGCCCAAAGGTTCCCTCAGCCTGGTTGGTAATCAGGTGTTGAGTGTAAGTGCACAAGGGAGCTTGACTGTGAGACCGACGGGTCGAGCAGGGACGAAAGTCGGGACTAGTGATCCGGCGGTGGCTTGTGGAAGCGCCGTCGCTCAACGGATAAAAGGTACCTCGGGGATAACAGGCTGATCTTGCCCAAGAGTCCATATCGACGGCATGGTTTGGCACCTCGATGTCGGCTCGTCGCATCCTGGGGCTGGAGTAGGTCCCAAGGGTTGGGCTGTTCGCCCATTAAAGCGGTACGCGAGCTGGGTTTAGAACGTCGTGAGACAGTTCGGTCCCTATCCGCTGCGCGCGCAGGAAATTTGAGAAGGGCTGTCCTTAGTACGAGAGGACCGGGACGGACGAACCTCTGGTGTGTCAGTTGTACTGCCAAGTGCACCGCTGATTAGCTACGTTCGGATGGGATAACCGCTGAAAGCATCTAAGCGGGAAGCTCGCTTCAAGATGAGATTTCCATACAC
>NZ_JBHVTN010000018.1:0-3074 GCF_042884655.1 Pseudarthrobacter sp. NPDC058119
GTATTCAGATGTTGTGCCACGGCAGCCGGCGCCTGCCCCTCCTCCTGGAGGGAGTGCAGGTGCCGGCCGCGTGGTCGGACCTGCGGCTAGCGGAGGATGACCGTCCGGTTGCCATTGAGGACTATTCGCCCTTCAGCGTGCCACCGGACGGCGTTCGTGAGCGCCTTGCATTCGGCGTCGCGGCCAACGGTGACAAGGTCTGAAGCGGAATACGTGTGGTCCACTTCGATGACCTGCTGCGAAATGATTGGCCCTTCGTCCAGCTCGGAGTTGACGTAGTGGGCAGTGGCTCCCACTGTCTTGACACCGCGTTCGTAGGCCTGGTGGTAGGGCTTTGCGCCCTTGAAGCTGGGCAGGAACGAGTGGTGGATGTTGATGGCCTTGCCGCTGAGGCGGGTAGTGGCTTCGTCGCTGAGCACCTGCATGTAGCGGGCCAGCACCACCAGTTCCACGGCGTACTGGTCCACCAGCTCCAGCAGCCGCTCCTCGGCTTCCGCCTTGGTATCCGGCGTGACCGGGATGCGGTGGAACGGAACACCGTGCCAGGCGGCAAGGGGTTCCAGGTCCGGGTGGTTGGACACCACGGCGGCAATCCGGACGGGCAACTCACCACTGCGGGCGCGGAACAGGAGGTCGTTGAGGCAGTGGTCGTACTTGGACACCATCACCAGGATGGGCTGCTTGCGGCCGTGGCGTTCCAGGCGCCAGTCCATCTGCCACTGCCGGGCCACCGGTTCAAAACCGGACCGGAGGCGGTCGAGTTCAATCTCCAGCTGCGAGGTGACGTGGACGCGCATGAAGAACCGGCCGCTTGCCCTGTCGCCGAACTGCTTGATGTCCACGATGTAGCATTCCTGCTCCAGCAGGTATGCCGCCACCGCCTGGACAATGCCGAGGGCATCCGGGCAATGGAAGGTGAGCACGAATTCCTTAACCGTTTCCGGAACCGCGGCCTGGAGCTGCCCGGCCGCGGCCGTGCCGGCCTGCGACGTGCGGGCATCCGTGGCGATCACCGCTTGACCCGTTCTTCCCCCGCTTCTGCGGCGGCACCCGGACGGACAGCCTTGCCGGATGCGGCGTCGGTGAAGTCCTGGTCTGCCTGCAGTTCAGCCTGGAACGTGGCAAAACGGGCCTGGTGTGCGGGCCGGCGGCGGAGGACGAACCAGGCCGCGCCCAGCATGATGAACCAGACCGGGGTAACCAGCAGGGCCACCAGGGTGTCCGGCTGGGTGGTGAGGGTCCAGATCACGAAGCCGAAGAAGGCGAAGACCACCCAGACCATGGCAACACCGCCGGGCATCTTGAACGTCGATGCTTCATGCAGGTGCGGCCGCCGGCGGCGGAAGGCAATGTAGCTGGCCAGGATGATGGACCAGACGAACACGAAGCAGACAGCGGACACGGTGGTCACCATGTCGAAGGCCTTGCCAACGTCCTGGCCCGCGTACATGAGGACGACGCCGGACAGCAGCAGCACGCAGGAGAGGAACAGTGCGTTCTGGGGCACCTTCCGCCGGGAAAGTTTGCCAAAGACGTCCGGGGCGTCCCCTTCCTGGGCGAGGCCGAAGACCATGCGGGAGGTTGAGTAGATGCCGGAGTTGGCGGAGGACATGGCGGAGCTCAGCACCACGAGGTTGACCACGGTGGCCGCGGCGCCCAGGCCTGCCAGGGAGAACATGGCGATGAACGGGCTGTGGCCTGCCCTGAACTCGGTCCAGGGGGTGACAGCCATCAGGATGATGAGCGCACCCACGTAGAAGAGCAGCACGCGGATGGGAATGGAGTTGATGGCCTTGGGCAGGTTCCGCTCCGGGTTCTTGGCCTCGGCGGCGGTGGTGCCCACAAGTTCGATGCCCACGAAGGCGAAGACGGCGATCTGGAAACCGGCCACGAAGCCCATGAATTCGTTCGGGAAGAATCCGCCGTGGCTCCACAGGTTGGTGAAGGTGGCAGGACCGGCGTCGGACTGGAATCCGCTGAAGATCATGAACAGGCCGACGATGATCAGCGCGGCAATGGCAATGATCTTGATCAGCGCGAACCAGAACTCCGTCTCGCCGAAGGCCTTGACGGTGGTGAGGTTGAGCAGGAGCAGGATGGCCACGGTGGCCAGGCCGGGAATCCACAGGGGTATCCCGGGCCAGAGTTCACGGGAGTAGCCCGCGATGGCAATGACGTCGGCGATGCCGGTGATGACCCAGCAGAACCAGTAGGTCCAGCCGGTGAAGAAGCCGGCCCAGGGGCCCAGCAGGTCTGCGGCGAAATCGCTGAAGGACTTGTAGTTGAGGTTGCTGAGCAGCAGTTCACCCATGGCACGCATGACGAAGAACAGCATGAAGCCGATGATCATGTACACGAAGATCACCGAGGGGCCGGCTGCAGAAATGGTTTTGCCGGAACCCATGAACAGGCCGGTGCCGATTGCGCCGCCGATGGCGATCAGTTGGATGTGGCGGTTGCTGAGCTGCCGCTCCAGGTGCGGGGCTCCGCCGCCGGGGGACGTCGGGGAATGGGTCGTCATTGAGGAACTCCATCGTTCGAGCGGCACCCGGGGTGTCGCAAAGATTGGATTTCCTCCCCGCTCTGTCTGGGACCTGAGAGTTTCCACGCGCCGGGATGGCGTGCTTGCACCGTCGGTGAGCCAGGACAGGGCCTGGCTGCTTTCCAGAGTTGCCTCACCGCGGCGGTACGTGGGCCTGAGAGTTTCCTGGGGAGGGTTTGCTCCTACGGCGCCTGCTGAACGTACCGGCAGGGCTCTCCCGCCGCAGGTCAAAAGCGTTGATTGGTAAATCGGTGTTCAGTTATCGGAGGGTATCCGCTGTGGACTTCAAGCCGCACGGCGCATTTTGGGCCTCCGGTGATCGCAACCGGCGAGGGAGCGCCCAGCGTTCTTTGGGCCAGTTCCGCTGCCCGGCCGGATCACGGGGTTCAGTGTGGCGTCCGTCACGAACAAAAGTCAAGCCCGGCATTACGGTACCTGCGTAACGACCTGCCGTCGTGCTTCATGACGGCCCGATTTGCTCCCCGGGGCCGCCATCCTGTATCTTGTGAGCCGAATCACCCACATTTCAATA
>NZ_JBHVTN010000019.1:0-2864 GCF_042884655.1 Pseudarthrobacter sp. NPDC058119
CGGTAGGTGATGAGGTCGTCGATGATGCCGCCGTCTTCGTTGCAGATCAGCGAGTACTTGGCCTTGCCGTCCGCGATGGCGGACAGTTTGCCCACCAGGGCGTAATCCAGGAAGGCACCGGCCTGGGGCCCGGTGACCCACACTTCGCCCATGTGGGAGAGGTCGAACAGGCCCGCGGTGTTGCGGACGGCGTGGTGCTCAGCCAGTTCGGAGCTGTACTTGAGCGGCATCTCCCAGCCACCGAAGTCGGTGAAGGAGGCGCCCAGCTTTTTATGCTCTTCGTAAAGAGCCGTGTAGTTCTCAGTCATGGGGGATCCTTAGTTTTCGAACTCGGACAGCGGCGGGCAGGAGCAGATCAGGTTTCGGTCTCCACCGGCGCCGTCGATCCGGCCCACCGGCGGGAAGTACTTGTCCTGCTTAAGGTGGTGGACGGGGAAGACGGCCTGCTCACGGCTGTACTGGCGGGTCCATTCGGAGTTCACGACGGCGGACGCTGTGTGGGGTGCGTTGCGCAGCGGGGAGTCCTGGACAGTGAAGTCGCCGTTGGCCACCTGGTCGATTTCCTTGCGGATGGTGATCATGGCTTCGATGAAGCGGTCGATCTCGGCCAGGTCCTCGGACTCGGTGGGCTCCACCATCAGCGTCCCGGCCACCGGGAATGCCAGGGTAGGGGCGTGGAAACCGAAGTCGATGAGGCGCTTGGCCACGTCCTCCGCGGTGACGCCGGTCTTGGCGGTCAGGTCGCGCAGGTCCAGGATGCATTCGTGCGCCACGAGGCCGCCCTCGCCGGTGTAGAGGACCGGGAAGTACTCGTTCAGGCGTACGGCAACATAGTTCGCCGCGAGCAGGGCTGCCTTGGTGGCCTCGGTGAGGCCTTCGCCGCCCATGAGCTTCACGTAGGCCCAGGAGATCGGCAGGACACCGGCCGAGCCATAGTTCGAGGCGCTGATGGCCACGCCGTGGCCTTCCTCATGCGTTGCCTTGTTGGCGTCGCCGGGCATGAACGGAGCCAGGTGGGCCTTGGCCGCGACCGGTCCGACGCCGGGTCCGCCGCCGCCGTGCGGGATGCAGAAGGTCTTGTGCAGGTTCAGGTGGGAGACGTCGCCGCCGAACTTGCCGGGCTGGGCCAGGCCCACCAGGGCGTTCAGGTTGGCGCCGTCAACGTAGACCTGGCCACCGGCAGCATGGACAGCCTCGCAGATCTCGGTCACGTCCGCGTCATAGACGCCGTGGGTGGACGGGTAGGTGATCATGATCGCCGAGAGGGCATCCTTGTTCGCCTCGATTTTCGCGTACAGGTCCTCGTGGTCGATCGTGCCGTCGGCGGCCGTGGCCACGACGACGACCTTCATGCCGGCCAGGACGGCGGAGGCGGCGTTGGTGCCGTGGGCCGATGCCGGGATCAGGCAGACGTTCCGCTGCTCTTCGCCGCGGGAGTGGTGGTAGCCGCGGATGGCCAGCAGGCCGGCGAGCTCGCCCTGGGACCCGGCGTTCGGCTGCAGCGACACCTGGTCGTACCCGGTGATCTCGGCCAGGTCGGCTTCCAGGCCGCTGATCAGTTCACGCCAGCCCTCGGTCTGGGAGTCCGGGGCGAAGGGGTGGATGGAGGCGAACTCCGGCCAGGAGATGGCCTCCATCTCGGCGGTGGCGTTCAGCTTCATGGTGCAGGAACCCAGCGGGATCATGGTGCGGTCCAGCGCCAGGTCCCGGTCCGACAGCTTCCGGATGTAGCGCAGCAGCTGGGTTTCGGACCGGTGGGTGTTGAACACCGGATGCTGCAGGTACTCGGAGGTGCGGAGCACCTCTGCGGGCAGTTCGAAGCCCTCGGCGTCCACCACCGGACCGGCACCAAAGGCGACGGCGATCGCGGACAGGATCTCCGGCGTCGTGGTTTCATCCGTGGAGACACCGATGGTGTCCGCGTCGATGTAGCGCAGGTTGATGCCGCGTGCTTCAGCCGCGGTGATGACTTTGGCGGCCTTGCCGGGGACGGAGACCGTGACAGTGTCGAAGAAGGTCTCGGTGGCCAGTTCCCGTCCGGCCACCTTGAGGGTGGTGGCGAGGACGCGGGCGTTGTTGTGGACGCGCTCGGCGATGGCCTTCAGCCCGTCGGGGCCGTGGTAGACGGCGTAGAAGGAGGAAACGATGGCCAGCAGGGCCTGCGCCGTGCAGATGTTGGACGTGGCCTTCTCGCGGCGGATGTGCTGCTCGCGGGTCTGCAGCGCCAGGCGGTAGGCCGGGAGGCCGGCGTCGTCCTTGGACACGCCCACCAGGCGGCCGGGCATGGACCGCTCCAGGCCCTTGGCCACGGCCATGTAGGCAGCGTGTGGGCCGCCGAAGAACAGCGGCACACCGAAACGCTGGGTGGAGCCGACGGCGATGTCGGCACCCTGCTCGCCCGGAGGGGTGATCAGGGTCAGGGCCAGCAGGTCTGCGGCGACGGTGACCAGCGCGCCGCGCTCCTTCGCCTCGGCGATGACGCCTGCGTGGTTGAAGACGCGGCCGGAGACACCCGGCTGCTGGAGCACGATCCCGTTGATCGCGCCTTCAGGGAGTCCCTTGGACAGGTCGGCGACCTCAACCTCGAAGCCGAGCGCCTCGGCACGGCCCTTGACGATGGCGATGGTCTGCGGCAGGACATCGGCGTCCAGGACGGTCTTGCCGTCGCGGGCGTCCTTGTCCTTGTTGGCGCGGCGCATCATCAGCACGGCCTCGGCCACGGCGGTGGCTTCATCGAGCAGGGACGCGTTGGCGATGGGCAGGCCTACCAGGTCCTGGACCATGGTCTGGAAGTTCAGCAACGCCTCGAGCCGGCCCTGGGAAATCTCAGGCTGGTACGGGGTGTAGGCGGTGTACCAGGCCGG
>NZ_JBHVTN010000020.1:0-2142 GCF_042884655.1 Pseudarthrobacter sp. NPDC058119
TCGTTGTACACGGTGAGGTAGTACATGACGTTCTGGTCCTCGGAGTCAGCACCGTACATGCGTTCGAGGCCGGAGCGGACGATGTGTCCGATTTCGTAGCCGTAGGCGGGGTCGTAGGTGAGGACGGCGGGGTTGGTGGAGGCCAGCAGCGGAGAGTGGCCGTCGGCGTGCTGGAGGCCTTCGCCGGTGAGGGTGGTCCGTCCTGCGGTGGCGCCGATGATGAAGCCGCGGGTCATTTGGTCCCCGGCGGCCCAGAAGGCGTCGCCGGTGCGTTGGAAGCCGAACATGGAGTAGAACACGTAGACCGGGACCAGGGGGACGCCGTGGGTGGCGTAGGAGGTGCCGGCGGCGGTGAAGGCTGCCACGGCGCCGGCTTCGTTGATGCCGGGGTGGATCAGCTGGCCTGCGGGGGATTCCTTGTAGGCCAGGACCAGGTCCCGGTCCACCGACAGGTAGTTCTGCCCCTTGGGGTTGTAGATCTTCGCGGTGGGGAAGAACGCATCCATCCCGAACGTGCGGGCCTCGTCCGGGATGATCGGGGCGATGTGCTTGCCAAAGTTCTTATCCCGCATCAGGTCCTTCAGGAGCCTGACGAACGCCATGGTGGTCGCCGCCTGCTGCTTGCCCGAACCGCGCTTGGCCACCTCGTAGGACTTCGCGTCCGGCAGGGTGATCTCGGCGTGGGTATCGCGGCGCTCCGGGACGGATCCGCCCAGGGCAGCGCGGCGCTCCATCATGTACTTGATTTCCGGGGCGTCGGTACCGGGGTGGTAGTACGGCGGCCGGTAGGAGTCTTTTTCAAGCTGCTCGTCGGTGACCGGGATCCGCAGGTGGTCGCGGAACTTCTTCAGGTCATCGAGGGTGAGCTTCTTCATCTGGTGGGTCGCGTTGCGGCCCTCGAAGTGCGGTCCGAGGCCGTAGCCCTTGACGGTGTGGGCGAGGATGACGGTGGGTTTGCCCTTGAATTCGGTGGCGGCTTTGTAGGCGGCGTAGACCTTGCGGTAGTCGTGGCCGCCGCGTTTGAGGTTCCAGATCTGGTCATCGGTGAGGTCCGCGACGAGGTCCTTGGTCTGCGGGGTCTTGCCGAAGAAGTGTTCGCGGACGAACCCGCCGGATTCGGCTTTGTAGGTCTGGTAGTCCCCGTCGACGGTTTCGTTCATGATTTTCACGAGCGAGCCGTCGGTGTCGCGGGTGAGCAGGTCATCCCATTCCCGGCCCCAGACGACCTTGATCACGTTCCAGCCCGCGCCGCGGAAGAACGCTTCGAGTTCCTGCATGATCTTGCCGTTGCCGCGCACCGGCCCGTCCAGGCGCTGGAGGTTGCAGTTGATCACGAAGTTCAGGTTGTCCAGGTTCTCGTTCGCGGCGAGCTGGAGCAGGCCGCGGGACTCGGGCTCGTCCATTTCACCGTCGCCCAGGAACGCCCAGACCTGCTGGTCGGAGGTGTCTTTCAGGCCCCGGTTGTGCAGGTAGCGGTTGTTCTGCGCCTGGTAGATCGCGTTCATCGGCCCGATGCCCATGGACACGGTGGGGAATTCCCAGAACGCCGGCATCAGCCGCGGGTGCGGGTAGGAGGACAGGGCGTGGCCCTGCCGGGACTTTTCCTGCCGGAACCCGTCCAGGTCTTCCTCGGACAGGCGGCCTTCCATGAACGCCCGGGCGTACATGCCCGGGGAGGCGTGGCCCTGGAAGAAGACCTGGTCCCCGCCGCCGGGGGCATCCTTGCCGCGGAAGAAGTGGTTGAACCCGACCTCGTAGAGGGTCGCGGCCCCGGCGTAGGTGGAGATGTGCCCGCCGACCCCGATGTCGGGCCGCTGCGCCCGGTGCACCATGACCGCGGCGTTCCACCGCATATAGGCCCGGTAGCGGCGCTCGTACTCCTCGTTGCCGGGGAACGCAGCTTCCTGGTCCACCGGGATCGTGTTCACGTAATCGGTGGTGGTCACCATCGGCACCCCCACGCTCTGCGCGCCCGCGCGCTGCAGCAGGCTCCGCATGATGTATTGGGCACGCTCGGTGCCCTGTTCCCTGATCAACGCATCCAGGGACTCAACCCACTCGGCAGTCTCTTCCGGATCACGATCAGGCAGCTGGTTAGTCAACCCGCTGAGGATATGGGAGGTATCTTCTCCTGCAGCCACG
>NZ_JBHVTN010000021.1:0-1847 GCF_042884655.1 Pseudarthrobacter sp. NPDC058119
GTGACGGTACCTGCAGAAGAAGCGCCGGCTAACTACGTGCCAGCAGCCGCGGTAATACGTAGGGCGCAAGCGTTATCCGGAATTATTGGGCGTAAAGAGCTCGTAGGCGGTTTGTCGCGTCTGCCGTGAAAGTCCGGGGCTCAACTCCGGATCTGCGGTGGGTACGGGCAGACTAGAGTGATGTAGGGGAGACTGGAATTCCTGGTGTAGCGGTGAAATGCGCAGATATCAGGAGGAACACCGATGGCGAAGGCAGGTCTCTGGGCATTAACTGACGCTGAGGAGCGAAAGCATGGGGAGCGAACAGGATTAGATACCCTGGTAGTCCATGCCGTAAACGTTGGGCACTAGGTGTGGGGGACATTCCACGTTTTCCGCGCCGTAGCTAACGCATTAAGTGCCCCGCCTGGGGAGTACGGCCGCAAGGCTAAAACTCAAAGGAATTGACGGGGGCCCGCACAAGCGGCGGAGCATGCGGATTAATTCGATGCAACGCGAAGAACCTTACCAAGGCTTGACATGAACCGGAAAGATCTGGAAACAGGTCCCCCACTTGTGGTCGGTTTACAGGTGGTGCATGGTTGTCGTCAGCTCGTGTCGTGAGATGTTGGGTTAAGTCCCGCAACGAGCGCAACCCTCGTTCTATGTTGCCAGCACGTGATGGTGGGGACTCATAGGAGACTGCCGGGGTCAACTCGGAGGAAGGTGGGGACGACGTCAAATCATCATGCCCCTTATGTCTTGGGCTTCACGCATGCTACAATGGCCGGTACAAAGGGTTGCGATACTGTGAGGTGGAGCTAATCCCAAAAAGCCGGTCTCAGTTCGGATTGGGGTCTGCAACTCGACCCCATGAAGTCGGAGTCGCTAGTAATCGCAGATCAGCAACGCTGCGGTGAATACGTTCCCGGGCCTTGTACACACCGCCCGTCAAGTCACGAAAGTTGGTAACACCCGAAGCCGGTGGCCTAACCCCTTGTGGGAGGGAGCTGTCGAAGGTGGGACTGGCGATTGGGACTAAGTCGTAACAAGGTAGCCGTACCGGAAGGTGCGGCTGGATCACCTCCTTTCTAAGGAGCACCTACAACCAGCCACTCACTGTGTATGCGGTGGGGTTGGGGTTGTCAGGAAGCAAGCCCGTAGCACGGACGATTGTTCCGTGGCGGGTGCTCATGGGTGGAATATCAACGAATAGGTGCCTGGTGGCACGGACCATTTGCTAGTACGGATGCTCTTCTTTGTGGGGGTTGTCCTGGAACGTTGTGTGGTTTGGTGTCCTGGGTAGTGTTTGGCACACTGTTGGGTCCTGAGGCAACAGGGCCGGGGATGTAGGTAGGTTCCCGGGTTTGTTTGTTTCTGGTTTCCCTGCCATGACGGTCCGCGCATGTTTGATCCCTTTGGGGTTGGTGTGTGGGTTGTGTGGTGTGGGGTTGTTGTTTGAGAACTACATAGTGGACGCGAGCATCTTGTATAAGAAGCAATTTCCAAGATATTTAGAACCTGGATCTGGCTGCGCGTGATGGTACTGCCCTTGGGGTGGTGTTGTTGGGTGTGGTTGGTTTCCATGGTTTTCTCGAGTGAGCTTGTTTTTGATCTTTGTGGTCAAGTTTTTAAGAGCACACGGTGGATGCCTTGGCATTAGGAGCCGAAGAAGGACGTAGGAATCTGCGATAAGCCTGGGGGAGTCGATAACCGGACTGTGATCCCAGGGTGTCCGAATGGGGAAACCCCGCTGAGCGCGCGAGTGACTTGGTGACCCGTACCTGAACACATAGGGTGCGTGGGGGGAACGCGGGGAAGTGAAACATCTCAGTACCCGCAGGAAGAGAAAACAATAGTGATTCCGT
>NZ_JBHVTN010000022.1:0-1786 GCF_042884655.1 Pseudarthrobacter sp. NPDC058119
AACTACAAATCGGTTATCCTCTTGAGAAGTGCCGTCCGGACGGCGGCATGACGCTTATCTCAGGGACCCGTTTCCCCACGAACCGCGAAGAGCCCGGAAAGACGCCACCCGCCGTCGCCACGCCTCCCGGCATCATCTCCTGCCCGTTTTCCCGGGATGGCCCATCACGTCCTGCCCGGTTCCCCCGGGACGCCCGCACGTTCCGCGGCCTCACGCGCGGGATCTGACTTGCGCGTCGCTGAGCGCGCGGACTTCGATAGGGCCCGCCTCTCACCCAACTGACGCGGGCCTGCCGGAACATCACCCCTCTTGGGCCCGGGCCATGCATGCCATGCCAGTCCTCCGTGAGTTGGCCGCCGTGTACCTGAAGCTACGCCAGCAAGGACCACGAGCTGCCCGGGAAAAATTCGAAGCTTTCGGGCTGCTCGCTCAGGGTATGGCTTGGGCGCGGGGTGATCGTCCCTGTCCGGGTCACGACGGGAACCTCTGCCGGCATCTTGGACATTTGCAGCGACCCGCTCTCAGCTGCCGGCCCCAGGAACAGCTCCGCGGCTCGGGACGTTTGACCTACCGGTAGGCCCAGGGTGCGGAGCAGCCCGGACCATTCGGCCGCGGCCACCTCCAGTGCCCCTGCAATGCGTAGGCTGACGCCGCAAGCAGTCTGAGGGAGCGGCGGCCGTTCGGCGCCTTGCCCCGCAGCTTAGAGGCCGTTCCGAGGCTGCCGGGGGCGAACGCCGGTGTATGGCGGTCCACCCGGGCCGCCCAAGCAGTATTCAGCAGCAGAACTGCACTTACCGCAGTCCGGGTAGGACTCCTGGCTGGGACGGGGCAGCAGTGGCGCCCACTAGGTCCTGTGCCGTCACCCACCCATACCGCCTGCATGCCAACGTGCACGGGTGCGTCATCTCCCTGGTCGAGGGCTGGGGTGGTCCTTTCAGAGCGCTTGGGGGGAAGAGCTCCGTTGGATGCCGGACAGGCATGAGCGGCCACTGGCTGGCCAGCGGAAGGTTCCGGCGGCAGCACTCTCCAAGCTGTCCCGGAGGGAACCTGTCCGAACAACGGGCCCTGGGCCCAAGCACGTGTGGGTCTGCACGCACAGGGTGGCAATGGACAAGCCCTCCCGGTGGCAGTGCCCGCGGTTGGACCGTCTGGCCCGGCCTCGGCATTGCGTACACAACCCATTCCGGCAGTGGAATGGGCCAGCGCGGCATCGACGCCGGCGGGTGCCTGTGGTGTCCACCGGGAGCGACACCTGGGCTGGGGCCGGCAAGGGTCCCAGCAGAGTTACCAGGTACACCAGGAACGATCCGCTGGGGTGGCGAACAGCAGGCTATAGCACTGGCTGGAGGCCAAGTCACAGCTGCTGCGATCAGGCCATGAAGGCGGTGGGTCTAACCCCCTCGGTCCGGTCCTCTTGGATAATGCAGGGTGGAACTGCCGGCAGCGGACCACTCGATGTTCTTCCAGCTGCTTCGCGACCACCATCCGCAGGTGTGAGCCACTCCATAGAAGTCCGAGTCCGCCTACGAAACGGGAAAACCCTCGCTTGAACCTTGGAAACCGCGGTTTTCCGGGGTTTTTGGCATGGTAGGGGAGGGGGCTGGGCCGATTTGTGGTGCGGGTTGTGTGCGTGTATTGTTTTCTAAGTCGCCGCGGGGGAGACAGTGAAGAACTGATCACCGGGTGGCCAAAACCCCCAATTCAAAGCCAGAATCTGGTTGCTCTTTAGGGTGCTGGAATTCGGTGTGGGGCGGTCTTCTTTTCGATTCGGATCCTGAATGATGGA
>NZ_JBHVTN010000023.1:0-1617 GCF_042884655.1 Pseudarthrobacter sp. NPDC058119
GTGACCCGTACCTGAACACATAGGGTGCGTGGGGGGAACGCGGGGAAGTGAAACATCTCAGTACCCGCAGGAAGAGAAAACAATAGTGATTCCGTTAGTAGTGGCGAGCGAACGCGGATCAGGCTAAACCGTTCCATGTGTGATAGCCGGCGGGCGTTGCATGGTCGGGGTTGTGGGACTTTCCGTACCAGTTCTGCCGGGCTGGTGGGGTGTGATGTGCGCGCATAGGTGAACGGTTTTGAAAGGCCGGCCAGAGAGGGTGTTAGTCCCGTAACCGTAATGTGTTTGTACCGCCTGTGAGAGTATCCCAAGTAGTACGGGGCCCGAGAAATCCCGTGCGAATCTGTCAGGACCACCTGATAAGCCTAAATACTCCCTAATGACCGATAGCGGACCAGTACCGTGAGGGAAAGGTGAAAAGTACCCCGGGAGGGGAGTGAAACAGTACCTGAAACCGTGTGCTTACAATCCGTCGGAGCAGCCTTGTAGTTGTGACGGCGTGCCTTTTGAAGAATGAGCCTGCGAGTTAGTGTTACGTCGCGAGGTTAACCCGTGTGGGGCAGCCGTAGCGAAAGCGAGTCTGAATAGGGCGTGTGAGTGGCGTGATCTAGACCCGAAGCGAAGTGATCTACCCATGGCCAGGTTGAAGCGACGGTAAGACGTCGTGGAGGACCGAACCCACTTCAGTTGAAAATGGAGGGGATGAGCTGTGGGTAGGGGTGAAAGGCCAATCAAACTTCGTGATAGCTGGTTCTCCCCGAAATGCATTTAGGTGCAGCGTTGCGTGTTTCTTGCTGGAGGTAGAGCTACTGGATGGCTAATGGGCCCTACAAGGTTACTGACGTCAGCCAAACTCCGAATGCCGGTAAGTGAGAGCGCAGCAGTGAGACTGTGGGGGATAAGCTTCATAGTCGAGAGGGAAACAGCCCAGACCACCAACTAAGGCCCCTAAGCGTGTGCTAAGTGGGAAAGGATGTGGAGTTGCCCAGACAACCAGGAGGTTGGCTTAGAAGCAGCCACCCTTAAAAGAGTGCGTAATAGCTCACTGGTCAAGTGATTCCGCGCCGACAATGTAGCGGGGCTCAAGTACACCGCCGAAGTTGTGGCATTCACACATGTTCTAAGCCGTCATGGTTCAGGAGTGTGGATGGGTAGGGGAGCGTCGTGTGGGCGGTGAAGCTGCGGTGTAAACCAGTGGTGGAGCCTACACGAGTGAGAATGCAGGCATGAGTAGCGAAAGACGGGTGAGAAACCCGTCCGCCGAATGATCAAGGGTTCCAGGGTCAAGCTAATCTGCCCTGGGTAAGTCGGGACCTAAGGCGAGGCCGACAGGCGTAGTCGATGGACAACGGGTTGATATTCCCGTACCGGCGAAAAACCGTCCATGTTGAACAGGGGATACTAACCGCCCGAAACCTGCCCGACACCCCTTGTGGGTGAAGGGTTTTGGTGGAGCGCGGGACCTGATCCTGGGAGGCAAGCGTATTAACAGGTGTGACGCAGGAAGGTAGCCGAGCCGGGCGATGGTTGTCCCGGTCTAAGGATGTAGGGCGAGTGGTAGGCAAATCCGCCACTCATGGTGCCTGAGATCTGATGGGACCCCCGTATGGGGGGATT
>NZ_JBHVTN010000024.1:0-1466 GCF_042884655.1 Pseudarthrobacter sp. NPDC058119
ATCCTAAGGTGATCGAGAGAACTCTCGTTAAGGAACTCGGCAAAATGACCCCGTAACTTCGGGAGAAGGGGTGCTCTGTTAGGGTGCAAGCCCGAGAGAGCCGCAGTGAATAGGCCCAGGCGACTGTTTAGCAAAAACACAGGTCTCTGCGAAGCCGTAAGGCGAAGTATAGGGGCTGACGCCTGCCCGGTGCTGGAAGGTTAAGAGGAGCGGTTAGCGTAAGCGAAGCTGCGAATTGAAGCCCCAGTAAACGGCGGCCGTAACTATAACGGTCCTAAGGTAGCGAAATTCCTTGTCGGGTAAGTTCCGACCCGCACGAAAGGCGTAACGATCTGGGCACTGTCTCAACGAGAGACTCGGTGAAATTATAGTACCTGTGAAGATGCAGGTTACCCGCGACAGGACGGAAAGACCCCGTGGAGCTTTACTGCAGCCTGATATTGAATTTTGGTACAGCTTGTACAGGATAGGTAGGAGCCTGAGAAGCCGGAGCGCTAGCTTCGGTGGAGGCGTCGGTGGGATACTACCCTGGCTGTATTGAAATTCTAACCCGCGCCCCTTATCGGGGCGGGAGACAGTGTCAGGTGGGCAGTTTGACTGGGGCGGTCGCCTCCTAAAATGTAACGGAGGCGCCCAAAGGTTCCCTCAGAATGGTTGGAAATCATTCGTAGAGTGTAAAGGCACAAGGGAGCTTGACTGCGAGACCTACAAGTCGAGCAGGGACGAAAGTCGGGCTTAGTGATCCGGTGGTTCCGCATGGAAGGGCCATCGCTCAACGGATAAAAGCTACCCCGGGGATAACAGGCTTATCTCCCCCAAGAGTCCACATCGACGGGGAGGTTTGGCACCTCGATGTCGGCTCATCGCATCCTGGGGCTGTAGTCGGTCCCAAGGGTTGGGCTGTTCGCCCATTAAAGCGGTACGCGAGCTGGGTTCAGAACGTCGTGAGACAGTTCGGTCCCTATCCGTCGTGGGCGTAGGAAATTTGAGAGGAGCTGTCCTTAGTACGAGAGGACCGGGATGGACGCACCGCTGGTGTACCAGTTGTTCTGCCAAGGGCATCGCTGGGTAGCTATGTGCGGACGGGATAAGTGCTGAAAGCATCTAAGCATGAAGCCCCCCTCAAGATGAGATTTCCCATTCCGCAAGGAAGTAAGATCCCTGAAAGATGATCAGGTTGATAGGTCAGAGGTGGAAGCGTGGCGACATGTGGAGCTGACTGATACTAATCGATCGAGGACTTAACCAATTTGAATGTATGCTTACTGTTATCTAGTTTTGAGAGAACACTCTCAATGGTTTGGTGGCGATAGCGAAGAGGTCACACCCGTTCCCATACCGAACACGGAAGTTAAGCTCTTCAGCGCCGATGGTAGTTGGGGGTTTCCCCCTGTGAGAGTAGGACGCCGCCAAGCTATCTTAACCCAGTTTATGATGAACTGGGTTTTTTATATGGAAGATCACAT
>NZ_JBHVTN010000025.1:0-1445 GCF_042884655.1 Pseudarthrobacter sp. NPDC058119
GGCTCTTCGCGGTTGATGGGGATATGAGTTCGTGTCGTTGAAGACAAAGGGGCCCGTGGCCCTGCTGGGATGAGTGTGTCTAGCATTCAACCTGGAACAGGACCACGAGCCTTGATCGAGCCTACCGGGGTCGCAGCCGACGCTGCCACCATCCTTTTCAACCTGCCCGACTACCGCGTCATTTCCACCACTATCACTGCCGGCCGGCGGCAGGTCATCATCGAAACTGACGAGCTACCGGGCTGCCCGAGCTGCGGTGTCATTGCTTCCCGGCGGAAGGAGCGCCGCTTCCAACGGCTCCGGGATATTCCTGTGGCCGGGCCAGTCGACGTGCTCTGGTCCAAGTACCGCTGGTACTGCGAAGAACCGGCCTGCGACCGGCTGTCGTTCTTCGAATCCACCCCGCAGGTCCCGCGCCGTGCCCGCTCCACTAGCCGGCTGCGGGACCAGCTCGTGGACGCGGTGATCCGGTCCGGCCGGGCCGTCTCGGAAGCAGCAGCCGGGTTCGCCGTGTCCTGGTGGATGGTCCGGGCGGCGGTGACGGAAGCGTGCCTGCTGCAGCTGCCCGACGTGGACAAGCTCAGCCCCCGAATGCTCGGCATCGATGAACACCGTTTCCGGTCCGTGCGCTACTTCCAGGACCCGTCAACGAAGGCGTGGACCCGGTTCGAGCCGTGGATGACGACTATCGTGGACCTGGACACCGGGCAGGTCCTCGGTGTGGTCGACGGCCGGGATCACAAGGGCGTTGGGGACTGGCTGTTCGCCCGGCCCCTGGAGTGGCGGTTGGCCGTTCAGGTAGTGGCGATCGACCCTTCTGCGGCGTTCAGGAAGGCGTTGCGGATGTGGCTTCCGCGCACCGCTGTCGCGGTCGATCACTTCCACTTGATCTCGCTGGCCAATCAGGTCATGACCGAGACCCGGCAGAACCTCTCCCAGCAGGTCAAGGGTCGCCGCGGCCGGGCGATCGACAAGGCCTGGGCGCACCGGATGCTGCTGCTGCGCGGTGGCGACAGACTCAGTTGCAGGGCGGCGCTCCGGTTGGAGGAAGTGTTCGCCGTCGACGATCCGACTGGCACCCTCCGAGCGGTCTGGCAGGTCAAAGAACAGCTCCGGGTACTGCTCCGCGCCGGCTCTTTGGAAGACGCCGCGGCAGCGAAAACAGAGCTCGAAAAACTCGTGAAGGCAGCAGCCAGACCGGAGTCGAACAGGCTCTACCGAACTGTTTGCAGGTGGTGGAAAGAGATCGAGGTGCTGATCATTACCGGCGCCACGACAGGCAAGGTCGAAGCAAACAACACCGCGATAAAAAACATCAAGCGCACCGCCCGCGGCTACCGCAATGCAGCCAACTACAAATCGGTTATCCTCTTGAGAAGTGCCGTCCGGACGGCGGCATGACGCTTATCTCAGGGACCCGTTTCCCCACGAACCGCGAAGAGCCC
>NZ_JBHVTN010000027.1:0-1127 GCF_042884655.1 Pseudarthrobacter sp. NPDC058119
GATGGTTGTCCCGGTCTAAGGATGTAGGGCGAGTGGTAGGCAAATCCGCCACTCATGGTGCCTGAGATCTGATGGGACCCCCGTATGGGGGGATTTGGTGATCCTATGCTGCCGAGAAAAGCATCGACGCGAGGTTTTAGCCGCCCGTACCCCAAACCGACACAGGTGATCAGGTAGAGAATACTAAGGCGATCGAGAGAATTATGGTTAAGGAACTCGGCAAAATGCCCCCGTAACTTCGGGAGAAGGGGGGCCCCAACCTTGATACACCCACGCGGTGTGGAGGGGATCGGGGCCGCAGAGACCAGGGGGAAGCGACTGTTTACTAAAAACACAGGTCCGTGCGAAGTCGCAAGACGATGTATACGGACTGACTCCTGCCCGGTGCTGGAAGGTTAAGAGGACCGGTTAGCCGCAAGGCGAAGCTGAGAATTTAAGCCCCAGTAAACGGCGGTGGTAACTATAACCATCCTAAGGTAGCGAAATTCCTTGTCGGGTAAGTTCCGACCTGCACGAATGGAGTAACGACTTCCCCGCTGTCTCAACCATAAACTCGGCGAAATTGCAGTACGAGTAAAGATGCTCGTTACGCGCAGCAGGACGGAAAGACCCCGAGACCTTTACTATAGTTTGGTATTGGTGTTCGGAGTGGCTTGTGTAGGATAGGTGGGAGACGTTGAAGCCCGGACGCCAGTTCGGGTGGAGTCATCGTTGAAATACCACTCTGGTCACTTTGGACATCTAACTTCGGCCCGTAATCCGGGTCAGGGACAGTGCCTGATGGGTAGTTTAACTGGGGCGGTTGCCTCCTAAAAAGTAACGGAGGCGCCCAAAGGTTCCCTCAGCCTGGTTGGCAATCAGGTGTCGAGTGTAAGTGCACAAGGGAGCTTGACTGTGAGAGAGACATCTCGAGCAGGGACGAAAGTCGGGACTAGTGATCCGGCGGTACATTGTGGAATGGCCGTCGCTCAACGGATAAAAGGTACCTCGGGGATAACAGGCTGATCTTGCCCAAGAGTCCATATCGACGGCATGGTTTGGCACCTCGATGTCGGCTCGTCGCATCCTGGGGCTGGAGTAGGTCCCAAGGGTTGGGCTGTTCGCCCATTAAAGCGGTACGCGAGCTG